>CAIJLV010000017.1 GCA_903821635.1 uncultured Verrucomicrobiota bacterium | reverse complement strand
GTCGATGGTTTTTCCAAATAAAGGTTGAATATTTTCTTAACAAGTTCAGATTCCGTTTTATTCACCACTAATTTTTTATCAACCACGTCGTAACCCAGTATAACAAGCCCGCCCGCCCCGGCACAATCACGTCACCCGGCTGGGTCACGTCGGGCGGAACCACGGTGCCGAGCAACTCAACTTCGGCGACCTGCATGCAGCAGCCGTTGGCGGAAGCGGTGGTCGGGAAGGTCAAGCGGTAGGCTTTGAACGCTTGGTTGTTCGCAAAGTCGTTGCGCACCGTCACGAAGCGGTCACTGAAGGCGGGCACAGTGCCATCCGCGATCGCCACGAAGTTCGTGCCGTCGTTGGAGCCTTCCAGCTTGAAGGTCGCCGGATCACGCTCCGGCGCGTCGTTGGCGGATTGCAGGGTCAAACCCGTCACGATCGTCGCCCCCACGGACGGGGTCACCGTGAAGCCGGTCGCGACCGCGTTTTGCGCCCCGTCGAAGTTCAGATACTTCGTCGTCTTGTTGTCGATCGCGTTCGCAGCACCTTCCGATCCGGGGCTGTTGCTCGACGTCGGCACAATCACGTCACCCGGCTGGGTGATGTCACTTTGAGCCAGACCGACAGCCGCAGTGCCGAACAGAAGCAGGGAAGCCAGCCCTGCCGTCAGGTTTCGCCGACCCGCGGCGGTAGTTGAGCGGGCTGTTGGCACAGCCTGCGTGGAACTTGGATGATTCATAGGTAGCATTAGAGACAGACCGTTAAGAACTGATTTTGTGCGTGGAGCCTCTGAGTAATCACCGGAGGACAAGGCAGATGTCAACCGGAATGCTTTTCCCACCAACTCTGCCCCCCCGAAATTGCCGTTTTGGGGAGCGCGCAGGTTCCGTGTATGGAACTGGCCAGCTTGAGCTGACGGGGCATGCAATTTGCCAATGCGCAGGCCGCTGGATTACTCCGCCAACTTTCTGCCGCTTTTTGTTTTCGCCGCTCGCCTCACCACCCCGGCCGTAAAGTAGGATCAAGCCTTACCCAGATTAAGGACCGCCCCGCAGCCGGCTGGCCGCAGCCCCAACTTGAAAGCCCCGCCTGAAGCGTCGCAACCCGTTGTAACCAGTCACCATTTACCCGGCTCATTAGGCTTCGGCACGACCGTCCTCGCGCCCGCGTTTCACCAAGTAGATAAATCCTCTGTGCTGCCCCTCGCCCCTCGCCCAATGAGCTCGGTGACCGCGCCCCCGCCATCCCCTTTGCGCGGCCTGCCGGTCACTGGCGCCCACGAGTTATTACCCCTCGTCTATGACGAGCTGCGCCGGATGGCGGGCTACCGGATGGCCCTCGAAGCCCCAGGCCACACCCTGCAACCGACCGCGCTCGTCCATGAAGTTTGGCTTCGGCTCGCCGGGGGCGGCGGCGTCCAATTCGAGGATCGTAGTCAGTTTTTTGCCGCCGCGGCGGAAGCAATGCGCCGAATCTTGGTCGAATCGGCCCGGCGCCGGCGGGCGCTCAAGCGGGGCGGCGGGGCCGACCACACGGAGCTCGAAGAATTTGACCTCCCACTCCTAACCCCGATCGACGAATTGCTGGCCGTGGACGAAGCGCTAACGGCCCTAGCCCAAGTCGATGCGATCGCCGCCGAACTCGTGAAGCTGCGTTATTTTGTGGGACTGACGATGGATGAAGCCGCCGCCGCGCTGAAACTTTCCCTGCGGGCCACCGAGCGGCTTTGGACTTTTGCCCGGGCTTGGCTTCGGCGGCAAATGGAAGCCAGCCGCGCTTAGCCCCCGGTAATGAATTCTAATTTAATGCCGGCGGCTTTGTCCGGCCGCGAACGCGAGCTGTTCTTGACCTGCCTTGAACTCGCCCCCGGGGAGCCGCGCCAACGTTTTCTCGCGGCAGAGTGCGGGCCCGACGAACCGCTCCGCCAAGCAGTCGAATCCTTGTTGGGCCACCATCAGGCGGATGATTTCCTCGAGCATCCCGCCATCAATCCGGCCCGACCAACCCCGCCGGCCACGGGAGTCGGCCTCGCGCTTGGTTCATTGGTCGGCCCCTACCGGTTGTTGGCCGAATTGGGGACCGGTGGTTGCGGCATGGTGTTTGAAGCCGAACAGGAACACCCCGTGCGCCGCCGCGTGGCGCTGAAGGTCATCAAGCCCGGCATGGATTCGCGGGCGGTCAGCGCACGGTTTGAAGCGGAGCGGCAAGTGCTGGCACTGCTGGAACATCCCCACATTGCGCGGGTGCTCGATGCCGGCACAACTTCCACAGGCCAGCCGTATTTCGTCATGGAGCTCGTGTCGGGCGCGCCCATTACCCGCTTCTGCCGGGAACAGCAGTTGGATTTGCCCGCGCGCTTGCAGCTCTTCCTACGGGTTGCCGCCGCGGTGGACCACGCCCATCAACGCGGCATCATCCACCGCGACCTCAAGCCCACCAACATCCTCGTGTCGCGGCAGGACGGCGAAGCCTGGCCGCGAGTCATCGACTTTGGCGTCGCGAAGGCCATTGGACCGCGGCTGTCGGACCACAGCACACTGACCCTGCCGGGACACTTCATCGGGACGCCTGCCTACATGAGCCCGGAGCAAGCCGACCTGAAACTCGGCGCGATCGATGCCCGCACCGACGTCTACAGCCTCGGCGTGCTCCTGTATGAATTACTCACCGGCGCCCCCCCGTTTGATCCGCAAGGCTTGGTCGAAGGCGGCCTTGAAGCCATGCGGCGGACGATCCGGGAAGAGGAACCCATCCGCCCCTCGGTCCGGGTGCGCGCACGCAAATTCCCACCGTCGGTGGTAGGCGACCAACCGGGGGCGAACCATGCCAACCCACTGGCGCTCAGCCTGACGCGCGATCTCGATTGGATCGTGCTCAAGGCGCTCGAAAAGGACCGCGAACGCCGTTATGCCAACGTCGCCGCCCTGAGCCTCGACCTGCGCCGGACACTGGCGCACGAACCCATTTCGGCCCGCCCCCCGGCCCCGCTTTACCGGCTGTGGAAGTTGATCCGCCGCCACCCGCTGGCCTTCGCTTCCGCCAGTGCTTTCCTCGCCCCCCTTACCCTCGGACTCAGCCTGCTGGGGTGGCAGTTGGCAGAAAATCGGACCGCCCTCGAACAGGTCGCGTTTGCCGAACGCGAGAAGCAGCTTCAAAACGAACGCGCCCAACGCGCGCAGGACTCCGAAACCCGGCTCCGGCAGGAAGCGGGCGCGCTCAGCCTCGCCGCCCGCCGGCAAGCCTACGCCCATGACCTCAATCTCGCCCAACAGGCGCTGGCCGCCAACAACCTGGGGCGCACCACCGTCTTGCTCGATCGCCAACGGCCCGCTCCCGGCCAGAGCGACTTGCGCGGCTGGGAATGGCGTTACCTCTGGCAACAAACCCGCAGCGAAGCGCGCTTCACGCTGGGGCAGGCCACCAACGAGATCAAAGCCCTCACCGTCTCGGCCGATGGCCGCTGGCTCGTCGCGACTGAGGACAACGAAGCCATCGCGATCTGGCGGCCTGACCAACGCCAAGAAGTCATTCGCCGGCCGCCAGAACGCCGCCGCGGACCCATCGCCATTTCACCGGATGGGGCCTGGCTGGCGCACTCGGTAGGGCCGGTCGACGGCCCCGGACGCCGGCCCGACGCGGAAGCAAGCCCCGCGGGGGTTGCGCTGTTCGACGTTCCGACCGGCGCCCACCTCACCACCTTCACCACGGCCGCGCCGGTCCTCGGGTTCACCTTTTCGCCGACCGGCCACCAGCTTCTCCTCGTGACTCTCGCCGGCGAATTGCAGCGCTGGGAAATGACGACCCGCCAAGTCATTGAACGCCGCCAACTGGAGCCCAGCCGACGGTTTGGCGAAGTCTTCGCCGCGAGCCCGGACTTGCACTGGGTCGCCTATGTCACGCCCGACGATCACCTCGCCGTGTTTGCGACGGCCACCGGACTCCGGCAGTGGCGCTCGCCCAACCCGATTCGCGATTTGCGCCGGCTACGCTTTGCGCCGGACAACCGGCATTTGGCAGCCACCGGCGGGCGGGCCGGCCCCAGCGCCGTGCGGCGGTGGGCCGTGGCGTCGGGTGCCGAATTGGCCCCGTTGACCGGCCATTCCGCCTGGGTAGCTGACGTCGCGTTTTCCCGGGATGGGGCCACGGTCGCCACAGCCAGCGCCGACCAGACGGTCCGCCTGTGGGATGCCACCACCGGCGAAGCGCGCCGCACCCTCCGCGGCCACCGGCTGGAAGTCTGGAGCCTAGCGTGGTCCGCCGACGGCCGGTGGCTGTTCAGCGGGTCCAAGGACGGCACCATCAACGCTTGGGAGCCCGCCGAAACCCCTCGCCACCCCGCCGCTATCACCGGGCCCACTTCGGTGCGGAGTTGGAGTTTTGCGCCGGACCAGCGGGCGGTGCTCACCCTGGAACCAGGCGGCCGCGTCCACCGCTGGGAGCTCGCCGGAACCAACGCCCCGAAGGTGCTGCTGGAACTGGGACGAGGCCTCGGGCCCACGGTCTTTTCGACCGACGGCCGCCACCTCGCCGTCGGTCGCCGCGCCGGCGGCGTTCAGGTGTGGAATCTGGAATCTGCCCCCCAAGTTCGTGACCTCGGCTCGCCGGGCATACTCAGTGTTCCCCTCGCCCTGCCCACCCAAACGGACACGCTCATCACGCTGCAACCCCGCGAACGAACCTTCACCCGCTGGAGCCTTGGCCAAGGTGAGGCCCTGGAAACTTGGCCCGCTGAAGCCGGCTTTCGCGGTTTCCCTTTCATCGCCACCAGTGTGTTGGACCGGGCGCCGCACCTCGCTTTCCTCGCGGTTTCGGACACCGGCCAAGCCGAGCTCAGCCAGTGGAATCCCGGCCGCCGCCGCGCCTTTGAACTCGGCCTCCGGCGGATCAGTGGCGTCGCGCTGGCGCCCGATGGAAACCACTTTGCCGTGGCGAGCGGACTCGGCCGTGCCGCTCTTTGGCAGATCGAACCACCCCAATTGCTGGCGGATTTGGGCGGCTTCCTCCTCGGCACGCACGGCGTCGGGTTTGCGCCAGACGGCCAGCGGATAGCCGTCGCCAGTCTGGGCCGTGAAGCCGTCAAACTCTTTGACGCTTCGACGGGCCAAGAACTCCTGACCCTGGCTGGCGACGAACTACTTTTCACCACGGTGCAATTTTCCAACGATGGCCGCTGGCTGGGCGCCTCGGGGCCGGACGGCACGCTCAAACTTTGGTGGGCCCCCACTCAGGACGAAATCAACGCCGCCGAAAACGCGAGTCGCTGAGCCGGCGCCAACGCGGTCAGAATGACGCGCCCAACGGACGGGCTTACGTCCAGCGACGTATTTTCGGGCCCCGCGTTTCGGCGTAAGCAGGAGGACGACAACCTTATCCGGCTTCCCCGACATGAAACGAGCATCCCCGCATCCGTCCGCCTCCCCCTGCCCCACCACCAGCCCCGTGCCGCTGCTGCCCACCCGAACGCAGTGCTGGCCGACCCAGCTTGGGTGGCTCCTGCTGATACTGCTCCTAGCCTTCGGCGCCCGCCCCTTCGCCAACGCTCAGGTGGCCGGCTCGATCGACGTATGGCCGGTAAATAGCACCGTCGAATTGAAAGCCACGAAACAGTTCGGGGCCTACGTGCCGATCGCGCCCAATACGATTCGCTGGTCGGTCAACGACCTCATCGGAGGC
>CAIJLV010000016.1 GCA_903821635.1 uncultured Verrucomicrobiota bacterium | reverse complement strand
TTGCGTTTAGGGTCGGCTCGGGTTCAAGCCCGCGGGGGCAGAAGCTTGTCCACCTTGCTCTTGTCCAGCGTCACGTAGTGGGGCAACCCATTGATGTAGGGCACCTTTACTTCGCCCACGATGAGGGGGGCCGCATACTCGACGAATTTTTCGTTCGGCAGGAAACCATCTTCGCTGACCCAATCGCGCGGGATGAAGTGCTCGACGTTGGCAATGTTCGCCAAGTCTTCGAGTTCGATCGTCCAGCGATAGGGATTTGTGCTTAGGCGAACAATCTTCGGCATGAAGCCGGACTTGCCTTCGACGGCGGCTCTGACGGCGGCCCCACCGCACGCAAAGGCCTCGTCGGAATCCGTTTGGCTGGCGAGGTGGGCCGCTGCGCGCTGTGCGTAGCCGAGCAGCACGGTGCGGGTTTTGAGATTCAGCCGGCCTTGGACGATTTCTTTGAGCTTCTCGCTGGCGCCCGCGAGCACGGCGTGACCGAAGGCGTCGAGGCGGGTTTTGTCAGCCCCGATTTCCTCACCTTGCTTATCCTTCAGGCCTTCGCCGCAGACCACGATGCAGTATTTCTGAGCGGCGACCGTTTCCTTGACCCGAGCGAGGAAGGCGTCTTCGTCGAAGGGGATTTCCGGCAGGAGGATGATGTGCGGCGGGTTGGCTGGGTTGCCCTGTTTGGCGAGCACCGTGCCAGCGGCGATCCAGCCGGCGGCGCGCCCCATCACTTCGATGATGCAGCACGAGCCGTCATCGGTGGCCATGGAGCCGACATCCAGTCCGACCTCAGTGACCGTGGCGCAGTTGTATTTCACAACCGAGCCGTAGCCGGGGCAGTGGTCAGTGCAGGGAAGGTCGTTATCAATGGTCTTGGGCACGCCCAGCACGCGCATGTCGTAGCCTCGTTTTACGGCTTCGAGATGAATCTTGTGGGCGGTGTCCTGCGAGTCGTTGCCGCCCGCATAGAAAAAGTAACGAATGTTATGGGCATTGAAGACCTCAAATAGGCGATCCATGTCCTTGGCGGCCTGTTCGGGCTTCTTCTGAAAATTGATTTTGTAGCGGCAGGTGCCGAGGGCGGCGGCCGGAGTGTGTTTGAGCCCTTCGACCGCACTGCGCTTTTCGTCGCCGAGGTCCACGATTTCTTCGTTCAGGATGCCGAGGATTCCATTGAGACCTCCGTAGATGTTCTCGATGCACTCGTGCCGTCCCGCTTCGGTGATCACGCCCGCGACGGACGCATTGATGACGCAGGTGGGCCCGCCGGATTGGGCGACCAGAAGATTTCCGTTGAGTTCAGCCATAATGAGTTGCCGTTGAAAAACGGGCGAACACTGCCCGCCGCCAGAAGGGTCGCGCAAGCCGCGATTACGGAAACCGCCCGGCGAAATGCGCGCCTCAACATTCTCGGGTTGCGTGTGGCCCGCAGGCGGTTTCGATTGAGGCCATGCCGAAGAACACGTGGTTGATCGCGGTAGCCATCTCCGTCGCGTTGCTACTCGTCTTGGGGGGGCTGCAAATCCGCGAGCATGGCCGGCGGCGGGAAACGGCGGAAGCAGCGGAAGCGGCGGCGCGCCGGGCCACCGAGTTGCTGACGGCGACGAATACCGCGTTAGCCGCCGAACTGGAGGGGTTGCGGGAACGGACGGCCGAACTGGAACAGGAGGTTCAGCAGGCGGCGAAAGCCCAAGAGGGACTCGAACAACAGATGCGGGCGGCGCTGGAATCGCGCGACGTCACGATCTCAGAACTGCAGGGCAAACTCACCGTCGACATTGTGGATCGCGTGCTGTTCGACTCTGGCTTGACTACGTTGAAGGCGGAAGGTCAGGCGGTTCTGCGCAAGGTGGCGGGCGTGCTCGCCAAGTTTCCCAAACGGACCTTTCAGATCGTGGGACACACGGACAATGTGCCGATTCGCACGCGGACAGCGGATGGCTTCAGCGACAATTGGGGACTATCGGCCGGTCGGGCGGTGGCAGCCGTGCGTTTCTTGGTCAGTGAATGCGGCGTGGCTCCCCAGCGGCTGACCGCCAGCGGTGGCGGCGAATATCAGCCGATCGCAGACAATGCCTCTGCCGAAGGCCGCGCCAAAAATCGGAGAATTGCGGTGGTGGTGCTGCCCGAGGAGTTTGCGGCACCCGACCTGCGAAAGCCTTCGGGGGCGCGGGGAGTGACCAACCTCCCGCCGGAGTTGGTTGCGCCTTCCGCGCTAGGGGAGCCTAGCGAGCCGCAACCTTGAGCGGCGATATTTTGCCCACCGGAGAGCAACGTCTTCCGACCAAGGGCGGTCGGGTAGGAGACTATACGAGCGGGAAGCCGGTTGGCCCAAACGGCTGGAGTCGCCCTAAAAAAGTCCTCCGTTAAAGCCACTTTCTAGCCAGAGCTTGACCCGGCCCCGACATTCCGGCAGTTGTCGTCGAATTAAATGGTTTCGCCTAGGTTCCGAGTCGTCGAGAGACGATCAGCGGCTGGCGGGTTGCCTACTTCTCACCATCTTGTGAACAAAAAATTCGTTTTCTCTAGCAACCCCTTCTTGGTCCCGTTGGCTTGTGCCGCGTTCGCTGGAGTGCCCGCCACTTGGGGCGCGGATCAAGGAACGGTAGTTTACGATAGCACCGCCAGTCAGACTGACCGCTGGGTGTCGAATCGTCATCCGACCAATGGACGTCAGCTTGAGTTCGGGGACGAGATTTCTTTGGCTGGGACAGCGCGGGTCGTCACGTCCTTCGTGTTTGAGTATTTCGGCGATTTTGTGCCGGGAACCAATCCTGATGCGTCCGCAGTGGTGCGCTTTTACGCTAATGATGGAGGCTTCCTGCCCGGGACTTCGATTACCAAACCGAATACGTTGCTCTGGGAAAGCCAGCCGATCCAAATTCTGGCCCAGTTCCGAGAGGTCACGTTGACGACTCCCAACGTGGTGGTGCCGGATCGGATGACTTGGTCGATTGAATTTACCGGTCTTGCTGGCACGGCGGGCAATGGGGCTGGTTTGACGATTTCAGATCCCGTCACGGTGGGCGCGGTTTTACCCGCCAGCGGCGGCCGCACTGTGATCGGTAGCTATAGCGACTACTGGGGTCAGACGGATCCGTTGCGGGCAGATTCGTGGGCTTTGTTCAACATCGACCCGGATAAGGCTAATTTCCACGCCAAGCTCACCGCGGTGCCGGAACCGGGAACGGTCGCGCTGCTTTCTGTGGCTGGCGCTGTTGCGCTGCTCTGGCGACGTAACGATTCGCGCTAATCCCGTCGCTCGCTCGATTGGGATCTGGTTATGGATAATCCCACCCCTAATCCGGCAGCCTCGGGCGAAGGTGGGGGGATTCCTATCCTTCGGGTTTTGGTGGTGGAAGACTCCGAGTTTGACGCCCGAATCCTAATCACTCAGCTCCGCACCGGCGGGTGGCAGGTGATTTTCAAGCGGGTGGCTACCGCGGAAACCTTGCTCGCCGCACTCCGGGCAGAATCATGGGATCTCATCCTCTGCGACCATACGATGCCTGGCTTTAGTGCGCCCGAGGCCTTGAA
>CAIJLV010000015.1 GCA_903821635.1 uncultured Verrucomicrobiota bacterium | reverse complement strand
TCTACCGGCAGGTGGACCGCGCGCACCGCGAATGGACGCCCGCGCAGATTGGCTTCCTCGCCAACCTCGTCCGCCTCTATCGCGGCGAAGCCCTCGACTTCACCCTCGGCGGCGACGAAGCCCGCGCGAAGCTCGAAGAAATCTTCGGCCAGAAACCGAAATTCGACGATGTGCCCGGCCTGTGCCGCGCCGCCACGCTCAAGGAAATCGAAGCGCAAGGCTGGTCGCTCAACCCCGGCCGCTACGTGGGTGTGGCCGCCGGCGAAGCCGTGAGCGACGAGGACTTCAAGGAACAACTCGAAACGCTGAACGAGGAACTCGAAACCCTCAACGCCCAGGCGCGCGACCTAGAACAGACCATCGCCGGCAACGTGGCGGAGATTCTGGAGGCGTGATGACAATTAGCGACCCGCTGCGCGCCTTCGCCGAAAACCTGCCCGCTGGTTGGCAGTTGTTGTCGTTCGAGGCAATGCTCGCCGAGCCCGTGCGCAACGGAATCTACAAGACGAAGGAATTTCACGGCAGAGGGGCGCGCGTCGTGAACATGGGGGAACTCTTTGGCTACGATTTCATTTCTGGCCAAGAGATGAAGCGGGTTGAGCTGACGGCGGACGAAGAGAAGAAGAACGGCCTGATTGATGGCGACCTGTTGTTTGCCCGCCGTTCGTTGGTTCTCGAAGGCGCGGGCAAATGTTCCTTGGTCGTCAACCCGCCGGAGACGATGACCTTTGAGTCTTCGATTATACGAGCGCGGCCAAAGCCCAGCGTCGCCGAACCTCGATTCCTTTTCTACCTATTCACTTCGCCGCTTGGCCGAGCAATCATGGCGTCCATCGCAACACGGACCGCCGTGTCCGGGATTCGAGGGAGTGACTTGACGCAGGTTGGTTTGCCGCTTCCCCCGCTGCCGGTGCAACGGCGGATCGCGGGCATCCTGTCGGCCTACGACGAGCTGATGGAGAACAGTCAGCGGCGCATCCGGCTCTTGGAGGCGATGGCCCGAGCCCTCTACCGCGAGTGGTTCGTCCACTTCCGCTTCCCCGGCCACGAAAAGCACCCGCGCGTCGCCTCCCCCCTCGGCGACATCCCCCAAGGCTGGGAGGTGAAGAAGCTCGGCGAACTGACAGCGTATCTAAATCGCGGACTCTCACCGAGCTACGACGACAACGGCGATTCAATTGTGATCAACCAGAAGTGCGTCCGTGACCAGCGGCTCAACCTCGAACCAGCACGCCGACAAACAAAGCCAGTGCCCGCGGACAAGCGGGTTCGATTTGGCGATGTGCTTATCAACTCAACAGGAGTTGGCACGCTCGGTCGGGTTGCCCAAGTTTACCAAGCCTTGGGCGAATGCACCGTAGATACGCACGTCACGATTGCTCGCCCGAATCCTGAAACGGATTTGGATTTCTTCGGCTGCACACTTCTCAGCCATCAAGAAACATTTGACCGCCTCGGGATTGGCGCAACCGGACAGACGGAATTGAGCCGCACTTCCATTGCAAACGTGGACTTAGTCGTGCCGCCAACTCGCATCCAACGCCGCTTCGGAGAACTTGCACGCCCCATGCGCGCCGCCGCAATGACGCACGCCAACCAAATCCAAAATCTCCGCCGGACGCGCGACCTGCTGCTGCCGCGTCTGCTGTCGGGGCAAGCTGCGCTCCCTCACCCAGCCTCTCCCACGGGGAGAGGAGCATGAAGCCGAATTGAGCCATGAAGAAACGCCCTGCAAAACCAGCCAAGTCCACCGCCGCGTTGCCGTCGGACTACGCGCCGTTGCTGGCGGACATCAAGGCGCGGGTGCAGGCGGCGCAGCTCCGGGCCGCTACCAGCGTCGCGCGGGAGTTGAACCAATTGTATTGGGAGATTGGCTCGGCGATCGCGCGAGCGCAGGCGTCGCAGGGTTACGGGAAGCAGGTGGTCGAGCGATTGGCGGCAGATGTGCAGGCAGAGTTTCCGGGCATCGCCGGTTTTTCACCGCAGAATGTTTGGTTCATGCGCAGCTTCTACCTCGCGTGGGCGGCGAGCCCGGCGGATTCGCTTACGGCTGTTAGAGAATCCAAATCCGCCGATTCTCTCACGGCTGTAAGAGAATCCCGCCCCGCAAAAGTCCGACGCCCTGCAATTGTGCACCCGACTGGTGCACCGTTTCTCGCGACTCCGCCTGAACCGGTGGCCTCGCTGCCGTGGGGACACAATCTGACCTTGCTGACCAAGCTCAAAGATCGCGAGGCGCGGCTCTGGTATGCCGCCAAGGCGGTAGAGCACGGCTGGTCGCGCAACGTGCTGGCGCTCCAGATCGAGGCGGGCCTGCATACGCGGCAGGGCAAGGCGGTCACGAACTTCAAGACGACGCTGCCGCCGGCACAGTCCGACCTCGCCCAGGGCATCACGAAGGATCCCTACCTCTTCGATTTTCTGATGCTGCGGGACGACGCCAACGAACGGGTGGTGGAGGACGGGCTGCTGGCCCACGTCGAAAAGTTCCTGCTGGAGCTGGGCGCGGGCTTTGCGCTCGTCGGCCGCCAGGTGCATCTCGAAGTGGGCGACCAGGACTTCTATCTCGACCTGCTATTCTACCACCTGAAGCTGCGCTGCTTCGTGGTGATCGACCTGAAGGCCCGCGACTTCACGCCGGAGGCCGCGGGGAAGATGAACTTCTACCTGTCGGCGGTGGACGACCGGTTCCGACAGGCGGGCGACCAGCCGTCCATCGGCCTCATCCTCTGCCGCAGCAAGAACCGGGTGATCGCCGAATACGCCCTCCGCGACATGACGAAACCGATCGGCGTGTCCGGCTATGTGACCAAGCTGGTGGATTCGCTGCCCAAGGCGCTCAAGGGCGTGGTGCCGAGCGTGGCGGAACTGGAAAAGGGCCTGACCCAAGACTAGCCGATGAGCGCGCACGCCTACACCGAAGACCAACTGGTCGAGCAGCCCGCCCTCGGGTTGTTCGCGGAGATGGGGTGGACGACGGTGTCGGCGACTGACGAAACGTTCGGCGCACCCTCACCCGGCCTGGCGGCCACCCTCTCCCATCCGATGGGCGAGGGCGGTTCGCTTGGGCGTGAGACGAAGGGCGAGGTGGTGTTGGGGTCCCGGTTGCGCGCGGCGTTGGAGCGGTTGAATCACGCGCTCGCACCGGCAGAGAAGATCGTGCAACATCCTGTAAAATTATGAGCGTTGCTGAACTCAACGCATTGCTAAACGCCCGCTCCGAAGGCGAGCATGTCGAATTCAAAGAGGCGAAGAACAACTTCCCCTTTGAAAAGTTGGTGAATTATTGTGTGGCACTGGCAAACGAGGGCGGCGGTAAGATGATTCTCGGCGTGACGGATAAAGCGCCCCGCAAGGTGGTCGGCACACAGGCGTTTGATGTGCCGGAGAAGACGGTGGCGGGAATTCATGAGCGCATTCAGCTCAAGGTCCTGTGGCAGGAGGTCGCGCATCCCGACGGTCGCGTCCTGATCTTTGAAATTCCGTCGCGCCCGATTGGGCATCCGCTGCATTACGAGGGCCGCTACTGGATGCGGGCCGGGGAGGAACTGGTGGCGATGTCGCCCGACCAGCTCAAGCGCATCATCAAGGAAGGCCAGCCGGAGTTTGTGGACCAAGCCGCCAAGGCCGGTCTCGGGGAAGAGGAAGTGGTGACGCTGCTCGATGTGCAGAGCTATTACGACCTGCGGAAGCGGCCGATGCCTTCGACACGCAAAGAATTGCTGGAGGCATTCATCGCCAAAGGATTCCTGCGCCGGGAGGGTGCGAGCTACGCCATCACGAACATGGGCGCGCTGCTCTTCGCCAAAAAGCTGGGCGATTTTGAAACGGTGGGGCGGAAAGGCGTGCGCGTGATCGTGTATGACGGCGTCTCGAAGTTGAAGGTGAAGGACGGCAAGGATGTGACCGGCCAGAAGGGTTATGCGGCGGGGTTCGAGGCGCTGATTGATTTCGTTTACGACCAGCTTCCCGCCAGCGAGGAAATTGCGGCGGCGTTGCGCAAGACGACCCACGCCTACCCGAAGAAGGCCGTCCGCGAGATCGTGGGCAATGCCATCGTGCATCAAGACCTGACGGAGCGGGGCACGGGCATCACGGTGGAGGTTTACGATGACCGGGTGGAGGTGACGAATCCCGGTTTGCCGATCCTGCCGGTGGACCGGTTCATTGACGAAAACCAGTCACGCAACGAGAAGTTCGCCGATGCCTTACGGCAGCTCGGCATCTGCGAGGAACGCGGGCACGGAATGGATTGGGTGGTTTCCGAGATCGAAGTGCATCAATTGCCACCGTATCAGTGCCGGCTTGGGAGTCGGCATACGACGGTAGTGCTGTCGCGCTACAAGGCGCTGAAGGATCTCACGCCGGACGAGCGGATTCACGCGATTTACCAGCACTGCTGCCTGCGGTTTGTGACGAACCAGATCACGAACAACGAGTCCATCCGCGCCCGGTTCAACATTGAGAAGAAGAACTCGGCGACAGCTTCGCGGCTATTGGCGGAAGCCGTGGCGGCGAAGAAGATCCGGCCCGTGGATGAAGACGCGGCCAACAAACTGATGAGATATGTGCCTTACTGGGCGTAACTCTCTGATTCAGGAGATTTCGGCGAACACCGGCCCTCGGCCAAGGGGCGGAATGCCAAGCGGCTTGATATTTGATGGAAAGCCGAAGGCGCAGGTCGCCAGACCGGCCAAACGTGCAGGATACCCTGCAAACAGTGGTTTTCCCGTATTTGATGGGTATTTGATGAGAGGCAGCTTTGCATCCTACCGGTCGCGCCAGAAGTCTTTGGAAAAAATGCCCCCGAACCAGTCCAGCTTTGTCAAAAGCAGCGCGCGTGGAAAGCGGGTGAAACTGCGTGCACCCCTGAATTTCAAGGGGTTTCATTTTGACACGATCCGGGGCAATTCCAGCGTTGGGTATTCGCTTGGTTGGTCAAAGGCCAAAGCATGAGCGCGCACGCCTACACCGAAGACCAACTGGTCGAGCAGCCCGCCCTCGGGTTGTTCGCGGAGATGGGGTGGACGACGGTGTCGGCGACTGACGAAACGTTCGGCGCACCCTCACCCG
>CAIJLV010000014.1 GCA_903821635.1 uncultured Verrucomicrobiota bacterium | reverse complement strand
TCTGTCGAATGACATGTTCCGGCCGAACCGTCTGTTCGCCATTGATGGATACGAAGTAATTCACCCGGTCGCTCACCCCCTGCAGTTCATTCATCCAATAAACCGTCTGCGGTTGACCGCCCCCTGCCCGGCCAGCTTCGACCCGGTAGTTCCATGAGGACCAGGCCAGGCGATTCTTGGGCATTACGGCTTCGTCGGTGTGAATCGTTGCGAGATTGGACTGATAACGAAATTCACTCAGCAGGCGCCGCTCCTCAGCGTCTGCATCCCCCAATAGGTCGAGGCTCTGGTCGGCGTGGCTCGCCAAGATAACTTTATCGAAGTGTTCCGCCCGGCCGTCTTGGGTCGTCACCGTCGCGCCCCCACCCGCCAGTCGGGTCACCTGCACCACCGGCGCGTTCAGGCGAACCCGCGAACCCAATTTCGGCCAGAGCCGGCGCACGTATTCGCGGGAACCACCCACCACCGTCCACCACGGATGCTGGGTATGGAGGCCAAGGAAACCGTGGTTGTGGAAAAATCGCAGCAGGGCGAGCGCCGGAAATTTGAGCATCCGGTCGGGCGGCGTGCTCCAGACGGCACTACTCATGGGCACCAAATACAGGTCCAGAAAGTCGCGCCCATACCCCCGCTCCCGCACGTAGTCACCCAACGTCACGCCCGACCACCGAGGCTCGTGCAACGCCGCCACCGCGTCTTCATTGAAGCGATTAATCACGTAGAGCAGGTTCCAGAAACGCGGCCGGAGAAGGTTGCTCCGCTGGGCAAACAGTTCGTTCAGGCCGGAACCGCTAAATTCAATTCCCGTCGGCAGATGTTGAACGCTGAAGGACATTTTTGTCGGTTTCACGCAGACGTTCAGCTCCGCAAAAAAACGACAGAGGTTGGGGTAAGTCACCCGGTTAAACACCATGAAACCGGTGTCAAATTGCACCCGCTCGCCGCGCGCTTCCACGTCGATCGTATTCGTATGGCCGCCGGCATAATCGGCCTGCTCGAAAAGAGTCAGGTCATAGCGCTCGTGAAGAAACCAAGCGCAGCCAAGCCCGGCAATGCCAGTGCCGATGATCGCGAGACGGGGTTTTCCCATAGGGCAAAAGGGGTAGCCGGGATTGAAAAATGCGCAATCCAGCCCCTTACCCAGATGATGGGTTTCACCCCCAACTTTCTCTTTGCGTTACTACGCAGGCGTATCACTTTGTCCCCCACAAACGATTCCGATCATGTCCGACATTGTTCCGCATCTACCCGCCCTTCGCTTGGGTCGCGCCTACGAATCTCTCGACAAAATCGAGGTCAAAGACCACCGCACCGGCGAGGTGAAAGCGCTCGTTTCCCAAGTCAACGGCGGCATCCTCAAGCGGGACTTGGCCAAACTGGGCGCGGCGCGGGCCGCGCTGGATAAGTTCACGGTGGCCGAACTCATCGCCCTCTCCGCCCAAGCGGGGGAGTATTTCTTTAACGGCACGCTTCCTTTCGGCGACCGCGGCCACACCCAAACTCCGCAGCAATACATCGAGACGCTGAGTCTGACCTCGGGTCTGCCCCACGTCATGGTGCGCCGCAACATGACCAAGCTGCACTATGCGCTCACGCACCTTGGAGAAATTCTTAACGGCCTCTCGCGCGGACTCGACTTCACCATCTTAGACCGCGGCTACGGCGAACAATTCGGCACCAAGTTAAGCTTCTTCCCCACCTGCCAAGCGTTGGGCCTCGTGATGCCGAGCAATTCGCCCGCCGTGAATTCGTTGTGGCTGCCGGCCGTGGCGCTCAAGACGCCGGTCATCATCAAGCCGGGTAAGGAGGAGCCTTGGACCCCATACCGTTTGATCCAGTCCTTCATCACCGCGGGCGTGCCCGCGGAGGCTTTTGGCTTCTACCCGACCGACCATGAGGGGGCGGCCACCATCCTCAACACGTGTGGCCGAGCCCTCATCTTCGGGGACAAAAGCACCACCGACCAATACGCCCACAACCCGGCGATCGAGGTTCACGGTCCCGGCTGGAGCAAATTCCTCATCGGCGATGATTGCATCGAAAACTGGCGCGACTACGTCGATGTGATCGCCAGGGCGATCAGCGACAACGGTGGCCGCTCCTGCATCAATGCCAGCGCCATTGTCGTGCCGAAATACGCGGCCGAAATCGCGGATGCGCTCGCCCAGAAGCTCGGCCCCCTCGCCCCGACTCGTTCGGCTGACGAAAACGCCCGCTTGTCCGGTTTTGCCAACCCCAAGATGGCCGATTTCATCGACCTCCAGATTGAGGAGGGCCTGAAAACGGCTGGGGCAGAAGACGTGACTGCAAAATACCGCAACGGCCCGCGCAAAACCGAATTTGAAGGTGGCGTTTATCTGCGACCGACCATCGTGCGGTGCGATTCGTTTGCTCACCCGTTGTCCAACAAGGAATTTCTCTGCCCCTACGCGAGCGTTGTCACCTGCCCACAGTCGGAGATGCTCAACCAGATCGGCTACACGCTCGCGTGCTCCGCAATCACCAAGGACCAAGCCTTCATCAAACAGCTCGAAGCCTTCTCGCACATCGAACGACTCAACATTGGCCCGCTGTCCACGATGGCAATCTCTTGGGATCAACCCCATGAAGGCAACATGTTCGAATTCCTGTGGCAGCGCCGCAGCATCGAGCGCGCGTGGTAAAGCTAAGCCGGCAATCCCCGCGCCCAATCACCTCCCGCCGCCGGCGGTTTCCCATCGCGTCAGCCCCATTGACGGACCTAGACTACCACTATGTTCCAGAGGCTGATTGTAGCCGTAGTGGTGCTGGTGCAGCTTGGTTTTGGGCTTTCCCCCGAAGCGGATCGCCTTACTTGGGCGCTTGAAAACGCGCCGGTCTGGATCGGGCTGGCGCTGCTCGCCTTCACTTGGCGGCGTTTTCCACTTTCCCGATTGTGCTTGGGATTATTGGCCTTTCACTCCGTGGTGCTCGCCGTGGGCGGTCACTGGACCTACGCCAAAGTCCCCTTGGGAGAATGGTTCAAAGAAGCGTTCGACTTGACCCGAAATCACTACGACCGCCTAGGCCACATGACTCAGGGATTCGTGCCGGCAATTTTCGTGCGCGAGTTGCTGCTGCGCACCAGCCCCGTCGGTCACACCCGCTGGCTACCTGTGCTGGTAGTCAGCGTTTGCCTAGCGTTCAGCGCATTCTACGAATTCATCGAATGGTGGACCGCCCTGCTCGCCGAGGCCGGTGCCACCGCATTCCTCGGCACTCAAGGCGATGTCTGGGATACTCAGTGGGACATGTTTCTCTGCTTCACGGGAGCGATCGAGGCCCTTCTCCTGCTAAGCCGGGCGCATGACCGATCAATCGCTCAGCTCACCGCAGAGCGAGCGGGGGCAGCCGTCCGTCGGGGATAGCACGACCCTAACGATGATCGGATTTGGTTAAACACCGCCGGAGCGATCGATTCTGGCCGACAGGTGACTTGCGAGCCCCCTTCGGCCAAGCTCATCTTTCTGCCATGACTTCCCGCCGCTGCTTTCTGGGTTCACTTGCCACCGCCCCGCTCCTCGCAACTCTGCATTCGCCCCCGGCCGTCGCCGGACCTCCGCGCAGCCGCCCGGACGAACTGTTGGTCATGACTTACAACCTGCGCTATGCCAACAACCAGAAACCAAACGCTTGGCCCGACCGGCGGCCAGTGATGAAGGCCCTGCTCGACGATTACACTCCGGACCTCATGGGCACGCAGGAGGGCGTCTATTATCAACTCAAAGAGCTCGCCGACGATCAACCCGCCTATGCTTGGATCGGGACCGGCCGGGATGGCGGCAGTCGCGGCGAGTTCATGGCCATTTTTTACCGGCGCGACCGGTTCGAGCCGCTGGAATACGATCACTTTTGGCTCAGCGATACGCCGGAAGTGATCGCCTCAACCTCTTGGGGTAACACGAACCGCCGGATGGTCACTTGGGCGCGCTTCAAGGACCGGCAGACCAATCGGGAGTTCTATTTTTGGAATACGCATCTCGACCACCAGATCCAACTCGCCCGCGAAAAAGGCGCGGCACTCATCCGCGAGCGCATCACCAAAATGAAGCCCGAGCTGCCCCTGTTCCTCGTTGGTGACTTCAACGCTTACGCTACGGAGAACCCCGCCTACGATCTCTTGGTCAAGGACGGTGGACTCGCGGATACGTGGTTCACCGCCCAAGAGCGGCGTAATACGGAGGCCAATTCGTTCAACAACTTTGGCCCCCTAGAACGCAAGGGGAAGCGTATCGATTGGGTCTTAAGCCGGGGCGCGATGGATGTTCGCGCTACCGAGATCGTCACGTTTAAGATGGGGGACCAATGGCCCAGTGATCACTTTCCCGTTGCGGCGTGGCTGACGTTGAAGTGACTGCGCTCGACCTCAGGCCCTTGGGTGCGCCGCCTCATATGCCCGCCTAAGTCGTTCGGTGGTGAGGTGCGTGTAAACTTCGGTCGACGACAAACGGGCGTGCCCGAGCAACTCCTGCACGCTCCGCAGATCGGCCCCGCGATCCAAGAGGTGGGTGGCGAAACTGTGACGCAACTTGTGGGGCGTCAGCGCCGGGTCGAGTCCGGCCGCCGCGAGATAAACCTTCAACCGACGCTGCAAAGTTCCCGGAGGAACCGGCCCCAACCCGTCGCGTTCGCCCAAGAATACGGGCAACGCCGACGTCTGCGGATGCCTGCATTCCCGCCAGTAATTTTCGATCGCGTCTAAGGCCGGTAGCCCCACTGGCACGAGCCGCTCCTTCCGACCTTTACCGCGCACGCGCAAGGCGCGGGAGCTGAAATCAACGTCGGCAACCTGCAAACCACACGCTTCGCTGATCCGCAGGCCCGAAGAATAGATCGTCTCCAACATCGCCACATCCCGCAGGAACGGTTCGGCAGCAACCGGCTCGGGATTATTTTCACGCAACCGCCTGAGCTCTCGGAGTGGAGCTTCGAGCAAGGCGGTCATCTGTTTCTCCGGGAGAAATTGGGGCAACCGTTTTTCCGGTTTGGGCAGCGATAAACCCTTGATCGGCAAGGCGTCCACCAAGCCTTCGCGGAGCAAGAATCGGTAAAACGTGCGCAGCGCGCTGAAGCGCAGCGCAATGGCGGCCCGACTCAAACCGCGACGACCAAGCCAGCGCAGGTAAAAGCGGAAGTCTTCCCGGCGTAGCTCGGTCCATCGAGGCTCGGATTGCTTCAACTCGCGATACCAAGCCGCAACTTCCTCCAATGCCTGAACGTAGTTGCGGACCGTGTAGGCGGACGCGTTTCGTTCCGCTTCGAGGTGCTGGCGAAAGCGCGCCGCCGGGTCAGCGGGCAACGGAGTCTCGGAAGATGGCGGATTCAAGAGTGACGAAGGCAGAAAATTGGCGGCGAACTCCGCCGCGCAGCAGGGATCGGGTGCGGCGGCGATGGCTTCATTCCTGTGCGCGATGAATAACCGGCTAGGCTTCCTTGTAAACGTCGGTTTGGAGCTTACCGAAGGCGGTGATTCGGGAAGTGCGGCGCGGCGCGCCGATATAAGCGGATCAAACAGCACTTTTTTGCCGCTTCTCGCGCCGACCACGGCCTCATTTTCGTCCCAGCACGGGACCAGATCGGGAATCGGCGTAACAAATCGTGCCCGACCGCTGGTTAACAAAAAACGCCCGACCTCCACTGGAAGCCAGGCGTGATCTAGACCGCATTCAAACCGCTTACGAGAGCTTCGCCAGCAATTCGTCGTTGGTCTTATGCTTCTTGAGCGCGGCCGTGAGCGTTTCCATGGCTTCGATCGGCTGGAGGTCGGTGAGCATCCGGCGAAGTTTACGAATCGCTTCAAGCTGGTGCGGAGGGAAGAGCTTCTCTTCTTTACGCGTGCCCGATTTCGGGATGTCGATGGAGGGGAACAACCGCCGTTCGGAGAGCTTGCGGTCCAAGATGAGCTCCATGTTACCGGTGCCCTTGAACTCTTGGAAAATCAGCTCATCCATGCGGCTGCCAGTATCGATCAGGGCGGTTGCAAGTATGGTCAGGGAGCCGCCTTCTTCCACCTTGCGCGCCGAGGCAAACATCTTGCGCGGAATTTCCAGCGCCCGGGCATCCACGCCGCCGGTCATCGTGCGCCCAGATCCACCATGCACAGAGTTGTAGGCGCGCGCCACACGGGTGATTGAATCCAGCAGGACGAACACGTCTTTGCCGGCCTCGACCATTCGGCGACAGCGTTCAATCATGAAGCGGCTGAGTCGCACATGGGTTTCGAGATCTTGATCGTTGCTGGAGGCAACGACCTCGGCTTTCACGCTGCGCTGAAAGTCGGTGACCTCTTCCGGACGTTCATCAATCAACAACACCATCACGTGAACTTCAGGATGGTTCGTCGTGATAGAATTACAGATCTGCTTCAGGATCGTCGTTTTACCCGTGCGAGGAGGGGCGACGATGAGTCCACGGGTGCCTTTGCCGATCGGGGTAACCAAGTCGATGATTCGGGTCTCGATGACATCAGAGGCAGTCTCCAGTCGAAACTTTTCGATCGGATCAATAGTCGTCAGATTTTCAAAGCGAATCGCATGAAGGAAATCTTGGTAAAGCTTACCGTTGACCTTGAGCACTTCCCTTAATTGGGGACTCACGCCCTTGTGCGGGGGATTCACGGTGCATTCGATCTGACAACCTTCACGCAATCCCAGACGTTTAATCGAATCTGGAGTCAGAAACACGTCCGTCGGTTTGGGTGCAAAATGCCCCTTGGGAGAACGAAGAAAACCGAAGCCCTTTTCGGAAATTTCTAAGTAACCCTCGTGCAGCACGGGTTGGCCATCAGCTCCCAATTGGGGGCCCACTGGCCGTTGACTTTGCTGACCGCCACCGCCACCGCCGCCACCGCCACCACCCTGGTTAAGATTCTGGCCACCACCACCACCACCACCACCACCACCACCATGACCGCGATTACCACCTCCTCCTCCTCGGCCGCCCCGGCCCCCCCCACGATTGTGGCGATGATTTTGGTGATGCCGGTTTTGTCCGCCGCCACCATGTCGACTTTGATTCTGGCCGCCACCGCCCTGTAAATTCGAGCTGGACTGGCTGTTGCCACTGTTCGAGTTACCGCCCTCGCCCGCGCCCTCTGGTGGACGGTTCTGTTCCGGACGACTCGATTGATTATCCCCGGTCGCAGAGACCGAACTACTTGAACGCGGTTCTCGCGGTTCAGCGGATGAAGGGGATGGACCCGGAGACCAGTCTCCGGATTGGGGTGCAGGGGCTGATCCCTGATTTTTACCGTCGCTCATATCGTTGCTAATAACCCGGAATGTCTGAACCCAGAAAAAGGCGGCAAATATTGAACCAACCGCAGGAACTTTGAACTTGGGGAAGCAGCGCCGGGAGGAGACTCCTCAACCAGACTGTCAGACCTCGGACGTGCGATAGGTAGGCAGTGAGCGGATTGGGTGCAATCTTTATTTGCTTTTTGCGCGAGAATTCTGAGCGCGCTCCTCGCGCCGCCAGGCCAAATCGCGTCGGCGAGTCTCGCTGCGGAGGAGTTCCTCCGCCGACCAACCACGATCCTGACAATACTCGGCGATGTGAAACAGCCCCGCAGCAATCTCCCGCCGAGTGGCCGGCTTGGCACTCGCCTGGGCATGGGCAACCACACCGTGCGGGTTGAGCCCGGCTTTGGTCGCTTTTTTCACGAGCTTTTGGGCGCGCATCAACCCGGGCAGATGCCGGGGAACTCCGTCCAAGGCCGACGGACGCGCTTGTCGTGTGCCCTCTTTTTCGGCGCGTTTGATGCGCTCCCAATTGGCCCAAACTTGAGCCACATCTTTCACCTTCGTGTCGCCGAACACATGCGGGTGCCGGCGCACCAATTTCTCCACCAGCCCGAGGCACACCTGATCGAAGTCAAACGCCTGCCGTTCGCGGCCGAGCTGCGCGTGGAAGACCACCTGCAGCAGCAAATCGCCCAGTTCCTCGGCGAGCTCCACATCGTCGCCCGCCTCGACCGCATCCATCAGCTCATAGCTTTCCTCAATCGCATGCCAAAGAAGCGACCGATGGTCCTGTTCACGATCCCACGGACAGCCATCCGGCGCCCGTAAGGCAGCCATGACTTCGAGCACTTGGCGGATGGGCGGCAACCGACGAGAAGGAGGCTTGGGCATAGCAGGGGGAAATCAGAATTTGAAATCAGGAAACCAACCGCGGAACTGCCGCCACCGGCGAAACGGAATTTCTCGACCATCAGCGGCGATTTCCAAAAAACGCAACCCTCGCCGACGGTAGCGAACTCCGCACCGGCAAAGGTAAGTTTTCCGCCCCTCTTGCAACTCCACGTAATAATCCGCGCCACCGCAGCGCCCGCGGCGACAATCCGGAATGGGCGGCCGGCCAAGCCAAATCATCTCGACCAAATAAATCACCAGATGAATTCCAAAGTGCGTGGCTATTACCCCGAGCATCAAGCCCAACAACAGGCCCCAACTGCCCGCCCGGCTCCACAACCAAAACGCCATGGCGGCGGCACCGGCGGCGTAGCCCAACGCCCAAAGCACTTGCGGTCGGGCCATTCCCGTTCGCCAAGCAACGCGAGTGCGATTGATTCTCACAAGATCACGAGGTCATCGCGGTGGACGACTTCGAGCCGGCCCGTGGGCGAACCCGGCAAGACGGTGGAAGGCACGCGGGCCAGTCCGCGGGCAACTTCCACCCCGTCCAGATCGCAAATGCTCACCACATCACCCGGGGCAAACTCACCTTCCACACTCACTATTCCGGGTGCCAGAAGACTGCGCCCCTGCTCACACAGGGCTCGCCTCGCCCCCGCATCCACCACCACCGTTCCGTCCGGGCGATGGTAAAAGGCGATCCACCGTTTGCGGCTGGGTAACTTGGCCGGAGCGGGTTCGAACCAAGTTCCTTCGTCGGAACCGCCAAGAATCTTCTCGAGCGCATCAAATTTGCGTCCCGAAGCAATCACCAGCGGGATCCCTGCCCGGACCACAATTCTAGCAGCAGTGATCTTCGTCGCCATGCCGCCCACCGCCGTCGTGCTGCTGGTCCCGCCCGCCATTGCTTCGATGCCGGCGTCGATGCGCTTGACCACGGAAAGCAGCCGGGCGTCCGGTTTACCAAAATTTTGAATCAAACCCTCCGCAGTCGTTAGAATGACGAGCAAATCCGCCGGCAGCAGGCTAGCGACCAACGCGGACAGCCGGTCATTGTCGCCAAACTTCAGTTCCGTGACCGATACGGCGTCGTTCTCATTGATGATCGGAATCACGCCGCGTTTGAGCAGTGTGAGCAACGTATTCCGGGCATTCAGATGCCGGGTATGGTCGGCAAGGTCTTCATGCGTCAGCAAAACCTGTCCCACGGTCAGATCGTAGTGTCGAAACAACGCTTCGTATGTGGACATTAAGCGCGACTGACCGACCGCCGCGCAGGCCTGCCGCTCCGACAGCGCCGCCGGCCGCTCCTCATACCCCAAAACTCCCATGCCTGCCCCCACGGCCCCTGAGGTGACGATGACCACCTCCTGGCCGGCTGCCCGCAGGCCAGCCACTTGAGCCACAAGCTGGGCCAACTGGACCTGATCCGGACGCTTCCGGCTGTCAGTAACGACCCCGGTGCCCAGCTTGACCACGATACGGTTGACCTTGCCCAACATTTCCGAACGCACGCCCGGTAGGTAACAGACGCCACCGCTTGGCGTCGAGCCTGTGGGCCAACGCCGCGAAGCGGAGCATTTCAGCAACAGCGGCCCGGGGGGTAACACACAGAAGTTAACTGCGTTGCCGGCACGTCCGCCCGCTGAGGGGGCCGGTTAATTGATGCTCCGGCGAGCGGACTTGGTTGCGGGGCAGCATTCTCGGTTGTTGGGCCGAATACGCGCCAGACTCGCCCGTGCCATAGTCGCACCATGCTCCAATGGGCACACTCGTTTCCGGACCGAGGCGCCCCAGTCCGATGGGTTCAACCCCAATGGGGCAGGCGGGGCCGGAGTCGGCGTGGGTAAATCGCGAGCGGCTCAGTGCCCCCCGGCAGAATGTGAAATTCGCCGCTCGCTCCCCGCGATTGGGGCTGACAAACTGAGAATTACAGGATGCAAAAGCCTAATTATCAGTTCGAAAAGCGCCGCAAGGAATTGGACAAGAAAGCCAAGAAGGAAGAAAAACGCCGTAACAAGCTCGCCGCCGAGCGCGCTGCGCCCACCGAAAACGCCGATGCCCCCGCGACGCCCGCCGACTCGACGGCCGAGTCGGCCTGATCATTGATCGTTCTTTTTCGACGACTATCCTGAGTGACCCATTAAAAAACTGGGCCCGCTCGGGATTTTTTCCGCAACCACTCAAGGGAAGCTGTCTCTCCGAATCCAGTATTGGGAGAGACAGCCCTTACGGGCCGGCTACTTCTTCTTGCCGGCAGCAGTTTTCGCGGCATCAGCCTGCTTCTTCTTCTGATCGGCGCTGCTGGCTTGGGCCTGTTTTTGCGATGACTTCTTTTGGTTAGCCTTGGGGGACTTGTCGCCCATGATTTTGATTCGGTTGGGTTAATGAACTCACCTGCGGAATGTCAGTTTCTCCGAAGGGATTCGCACACTGCCCGCCGGGCGAGTCGGTGTAAACCATGGACGCTGCGCCGGTGGGGTATTGGTGCAGCGCCGACCTCGAATTGACACCTTCAGCGCTCTAACCCGTTTCCCCGGCGGTTCGGCGGAGCTCTTCAACGAAGGCCACCAGTGGTCGGTCAGCCGCCCTATGCGATTGATAACCGGCGGCGATACACACTGGCGGCGGGGCCGGATCCAGCGTTTTCAGGCAGACCCGGCCCGGGAATAGATTCGCCGTCCGCGTCGTCACCAACGCCACCCCAAGCCCCGCTTCCACGGCTGCCATCAAACTCTCCGCGCCGTCGTGTTCCCCAGCGACCCTCGGCTGTAATCGGTGTCCGCGCAGCCAACCACTGACCCACTCCCAATACTCCGGGTAATCCCGCTGACACAGCGCCAGCAGGGGCTCCGCCGCAATCTCCGCCGGCGTTACCTGGGGCCGGCGCGCCAACGGATGCTTGTGACTCACTGCCAGTTGCCAAGGAGTCTGTCCCAAAGGCGTCCATTGGAGGCCACTCGTTGCCCGCTCCGGAGCGACGCTCAGGATCAAATCGAGGGTTTCATTCTGCAATCCGGCTCTCATTTCGACAGTAGAGAGGTCGAAGAGTTCTAACCTCGCCTCGGGATGCAGCCGGATGAAGTTCTCCACCGCCGTGGAAAGTAAGCCGCTGGCCAACGACGGGGCATAACCGAGGCGCAGGCGAATCCCTTGGGCAGCCCGCCGAATTCGTTCCTCCATTTGATCGGCGTGCTGCAGCAACTCCCGGGCTTCGCGCAGCAGGAGTTCGCCGACCGGCGTGAGCTGAAACGAGTGCGCCCGGCGCTCCAGCAGGGCCAGCCCGATTTCATTTTCAAGGGCCTTGATCTGCCGGCTCAGGGCGGGTTGCGTCAGAAAGATCTGTTTCGCCGCGCGACTGATATTGCCGTTTTCGGCCACCGCCACGAAGTAGCGTAGTTGTCGGAGCTCCATGCCCACGAGCATACCCAAAAGGTAGGCTCAGGCCAAAGAGCCGGCATTGGCCGAAGCCTAGAAATTCGGGCAGACTGACCGCCATGAAAACAACCGCGACCGGACTCAACCTACGCCGTGCAGGAGAACGTGGCCAAGCCGATCATGGCTGGCTGAAGTCGCAGCACACCTTCTCGTTTGCCGATTATTACGATCCCGCACACTTGGGCTTTCGCAGCCTTCGGGTCATCAATGACGACGTCATCGCTCCCGGACACGGGTTTCCCACCCATCCGCATCGCGACATGGAAATTTTCAGTTACGTGCTGAAGGGGGCGCTGAAACACCAAGATAGCCTCGGCAACGGCCGCGTGCTGAAACCAGGACAGATCCAGCTCATGAGCGCCGGCCGAGGCGTAACCCACAGCGAATTCAATCCCAGCTCCACCGAGGAACTGCACCTGTTGCAAATCTGGCTGCAACCCCGCGAACGCGGCCTCCAACCGAGCTACACCGAGTGGCATCCCCGAGCTGAACACGCCACGGCCCCCAAGGTGTTGGTCATCTCGCCGGACGGCCGGGACGGGTCGGCCACCATTCAGCAGGCGGCTGACATTTACCGACTCCAGCTCCAGCCAGGTCAAACCGTGACCCACGAACTCGCCCCCGGGCACGGCGCTTGGCTGCACCTTGCGGACGGCGCCATGACGCTTGATGGCGTCGAACTGACGACCGGCGACGCCGCCAGCACGGAGCAAGCCGGCACCTTGACCCTTACCGCCAGTCAGCGGTCGGAAGCCCTTCTGTTCGATCTCCACTGAACTCCACCACCTCAATTCTCAAGTTATGCCCAAAATCCTCGTCCTCTATTATTCCACCTACGGTCACATCGAAACCCTAGCCACCGCCATTGCCGAAGGCGCCCGCGCTGTCGACGGTGTGGAAGTCACCTTAAAACGTGTGCCGGAAACCCTCCCCCCGGAAGTCGCAAAACAGATCGGGGTCAAACTGGACCAAACCGCGCCCGTCGCCGACCCCAAAGAACTCGGCCAATACGATGCCATTCTGTTCGGCACACCGACGCGCTTTGGCAACATGGCGGCTCAAATGCGCAACTTCCTTGATCAGACCGGTGGCTTGTGGATGCAGGGCGCGCTGGTTGGCAAGGTAGGCAGCGTGTTCACCAGCACCGGCACGGGCGGCGGTAACGAAAGCACGATCATCAGTTTCGTCACCACGCTTATGCACCACGGCATGATTTACGCCGGGCTCCCCTACTCTTGCCCAGAATTGGCCGACACCAGCGAGGTCAAGGGCGGTTCCCCCTGGGGCGCGGCCACGATTGCCGGCGCGGACGGATCACGGCAGCCCAGCGCCAAGGAACTAGCCCAAGCGCGCTTCCAAGGCCGGCATGTGGCCACCCTCGCCGCGAAATTAACCGCGGGCGCGGCGTTAATCGCAAACCGTTGAGGCGAGTTGAAGCACCGGCGGCCAACCGGTCCACTGGCTCAATTTAAATTCAATCGGTAGCCCGGCCTAGACGTTTCGCGACGTCGAAAGCCGGGTCACCGCCCTCGTGATCGGGTGATGCGAACCTCCGGGCGATACACCACCCGCACCAGCAGGTCACCACGTCCGCCGCGGAGTTTGGGTAAACCCTGTCCCTCCAAGCGGATTACCTCATGGCGGGCGACGCCAGGCGGGATCTGCACCCGGAGCCGGTCGCCGGTCGGCCCGGGAACGTATTCAAGGCCGCCTTGGGTCGCCCGCTGGGCTTGAATCCGCAGATCACAGCGCAAGTCTGAGCCCCGCACCTTGAACCTAAAATCCGGCCGCGCCCGAACACGGACCACCACCTGCCCCCCGCTGAAGAAACCCTCGCGGCGCAGGCGAAAGCGGGTTCCCGGTGCCGTTGCCGGGGGGATTTCAAGTGGGTAGAGCTCCAGCCCTTCAGGATTGCCCGGATCGTTGACGCGAACCTCCAGGGACGCGCCACGAAAGAACTCTTCGAGCCGCAACTGCACCTCCTCCGTCACACTTAACGCAGCTTTTCCCGCACGCGGCCCCGCTTTCGGCCGGCGGGCCGTTTCCGTCGTGGCATCGTAATCGCGCCGCCGCTCGGGATCGCTGAGCACTTCGTGGGCGGCGTTGATTTCCTGTGTGCGCACCAGCGCCTCGGTCGAGCCCGGGTTGAGGTCAGGATGAAACTGGCGGGCGAGCACGCGATAGGCATCCCGGATCTGCCCCGGGGTGCAGCGCCGATCCAAACCGAGCGTGGCGTAGTGATTGGGGTGGGCAGGCGGCATGGCGAAAAAAACGGACACTCGAGAGCGGATTCATTGGATCGCCGGTTGGCCCCGGCTTGGCGTCACTTCAGCGCCGCGGGTGCCGCGACATCAGTATATTTGCGATGAACCCGTTGAGGAAGAAACCGATTCCAAACAAGCCCAACAGGGCAAACCCGGGATTCTCGCCGTTAACGCCCCGAGCGCCGGCTGATTCGCCCAACACGGCCGCGACCGCCAGCAAGCCCACGAGCGCCATGGCCCCGGCATAGAGCGCCATGGTCCGCCGAGGCCAACCGGGTTGGCAGTCAAACACCGCTGAAACCGGCAGGGAAACGCCCACCCCGACCAAGGCCAATAGCAGCAACCAAACGGGAAAACCCAAAACTAGGCCGCCGCCCACGGCCAACAGCGAAAGCAGCAAGCACCCGCCGACCCAGTTCGACGCCCGGATTTGTTCCTCCGACAACGCCAACCGGCCGTAGCGGTTTAGCCGGAGCAGCAGATTGAACAGGGGTTGGGCCAGCCAAGTGAGCAGCACAAAAGCGAAGTAGGCGATTTGCAGCGGCAAAATCCACGGAGCCACTTCGGGATTTGCCCGCCGCCAAACACCCAGCAGGCGATTTCCCGCATACCCGCCGAGGATCACGGCCCATTGCGCCCCTTGGCTGAGCTTCTGCATCCACAGGAAATAGCGCAGGATGAAAGCGTAAATCGGATTGCCCGCCTTGAGCGCCTCGACAATGCCAGCCCGCGCCCAGTCATTAGTGGGGTCCAGCCGAAGCGATTCTTGAAAGTGTTCCAAAGCCCGCTGGCGATCGCCGGACTCCAACAGGGTCCAGCCGCGGTTCGCGTGGGTGAACGAGTTTTCCGGGTTGTGCGCCAAGGTGGATTCAATGGTCTGACCCGCTTCCGTCTTCCGCCCGAGCTTCACCAACGCCATCGCCCGCAGATTATTGGCGGCGATGTGCTCCGGATCAAATTGCAGCCCCGTCTCAGCCGCGGCCAAGGCCAGCGGCCACTCGTGCCGATTGAACCGGATCTGGGCGTGCAGTGCGTGGAAGTCAGCGTCGGCCGGCTCGATGCGGATCGCTTCGCCCACCGCTCGGGCGGCGCCGTCGAAATCCCGGCGATCCTCCAACACCCGCGCGAGCGCATAATGCCCGAAGGCGAAGTCAGGCCCCTGCCCCACGGAGAGTTCCGCTTCGCGCTGGGCTTCTTCGAAGTGCTGCAACTCGACGAGACAGAGCGCCATCAACGCATGGCCAGACGGATTTTCCGGGGCCAAGGCAATAATTTGGCGCAATTCACGAACGGCGAGTTCGTAGCGTGCCTGCTGGTAAAGCAGTTCAGCGCGGGCAAAACGACCGGCAAGGGTGTGGGCGGACATCAGCGTTCGATGAATTTCAGGATGTCGTCATAGACGCCGCCTTGGTTGGCGTAGAGCGCGTAGTTGCGCGCTGTGGCGAACCACTCGCGCGTGGTCGGCTTCAGCGTGCCGGCAGCGTTCACCAAGTCCTTGGTCCGAATCGGCCCGGGCACACCCGACTTGATCGCCTCGCGCAGTTTATTCTCCACGGTCACATCCACCACGGCCTTGAGGTCCGCGCCGGAGAAGCCGTCGGTCTTCTTGCCGAGGTGGTCGTAGTCCACGTCCTCGGCGGGTTTACCCTGCATGTGCAGGCGCAGCACAGCGGCCCGGGCCGAGGCATCGGGGGGCGGCACGAACAGAATGCGGTCAAAACGGCCGGGCCGCCGGAAGGCGGAATCGAGGTGCCATGGGGCGTTGGTCGCGCCCAGAATGAGCAGTCCGTCGTTACTGGATTTTGCGCCGTCGAGCTCGCTGAGAAACTGGTTGATCAAGTGTCGCCCGGCCGATTGTTTCATGTCGCTGCGACTGGCGCCGAGGGCATCCACCTCGTCAAAAAACAGCACACAGGGCCGGTTGCGGCGGGCCTGTTCGAAGATTTCATGCAGCCGGCGTTCGCTCTGGCCGAGCCACATGTCCAAGACGTCATGGATCCCAATACTGATGAAGCCGGCCTTGATCTCACCGGCCGTAGCTCGGGCGAGGTGCGTCTTGCCACAACCAGGCGGACCGTAAAGTAGGATGCCGCCGCCAATGCTCTTCCCGTAGGCCCGATACATCTCGGCGTGCGTCAGGGGATAGATGATTTTGAGGCGAATTTCTTCCTTGAGGGCCTCCATCCCGCCGACGTCGGCGAAGCTGATCTTGGGCCGCTCGATTTCGGCGGGCGGCTCCAACTCATCCTCATCCCCACCAGAAACGCGCATCTTTCCGTCCACCAGTGCCGTGTCCTCATCGTCGGCAAACGGATCCTCTTCATCCTCACTCCCCTCCGCCTCCACTCCCGGTTGGAGCCCCAAGCGGCTGGCAAAATCCGGATCCGCCAAGGAAGCGTCGCGCGCCACGCCGCGTTGGTATTGCTCGCCGGCGGCGCCGGTTTCGCCAGCTTGGGCGAGCAACCGGGCGTGCAGAATCAACGCCCGCGGCGGACAATCAGCGCTTTTGACGAGGTCTTCGCAGACGACGAGGGCCTGCCCCTGTTTGCCCTGCGCATGAAAGGCCCGGGCCAAACCAAGCTTAAAGCCTGCGTGAGTCGGCGCGAGACTGAGGCCGGCCCGGTATTCGACCTCCGCCTCCGCCCCGCGACTGGCCCCCAGAAAGGCGTCAGCCAAGGCGAGCCGCAGCGGAACATTCTTGGGCGAAAGCTGGACGGCTTCGCGCAGTTGCGCGAGGGCATCGGAATCGGCGTTGGCCATGCACAGAGGCTGCCGAGGGAAAGCCCCCGTGGTCAATGCACGCCGCGAGCCGCGCAAGCAGATGGGGCTAGTGGCGCCATGCGCCCCGGGAACAGAATCAAGTTCGGCGACACCTACCGCCCACCCCACCGGGCCAACTTGGTGCGCAAGCGCTCCCCACGAACGGGTTCTTGAACCAAGTTCGGAAAGTCACACTGGAGTTGGTCGAACTCCGGCACGATGCCCCAAGCGGTCACGGCAAAGGCTTCGCAGGCGCGCCCGGCGGGCAAGCCGAGCTCCCGCGCCTGCCGGTCAAAGCGGGCGCGCAACTTCTGCTTCCACGCCTCAAGATTTGCCGTCGGCTCAAGGTGATGGCGCGCGACCCACGGCAGCCATTCGTTGATCTGGCTCTGATGACACCAAGCCTCTTCGGCGATCAGGTCAAACGCGGCTTCCACATCCACCACCAGATCGGCCGTATTCGCGCCGGCCATGTAGCCGTCGTAGGCGTTGAGAATCACGGGCGTTTTCACCCAGCGCGACTGCGTCTCATCCGCCCCCGGATATTCGCTCAGAAACGCGTGCGGCACATTGATCATGTAGGCCACGCGCCGAACCGCTTCAGCAACCGTGATGTGGTCCGGATGCACGCCTGCCTGCGGGTCGGTGGGGAGCGGGGGGCAGATGAGGTAATCCGGTTCGAATTCGCGAATGCTGTGCCACAGGGCGGCCAACAGGTCTGTCGTCAGCACCCGACACGCTTCCTCGAAGGGTTGGCCGTTCGGCTGGCGCAGCATTTCGAATTCGTAGCCGCCGAGCTGCGCGCTCGCCTCTTGTTCCGCGAACCGGACGCTGGCCGTCTCCTCACGGGTGCGAAACTGGTGGCCCGAGCGGCCGTCGGTGCACACCACGATCTTGCCCTGAAACCCAGCGCCCAACTGGCGGCGCCAGAGCTCAAAAGTGCCGGCCGCGACAAATTCGAAATCGTCAAAATGGGCGTGAACGTGGAGAACTTTCATGCGGTGAAGCAAACGGCAGGTTGCGTGGATTTCAGCGGACCGGCTTACGCCGAGTAGTCCAAATACACCGTCTTGCTCCGGGTGTAGAAATCGAGCGCGGCGGTGCCTTGTTCGCGAAACGAGTCGGTGCTGCTCTGCTTCACCCCGCCAAACGGGGCCTGCAACGCGAGGCCGGTCGAAATCTGATTTACCTTCACCACGCCCGCCTCGATGCGCTCGGCGTATTGCATCGCCTGCTTGAAATCACGGGTCACGACACTCGCGCTCAGGCCATAATTCACGCCGTTGGCCACGCGGATGGCTTCATCAAAGCTATCCACTGCGAGCACGGCCACGACCGGACCAAAGACCTCCTCCTGTGCGAGCTTCATCGCCGGGGTCACGTTGCCGACGATGGCTGGCTGCATGAACCAGCCGTGCGCCAAGTCGCCGTCCGTGATCCGCGCCCCACCCCACAGCAATTCCGCGCCTTCAGCTTGGGCCTGCTGGATCGCGTCGAGGTTGCCCTGGAGCTCCGCCTCGTTGACCGCCGGGCCCATCTGCGCACCGGGAGTCAAGCCGTTGGCGACCTTCCAGGACTGGGCCACGGCAATCAGCTTTTCGGTGAAGGCCGCCAACACCGGGCGGGCCACAAGCACGCGACTCGTCGCCGTGCAGGCTTGGCCGGTAAGGCCAAAGCCCGCGATGGCGACCAGCTTCGCCGCCAGATCAAGATCCGCGTCGGCCAGCACGATCGTGGGATTTTTGGAACCCATCTCCAGTTGGCAACGGATCATGCGAGGCGCGACCGCTTGGTAGAGCGCCGAACCGACCGAGTGCGAACCGGTGAAGCTCAACGCCATTACGGCTGGGTTTGCAGCAATTTCGGCCCCGAAGACCCGACCTTCGCCGGTCACCACGTTCAATACCCCCGCGGGCAGGCCAGCTTCGTGCAGCACCTTGGCCACTTCCAAAGTCATCGCGGGTGCCTGTGAAGCCGGCTTGAGCACCACCGTGTTTCCACAAAGCAAGGCCGGGGCGAGCTTCCACACCGGGATGGCGATTGGGAAATTCCACGGCGTAATCAAAGCCACCACGCCGAGCGGTTCCCGGCGGGTGAACAGCAGGTTACCCGGCAAGTCGTGCGGGATGACTTGGCCGCCGACCGTGTAGCTGAGTCCGCCGTAAAAGCGGAAGATATCCGCCGCACGCTGCACTTCACCCGTGGCTTCAGTTAGCGTTTTGCCTTCCTCCCGCACCAGTAGTTCCGCCAGCTCGGCCTTGCGGGCTTCGAGCAGTTGCGACGCCTTGGAAAGAATCCGGCCGCGCGCCACCGGCGTGGTGCCCGCCCACTTCGGAAACGCCGATTGCGCCGCCGCCACCGCCGCCGCGGCGTCCTCGCGCCCGCCAGCCGCGTAGGTTGCGACCGTTTCGCGGGCATCCGCGGGGTTTTGCGTGGTAAACGTTTTACCGGAGGCGGCGGGAACGGATTGCCCGTTGAGGAATAGCTCGTAGCACTTCATGCGGTCGAGCATACCGGCGGCGCTGGGGCGGGGAACGCCAATTCTGAGCGCGACCCGCCCCACTCCCCGCACCCGGATCACGGCCGAGCCAGCACCGCTTCCGAGCGCTTGCATCCCAGCCCCATCTTCCCAGAGTCTTTCCCGATGTCCGTTCCGACTGAATTCAGCCACGTCACTGCCGTCGCCAAGGCCAACGTCTATTTCGGCGGCCAAGTTGTCAGCCATACGATCCGCCTCGCCGACGGCTCAAAAAAGACTCTCGGCCTGATTTTCCCCGGCAAGTTCCATTTCGGCACCGACCTCGCCGAGCGGATGGAAATCGTCGCCGGTAGCTGTGTCGTAAAGCTGGATGGGCAATCCGGGACGGCGACCTACGCAGCCGGCCAAACGTTCGAAGTGCCCGCCAAATCGGGCTTCGACATCGAGGTCGGCGCCGGGATCTGCGAATACATCTGCTCGTTTATCGCCTAATTGCGGCATGAATCTGCCCTATCGTCTCGCCACTCTCCTCTACTGCTTTAACAGCCAAGACGAGGTTTTGCTTCTTCGGCGCCAGCACGAACCCAATGCCGGGCTCTGGTCGCCTCCGGGGGGCAAACTCAAGACCGACGTCGGGGAATCGCCCTACGCCTGCGCCTGCCGGGAAGCCCGCGAGGAATTCGGCTTGGCGATCCAACCCGGAGATCTTCATCTGGCGGGTGTGGTCAGCGAGCATGGGTATCTGGGGCAGTCGCACTGGCTGATGTTCCTATTTGAGGTGCGCCCCCGTCTGGACAGCCTTCCCCCGCCCCATCCGGAAGGCGAATTCGCCTTTTTCAGCCGCGCCGCCTTGGCCGGGCTCGATATTCCAGCCACCGACCGGGAGCGTATCTGGCCGCTGTTCTGGCAACACCGCAGCGGGTTTTTCGCCGCCCATTGCCACTGCCACGCAGGTGGCCAAAACGTGTGGACCCTCGAAGAATCAATCCACTCGCCAGCCTCCTGAACCCCGAAACGCTCGCCGAACTAGACGCCCAATTCATGGGCGAAGCGTTGCGGCAGGCGAATAAGGCTTATCAGGCAGGCGAAGTGCCGGTGGGCGCAGTCGTGGTCCACGAAGGCCGAATCATCGCCCGGGCTTGGAACCAGGTGGAACTGCTCAAGGACGCCACTGCCCACGCGGAAATGTTGGCGCTCACAGCGGCGGAAAGTGCCATCGGCGACTGGCGCCTGACCGGTTGCACACTTTACGTCACCAAGGAGCCCTGTCCGATGTGTGCCGGGGCGATCGTCCATTGCCGGCTGGACCGCGTGGTTTTCGGGGCGCCGGATGCCAAGGGCGGTGCCGCAGGGGGCGCTTTGAATCTGTTGCAGTTCCCCACGCTCAACCACCGTTGCGAAATCGCCGCCGAAATCCGCCGCGACGAATGTGTCGCCCTGTTGAAGTCCTTTTTCCTCGAACGCCGGACCGAAAAAGCAAGCTGACCGCTGCGGGCGGGCGGCGAATCGGCTTGCCCGGTTTACTGACGTAAGCACCCTACGACTGCGCGTGGCAGCTGAAACTCTCATCATCGTTCCGACCTACAACGAGCGCGACAATCTGCCGCCACTCGTCAAACGCCTCATGGCCCAGCCCGTCGAGCTCGACGTGCTGGTGGTGGATGACAATTCGCCCGACGGCACCGGGCAAGTGGCCGACGAATTGGCAGCCTCAAATCCCCATGTCCACGTCCTGCACCGGCAGGAGAAAAACGGCTTAGGCCGGGCTTACCTAGCCGGTTTCGCGTGGGCATTAGCCCGCGGCTACGAGTTCATCTTTGAGATGGACGCCGATTTTTCCCACAACCCGGCGGATATTCCCTCCTTCTTGCAGGCGGCCAAGGCTGAGAACGCGGACTTGGTCTTGGGCTCGCGTTATGCCAACGGCATTCGGGTGATTAACTGGCCCTTAAAGCGCCTGCTGTTGAGCATCTTTGCCGGCAAATATGTGCGGGTGATCACCGGGATGCGCGTCAGCGATCCCACCGGCGGCTTTAAGTGCTTCCGGAAGCGGGCCTTAGCCGCCATCGACCTACCGACCGTCACGAGTAACGGTTACAGCTTCCAGATTGAGCTGACTCATCGCGTGTGGCGGCGGGGAATGAAAATCGCTGAGGTGCCGATCATCTTCACTGACCGTTTTCAGGGAACTTCCAAGATGTCAGAAGAAATCGTTCGGGAAGCCCTGTGGGTGGTTTGGAAGCTCTGGCTCGAAAACGGGCTGCGGCGAACGGTTAAACCGCCGGAGCCGGTAGAATAAACCGGCCCGGCGGCATCTTTACTAACGACCGGCAGCAGGTTCAGGCCGCCTGTCGCATAAATTGATCAAACTCCGGATCGCGGAGTGCTTCGCGCTTCTCCATTTGTTTGCGCAGCTTTGAAAGCGCGACGTTTTGGATCTGGCGGATTCGTTCCCGGGTAACCCCAAACTTCTGGCCCACCTCTTCCAAGGTCCGTTCCTGCCCCCCATCGAGTCCGAAACGATACCGGATTATGGTCAGTTCCCGCGGCTCTAGTTTATCAACCAGTTCGCGCACCAAATCCTGCCGAGTCAGCATCTCCAGATCTTGATACGCGGTGGTCGCATTTTCGTCTTTGACGAGGTCCGCCACCCGCGTGTCGTCGTCTTCCCCCAAGGGAGCATCCAAGGATGTCGGCCGATAACTGGCTTGGATCAGTTCAGTCACCCGTTCTCGGGTCATGCCGAGGACTTCAGCCACTTCCGCGTCCGTCGGTTCACGACCATATTCTTCATGCAATTTCATGGCCGTGCGGCGGATCTTGGCGACGCGATCGACCAAGTGAACGGGCAGTCGGATGGTTTTCCCCTGGTTGGCCAAGCCTCGTTTGATGGCCTGCTTGATCCACCAAGCCGCGTAGGTGGAAAGTTTGGCCCCTTTAGACGGATCGAAGCGCTCCACCGCCCGCATCAGGCCCATATTGCCCTCATTGATCATGTCGAGGAGCGGCAGGCCGAGGCCGTCGAAATCTTTCGCGATCTTAACCACCAACCGCAGGTTGGCCTTGATCATGTGCTCCCTCGCTTCGGCGTCGCCCCGCTGTATGCGCCCAGCCAGTTCGATTTCTTGGAGTGGAGTCAGCAGTGGCGTCTCGCTGATTTCCCGCAGATACATCCGCAGGCTGAAATCTCCGTCCCGCGCAATCGAGCGTGCCTCCCGGGCTGGCGCCGCAAGGGGGGATTCGATGGCCGCCCCGACCCCGACCGTCAGTGGGGTTGGCACCGCAGGTAAGGCGAGCGGTAGCGGAATCAAAGCTCGGAGCGTGGGCCCACCACAACGGCCGGAACGCGGCGTTTCGGATGGGGCAACGGCTGCCCGCCGAGTGCTCCTCCGGACCTTGGCCTGCATTCTTCCCTGAACTGAGTAGAGTCTGGTCATTTTATTTTTCTCCTACTTACGTCCCCGTGGGTGCAGGAGCCTCGCCTGTTTATCGGCGACTCAGTCCCCATGCTTTAGCCCGTTCGACCGGGGTGACCGGAATCAGCTCAATCTTTTCGCTTACAACTGAAAACGAACCAGCGCCGTCCGGGGCCTCACCGCGGCCAAGCTTAAAGGCCCGGCAGTGACTCAGTTCGGGGCAGGACCAGCAGATCCCGGCGGCGCACTGAACAACGCAAGTCGTGGCCCGTGGGCAGGACTGCGGCCGGATTCCGGGCAAACGCCTTAAAAAGCGTGCCGTCAGGGGCGCGCAAGACGTATTCCTCAATGGCGCCGAGGTAGTTCACCCGGCAAAGCTGGCTCGCAAAGGAGTTCTCTGAGTGGTCCGTCAACTGCACCGCTTCCGGACGAAAACCCACCCAAACGGGAGTGCCAGCGGCCATTCCGGAATCGCCTTCGCTCTGCAGGATTCCCCAAGCAGTCCGGATGGGTGTGGTGGCCACCTCGCGGGCGGCCACCTCGCCTTCGATCCAATTGGTTTCGCCGATGAAGTCGGCGACGAAGCGATTCGCCGGCCGGCGGTAAACCGAACGCGGGTCGCCCACTTGCTCGACCACCCCGTCCTTCAGCACAGCCAGCCGGTCGGCTAGGGAGAGGGACTCCTGTTGGTCGTGGGTCACATAGACCGTGGTGATCTTAGTCTCCCCATGGATGCGCCGAATTTCGTCGCGCAGCTCCAACCGCAACCGGGTATCCAAGTTGGAGAGCGGTTCATCAAGTAGCAGCACATCCGGCCGGATGACGAGGGCGCGAGCCAGCGCCACGCGTTGTTGTTGCCCCCCAGAAAGCTGGTTGGGCGATCGGGTAGCAAAAGCTTCCATCCGGACCGTTCGCAGCGCCTCGTTGACCCGCTCGAGCTTTTCCGGCGCCGGCACCTTCCGAATTTCGAGTCCATAGGCGACGTTTTGGAAGACCGTCATGTGCGGCCAGAGCGCGTAACTCTGGAAGACCATGCCGGTATTGCGCTCATGCGGCGGCACGTCGTTCATGCGCCGGGGGCCAAACCGCAATTCCCCACCGTCGGGTTGGTAAAATCCGGCAATTAGCCGCAGGAGCGTCGTCTTGCCGCAGCCGCTCGGGCCCAACAGGAAGAATAATTCCCGGTCGGCGATCTCCAGTGAAACGTCGCGCAAGACGGTGGTGTTGCCGAAGCGTTTCGTCAGGTTGTGGAGGCTGATCTGCATAGGGGAAGCTGCGGGCGCGGTTCGAGACGGTTCACCGGCGGGCGAGGCGCCGATATTTGGCCTGCGCCCAGCGTTGCCATTCGAGTTTGGTTTGCTGCCTCAATTCGGCATTTTGCCAACCCGTTTGAGCCAGCTCGGCGGCTTGCTTTTCAGTCACCGGAACGGAACCCAAATCCTGCCGTTGGGCGGCCGGATCGCCGGCCTGTGCGACCGCTCGGCGGGCCGCCCGCAGCTCCGCGTGCAGGTCGACAATCGTGGCCCCAAACAGCGAGCGGACAATATCCCGGCGGCTCCGAGCGAGGCGGGCGTCATAGGAAAAATTCTGCCGGTAGGTAAAGGGATTGAAATGCACCCGGCTATCGCGCCCGTAATTCGTGTAAATAGCCGGGCGGATCGGCAGCCGCTCAATGCTATGCTGGACAGGCCCTTTCGGATGCCCGGCCGGCAGGAACCAAAGCTTCTGGCCAGCTTCGCTCAGCACAAATTCCATCAACCGTTCTGCTGCCGTCCCGTGCGGGGCGCCGTGCAGGATCGCGATGCCATCGGCGCTCACCGCGGTAAAATCCTCAGGCACAACCAAATCGAGATTCGTCCCGCCCGCCATGGCCATCTGGATAAAACCGTAGTAATCGATGCAGAAGGCATAGGCGACCTGCCCCAGCGCGCACTCCTTGGCCGTGCTCGAACTCAGGCGGTCGAACTGCCGCACATTGCCGCCGATGGCCGTGAGCAACTGCCAGCCGCGTTCCCAGCCGTAGGCCTGGAGAAACGCTTCAAACATATTGTTCATCGTGCCGCTGTTGCGCGGGTCGCCCGCCCCGATCCACCCCGCGAGCTCCGGCTTGGCGAGATCCTCCCAGCGCCGAACCAAGGGTAGCCCAGTCAAGCCCTGCACCCGACGGTTTTGCAGGATACCGAAGCTGGAAAGGCAGGCGCCAAACCAAGTCCGTCCCGAATCGTAAACTTCGGCGTCCTGCGCTCGCTGGGGAATGCCGACGAGGAATTCCGGAGTTGGATTGAAGGGCCGCAGTAGCTTCTTGGCGGAGAGCCCGAGGAAGGGCTCGGGGCCGCCTCCAAAAAAAACATCAATGCCGATGCCGCCCGGTTTGGATTTGAACTCCGATTCAACGAATCGCTGGGCGTCGCCCGAGCCACCGACGTCACGCCATTCGATCGTGTCCAGCACCGCCTGCCCTTGTGCTTTCTGCCACCGCTCAAATCCATGGGTGAATTCGATCCGAATTTCCTCCGGATGCGGGGACACCACCACGACGGCCGCCGCGGCCAACCGCAGCCTAAGCAAACCAAGCAGCAGCACGCAGAGCAGGCCGATTCGTTTCACAAGCGGATGAAAATGTTCCGCCGATAAAGAAAGCGGGCGAAAAGCAACATCACCAACAGCGCCCCCAGCGCGAGCACGACCTCGCCGACGCCTTTGCTCTGCGCGTTGAGCCAATCTCTGACGTCGCCGCCCACGAAGCGCTCCGCGAGCTTGCGGTAGCCGACGATTTGCGCGGCAAGATACAAGGTGATGGCATTGCTGCCGACCCACACAAACGGCTGGCACCAGCGCTGGATGCGCCACACGTCCACGACTTGGAAGAACACCCCCAAAAGCACCATGCTGTAACCGCCCGCCGCCAACACAAACGACGAAGTCCACAGCTTCTTCACCACGGGGAAATGGAGACTCCACGCCCAACCGGCCGAAAACAGCAGGCTGCCAGCGACGATGAGCAACACGGCGCGCCAACCGGGCGTCCGCGTATCTCGGAGCAGCCAAATCCCGGAGAGCACGCCTAGCAGGCACGTCACGATTGCCGGGAAGGTGCTCAGCATGCCTTCCGGGTCCCAGTAGGTGTCGTAGAGTTTCCCGGGCAAAAACTTAAAATCGAAGTGGTTGGCCACGTTGTAGCCGGGCTCGAACTGGCCGTAGATCGTCTCTTCGGTTTGCTGAAACAATTCCACCGTGTTGGTGGTGCCTTTTTGTTCCGCCAGTTCAGCCATTGCCGCGGGCGTCATGCGGATGTCCCGAATATCGACCCGCCACATGACCAGCCAGTAGCCCAACAACAACACCGAGCTAATCACCACCAGCCAGCGCGCCCGGAAGGCGAGAAACAACAACCCCGCTGCCGTGTAACACAGTGCGATCCGCTGCAACACGCCCAGCACCCGAATGTCGGGCCATAGCTGGCTAAAACCACCTGAGTAAAACAGCCCCACTGCAAAGAGAAGAGCGCCACGCAGGATCACTTTCCGCGCACACGCCAACCGGCCGTGTTTGACCACTGCCTTCTGCAGCGACAAGACGATCGAGACGCCGACAATGAAGACGAAGAGCGGGAAAATCAGGTCATAGAACCGCAAGCCCTCCCATTCCACATGCGTCAGTTGCGTTTTGACCAAGGTCCAGAACTTGGAATCGCTCCAACTGTCGATTGCCGAAAACAGATAACCGGCGCCGACGATCCAGAACATGTCGAAGCCCCGAAGGGCATCCACCGACATCAGGCGATCTGGCAACTGCCCCGTCTTCTTTCGCCGCCATTTGCGCTGCGGTTTCCCGGTTTCAGACCGGTCTTGGGAGGTTTCACTCATGGCCAGATCAAATGCGGAGGAAAAGGTTGCGGCGGTAAAGGGTGCGGGCGAGCCAGACCACCAAGACAATGCCGAGGACTGAAATCAGCAGTCCGCCCAAGCCGGGCAGGAGGGAATCTAGACCGGCCTTTACATTGCCGCCGAGCAGGCGGGTGGCCAATTGGTCAAAATTGACCACGTTGCTGGCGAGATAGACGGCAATCGAATTCATGCCGACCCAGAGCAGCGGCGAACACCAACCCCGCCACTGGCGCACGTCGATAACGTAGTAAAAACCCGCGAGCAGCAGGCAGCTCCACCCCCCGGCTACCAGCACGTAAGACGAGGTCCACAATTTTTTGATGACGGGGAAACCCACCCCCCAAAGGTGGCCGGCCACCACCAGCGCCACGCCGGCTGCCGCTAAGCGCAAAGCCTGTTCAGTGGGCGTCCGTTTGGAATCGCGGAAAAACAATCCGACAAACACACCCAACAAACACGTCACGACCGCCGGAATAGTGCTAAGCACGCCTTCTGGATCATAATTTCCATCCCACTTGCGCAGCGGCAGGAATTGGAAATCGAAGTGGTTCACGACGTTGCGACCTTCGGCGTAACTACCGCGCACATAGTTCGTCGTGGCCCGATAAAATGCCTGCCGATTCGTCGCGCCAACACTTTGCATGGCCTCGGCCAGCGCCTTCTTTTCGAGGTTCACATCCCGCACCGGCGTCCACGCCAACACCGCCCAATACCCCAACAAAATCGCCCCCGCAGTGATGACCAAAGTCCGCGTCTTAAAGAGGAGGAACAACGAACCCGCCATGAAATAAGCGATCGCGATCCGCTGGAGCACGCCCAGCAACCGGAGGTCGCTCAACGGGGTCGAAAGGCCGCCGTAATAAAAAATGCCCACCAAATAAAGCACCAAGGAACGACGGAACAGTCGGACCAACGCGGCGTCCCGTCCGTGCTTCTCCAGCGCTTTGCCCAACGAAAACACGAGGGATACACCCGCCATAAACACAAACAGCGGAAAGATCAGGTCGTAGAATCGAAACCCTTCCCAACTGACATGGTCTAACTGGTCAGCCATCGCCTTTGAAACCGGCCCGGCCACTACCCCCGCCGCCGCGTGTCCGATTGAGTCCCCGCCCATAATCCACAGCATGTCAAAACCGCGAAGCGCATCGAGCGACATCAACCGGCCGGAGGCAGCCGCCGGGAGCGAATCGCCCGGCGAAGGCGTTCGCTCGGCCAGCGGAGAATTTTCAGGGGAGGCCATTGCAACGCGAAGGGAACCACGCTGTCGCGGCGGCGGCCAATCCCAAACCAAAACTCCACCGCATTCCCTAGTCCAGCCCTCGGTGAGCGCCGCCGCTCTGCCCCATAGAACCGCACCATTTTCTAGCTGTCCTCAGCTTCGGAGATCAAACTCGCAACCCAGTTAAATCCGGAAACTTCACCGCCTTGCTACGCGGAGCGGCGGTTGTGCTCAGATCATCTCCGGAAGGGCTGACGTTCAATTTTGCGGGGAAAACCCAAAGCGCGGCGGACTGGTAAACCCACCCGGGGCGGCTAGGCTGTGCGGAGATTTGCGGTCCGCTTTCGGCCAACCCGTAATCGCCGCACAATATCACCGTCCAACCCAGCATGAATCCCGCCCCGCCCGCACCCGTTTCTTCCCCTCTGCTTTCCAGTTTTGACCTGCGCGGGCTGGGCTTACGCAACCGGGTAGTCATGGCCCCGTTGACCCGTGCGCGCGCCGGCAGTGAACGCGTGCCTAACGAGTTGATGGAGGAATATTACACCCAACGCGCGTCGGCCGGCCTCATCATCGCCGAGGCGACCACGATTTCAGAACAAGCGAACGGCTGGGTCGATTCACCCGGGATTTACACCGACGCCCAATCGATCGGTTGGCAGAAAATCGTCTCCGCCCTACACGCCCGGGGCACGCCAATATTTATTCAGCTCTGGCATCTCGGCCGAGCCTCGCACAGCAGCTTTCACCAAGGGCAATCCGCCGTGTCAGCTTCCGCGGTCAAACTAAACGGCGACTCTATTCACACCCCGCAGGGCAAGTTGCCCTACGAAACCCCGCGCGCCTTGGCGACTGCAGAAGTCACCGCCGTGGTAGAGGATTACCGCCGGGCTGCCGAGCGCGCGAAGGCCGCCGGGTTCGACGGCGTAGAAATTCACGCCGCCAACGGTTACCTGATTGATCAGTTCCTCCAGTCGAAGACGAACCAGCGGACCGATTGTTACGGCGGTAGCGTCGAAAACCGGTTCCGCTTCCTCCGGGAAATCGTAGAAGCCATCCGCACCGTTTGGCCGGCGGAGCGCATCGGGGTGCGGCTTTCGCCCAACGGAAACTTCAATGACATGGGTTCTCCGGATTTTCGGGAGACGTTCACGTATGTCGCCGAACAACTGAACCCGTTTGGTTTAGCCTATTTGCATGTCGTGGACGGTTTGGCGTTTGGGTTTCACGAACAGGGCGTGCCGATGACACTGCCTGAATTTCGCGCCGTATTCGACGGACCACTGATGGGCAACTGCGGCTATACCCAACAAACGGCCGAGGCCGCGATTGCCGCTGGCCACGCCGAACTTATCGCGTTTGGCCGGCCCTTTTTGAGCAATCCGGACCTCGTGGAACGCTTCGCCAATGGATGGCCGCTGAATCCTCCGGCCGAGATGAAGGTCTGGTCTGCCCCTGATTCACGGGGCTATACTGATTTCCCATTTCATCCACGGAGCTGACACAACTGCGCGGCTGGCCCTGACCGGTTCATAGCTGCCCCAAAGCCCGGCAAAACCACGACCAAGGATTGGCGAACCCTGAGCGGGCTCTACGGGCGGAAGAACTTGGCCAGAAACCGAGGCGTCTCTGGTATTGTAAAATTCGCCCAAAGCGGCGTAGTTGGCGGCGAACACTAACGAAGGATCAAAAATGGCCAAAGGCAGCAACAGTCACAAAAAAGAAGTCAAGAAACCCAAAAAAGAGAAGCCCAAGTCGGATCCCGCAACGTCCCGCCGGGGCACTTGAAGCACTCATCAAGGGCGCGTCGGCAATTTGCCGAATCGGAACCTTTGAGCAACTCGCAACGCCCGGAGATCGGTTCTCTCCGGGCGTGTTTTTTGGGGGTGACTTCTGCCACCTTAGTTCGCGAAAGAATCGGTTAAGGGTTGGGAGCAGCAATCGCGCCCTAAGTCCCCCGCTCGCAAAGTGACGCTAGTCCAACAGCAGCCCCTCTCGATATGCTGCGTGTTTTTTACCCACCCAGACCGCTTCCGCGGAGTCTCCCAGTGGCCTTAAGATGACGACCCTCCCAACAAAATGTGGCTAGGGACGGAGCGATTGATTGCCGGTAGGTTTCTCGGCCGTAAATCCACCGGCTAGGAATGAACCCACCTAGGTCAACCCGATAACCTAGGAGCTCAGGGTTTACCCGGAACCGTCGGCAGTTCAATTCCCAACGTTTCGGCGGCCGAAGCTGGGCTGGGCAATCCCTCGGCCGCCTTTTTGTCGGCGAGCAATTCCGGTCGGCCTTTAAGCAAGGCTTCGACTGTCCATTTACTGACCGTGTAAGTCCACGGGGCCAGCGCTTGTTCGGCTTTCAGCTTCTGCTCTTGTTGCGCGAGTTTATCGGCAAATTCCTTATCGAGCTTGGTTTTGTCTTCCGGTTTCTCGTCTTTGCCGGGTTCACGTTGCCGCTTCAACTCGGCCGTGACGCTAAATTGAAACGGATAATCTTCCCCCTCCGGTTGGCCCAACTTGACCTCATAGGTAAAACCAGCCGCGGTCTTAATGATTGCCTTGGTGGGACGATCAAGGCCGAGTTTGACCAAGTCCGGAGCGAGCACCAAGTCGTTAAAACTCGGCGCGCTCAGGAGACTGTTGAAACTCCAGAGTTTGTTTTTGTCGAGTTGCTCGCCGGCTTCCAACGCAGCAAGCGTCCAATCGGCAAACTCATTAGTCCGGGTCAGGGTGAAGCTATTGGTCGGCGAAGTGCCGACGACCACGACGCTGACGGGCTGCTCCACTTTGAAGAAGTCTTTGGAAACCCACTCCGCCGCGTCGGTCTTGGCAGCACTCAACGGATCATTTACGACCACCACGCTTTCGGGGCCGGGGCCAGTTTGCACGTAACGACCGCTAGGCATGCCGCCGCTCCCGAAAGGTGAACCATCACCACCTCCAGCGGTGATTTGTTTTCCCAGAGTGATCGACTTGAGCTGCTTGCCTGCCTGATCGACCAACTCGACGAGGATTCCCGAGTCTTTGGTGAGCTCCAACAGCGGTAAGCGCGAGACCCCCACCTTGACGGGTTGGATGACCTTCAGTTCCGCCAACTTGCGAACCAAACCACGGACCTCCTCAAAGTTGGCTGGATAACCTCCGCGCTCCTTGACCACCCAGTCATCTCCCGACTTTACCACGTTTACCACGTTGGAACCTTGGGAGAGGCGCAGGCCAGAAACGGTGTTCAGGTCAAACGCTCCGAGGAGCGGCCCGCCGACGTTGGTCTTGGAGTCCGCAAATTCCGACTGGCGGTTTTTCGTCACCAGCAGGCCACCGCCGCCGAGCACCAGCGCGGCGAGCACCAAGATTGTCAGTTGCTTCGCTTTCATCTTCGTCTTGAGAGCGCGACTCCCGGGCCGCGCAAGGTTTCGCAATTAGGTTTCAGGAACGCCGAGGTTACTTCGCCGAGGTGTGTTTGCGGCGGGCGATGGCCAAGCCGATGCCAGTTACGGTGATCAAAAGGGGCATGGCGGCAATGTTGAGCCACTTGAGGCGGTTCTCTAAAGCTTCAACATCCAACCGCAATTTGCGGCGCTCTTTCCGCAATTCTTTGCGGGTATCAGCCTGCTCTTGGTTGATCTGCTTTAGCGCCTGTTGCTGCTCCGAAGTGAGAATGATCTTCGCGGTGTTTCCCTCCTTCTTGATCTGGAAGTCGTTGAGTTTCGCTTGGAGATCCTGCAGGCGTTTGTCCAGCGACTCGATCTTCGTTTGGTAAGCCAAGCGGGCTTTGCTTTCCATTTCCTGAACGACGGTGAACGGCCGGCGAAGCGAGGCGCGACTGCGCACGGTGATCAAGTTGGCATCCCCGGTGGCTTGTTCGATCAGGTTTTGCATAAACGTCAGGTTGCCGTTGAGCGGGTAGGCCGTGCGGAACATTTGATCGACGCGGACCGAGAATTGGTCGGACATCATGTCGGCGTCGCCGACGAGGTAAACCGCGCCGTCGCCCTTAGATTCCTTGAGCACATCGCCCGCGGGCGCGTTGGTCTCGCCTGGGACGCCCTCCGGAAAAGCGGTTTTGAATTTGCCGCTCAACCGCAGGCCAAGATTGTATTCGATCCCGCTGGCTTGGAATTCGTCCACCACCTTGGCGCCGTTGAGTTGGGAAGTAACCCCATCGGTAAGTTGTGAATTCTTGGACGAGTGGAAGAGGCTCTCCGCCTTGAGCCCATCTGCTGCCTTGCCGGTGAACGCGCCCGCGAACGGTAACCAAATATCGTCCAATTGACCGGTGACTGCATCGTCGCGGTTGATCGCGTTGGCGTTCAGGAAGAGGAACGAAGGGACTAACTGAGGGCGACCATCGCGACCTTGCAATTCGCGCATGTAGTCTTGGTCAGCGACGACTTTGGAAGTGTCGAATTCATAACCCCAGTTTTTGAGGAGCTTGGGCAGAGTCGAGCCGCCTCCCAAATTGAAACCCATCGGATTAGGATTCCGGTTGTCGGCCAAACAGAGTGCGTCGAGAAAGGCGACCAATTTGCCACCGCGGAGCACGAATTGATCGAGGGCAAACTCGGCCTTGGGCGTGATGTCCTTGGGGTGCAAGAGCACGAGCACCTTGATGTGATCATCGATCTTCTCAACGTCCATTCCGACGGTTTGCACGTCGAAGTCGCGCTTGAGCTCATTGACGAAAACCCAAGGTTCACTCTGCTGCGGCGGGCGGCCCATTTGCATTTGCATCTGCATCGGGTTTACGCCCCCCATCACCGGCAGCGGCGACATGACGCCCACGACCGGCTTGTTGGTGGAAAGCACCTGGGTGATGGCGCGGGCGAGATCATATTCCAACAGTTTCTCACGTTGAGGCGAGAGGAAGGGAATGGCGACCTTCTGCGGCGCGTATTCAACCGCCAATCCGAGGTAAAACGGCTCGGCACTCATCTGCTGGAGGCTGATGGGCTCAATTCCATCCACTTTCGCGGAATCTTCCGTCTCTGAATCGGGTTCGGGATCGAATTTTTTGATCTCCAAATTCCCTTTCGCTTGGGCTTGGAATTCGGCCAGCAGGTCCTCGACCCGTTGGACGTAGGGTTGAATCGCGTTCGGCATCCGCTCCTTGCCTTGGCTGACGTAGAGGCGGACTTGGATGGGCGCATCCAACTTGGCCAAGATCGCCTTGGTGCCGTCAGAAAGGGTGTGCAACCGATCGGCCGTCAAATCGACGCGGACCCGGACGGGTCTGAGCATCAGGTTAGCGCCGGCTAGGGCGATGAAAACCAGCAGCACGCCGGCGGTGGAGAAAAGGAGCGTCCGGAACTTGGAGTTCTTCATGGTTCGCAGAACAGGACCTCGATCATTCTGATCTTGGCCTGCCTGGCGGTTGTCGTGGTCCTGATCATCGCCAACGGCATCTTGATCGGCAG
>CAIJLV010000013.1 GCA_903821635.1 uncultured Verrucomicrobiota bacterium | reverse complement strand
TTTTTCTGCGGGAGCGGCACGACCGCCGCCGTGGCCGAAAAGCTCGGGCGCAAATGGATCGCCACCGACCTCGGCAAGTTCGGCATCCACACCACGCGCAAGCGGCTCATCCAGGTGCAGCGCGAGTTGAAGGCCGGCGGCCAGCCCTTCCGCGCCTTCGAGGTGCTCAACCTCGGCCGCTACGAGCGCCAAGCCTATCTCAACGTCGGTTCGAGCCTCTCCGCCAAAAAGAAAGCCGACGCGCTGGCCAAGAAGGAGCGCGAGTTCCGCGATTTGATTTTGAAAGCCTACCGCGCCGAGCCGTTGCCCGACGCGGCCTTCTTCCACGGCAAGAACGGCGGGCGGCTCGTGGTCATCGGCCCGATCAACCTGCCCGTGGGACGGCTGTTTGTGGAGGAAGTCATCACGGAATGTCGCAAGCGCGGGGCGTCGCGCGTGGACGTGCTGGCGTTCGAATTTGAAATGGGTCTGTTCCCCGCCGTGCTGGAGGAGGCCAAACAGAAGGGCATCGACCTCGCGCCCAAGACCATTCCGCCGGAAGTGTTCGACAAACGCGCCGTGGAAAAAGGTCAGGTGCGTTTCCACGACGTGGCCTACATCGAAGTCACGCCGCGTTTCGACCCGAAAGACAAGCTGAAGCTGGCGGTGGAACTGACTGACTTCTCGGTCTTCTACTCGCAGGGCCTCGCCGATTCGATTGCGGCGGAGTTGAAGGAGGGCAAGAGCGAAGTGGTTTGCGAGGCCGGCAAGCTCATCAAGGTGAGCAAGGACAAGCAGGGCATCGTCTCCCGCGACGTGCTCACGAAGAAGTGGACGGATTGGGTGGACTACTGGGCGGTCGATTTCGATTACGAGAACCGGAAGGAGATCATCAAGGTGCCCAAACGTTTGGGCGTGGAAGGGGAGCTTCCCGGCGTGGTGAAGGACGACGGCGAATTCATCGATTTCGAGGAGCGCTGGACCGGGGCCTACATCTTCGAGAACGAGTGGCAGAGCTTCCGCACCCGACAAGACCGTGAACTGGAATTGAAAAGCGCCCCGTTCACCTATCCCAAGCCCGGCCGCTACGTCGTGGCCGTGAAGGTGATCGACATCTTTGGGAACGACACGATGAGCCTCCTGCCGGTGACCGTCGGTTGAAGCGTCTCGCCGCCGCTGTCTGCCGGGGTTGGGCGTTCGCGGCGAGCGGTGCGGATCGGGGTGGCTACCCGGCGGAGGCGGTTTTGGGAACTATTTGGAACGGAACGGCTTCGGAAACGGCGTTGACCGGTTCGAGTTCCGGTTGGGCCCACCATTCCCACCACATTTCGGGGAATTGCCGTGGGCAGGGTGCGGTTCCCCGGCTATAGCCAAGGAGTGTTCAAGGAATCTTCGATCCCACTGCTCGGCCGGTGGTTGGTTACCGTTATTTTTGCGGCCTGCGCGCTGCTGCCGACCCCCATCATCTGGCTGACGTTGCCCGAACTGTCGCGGGCGATGCAGATCGTCCTGATCGGGGTGTGCCTGATGTGGCTGGCTCCCCTCTATTACTGCACGATGATGGGGCAGCATTGGGCCCGGTTGCTCACCGCCGGGTTGGCCTTGTCCGTCATCTTCGTCATTTTTGCGTTCTGGGTTCCGGGCCAAGCCGTCCTCTCGTTGGCGTTGGTGGCGGTCGCCATTGCGGCGTGGCTGGCGTTGGCCTTCATCCCGTCGGTCCGTTCGCCGGTGCCGTGGTGAGCGCGCCCAATTAGCGAGCGGTCGGGGCCGCCACGGCCTCGGCCAACGCGCCGGCGACCCAGCGGGCGGCGGCCGGGGTCAGGTGCAGTCCGTCAGTGTAATCGAGGCGTGCGCCGGTCGTTTGGGCGTGCCGGAACAGGTCCACCAACCCCAAACCGGTCCGGCGGGCGAGGGCATCGGCGAAATTTGCGGCGGCGGCCTCGGAGGGATTCTCCCGGCCGACCGGCAACCGGAGCAGCCAGACTTCGCAGCCCAATCGCCGCAGGGCGGCTACCCGAGCCATCACGGCGTCGAGCCAGGGTTCGTCGCCGAGGAGCACGCGCGAGTCTCCGCCCGGCTCCGGGACGCCGGTGCCACCGCCGGGCCGCCGTTCCTTGAGCCACGCGTAGGCCAGCGTCGAAGGGCGGTTGGCCGCACGGGTCGCAGGCACGGTCCGGGCGAGGGTCAGGCTGGCGTCGTCGGCGGTTTCCAAAAGGAGCCGATCATTGGCGTCAGGGACGCGATCGAGGCGGTGAATTTCCAGGAAAATCCGGTGGGGAACGGCGCCCGCGGGGTCATTGGTGGCCCGGCGGAGGAGGCAGTCGAGGGCGGTGAGCGGCCCGGAACCATCGAGCCCGAGGTTGGCCATGCTGGCCAGCGGCGTGCCGGCAAAATAGCTGGGCAGCAGTCGGCCGGAGATGGAGGAACCGGCGAGGACATTGCTCGGCACGGGATCGAGAAACCAAGCTTCGAGGCGCAACCGGTTGGCGTGGTAATTGGTCTCGGCGAGCGCCGGGTGCGGCCACCAGCGCGAACCGACTTGCCAACTGAGCACCGCCACCGCGGCGAGGGCGATGATCCACCGGCTTTGGCTGGCCCGGTTCATGACTGGGACCCCTTGGACTTCATGCGTGGTTCAAAATTGGAAGTAGATGAATTCGCCGGCGGACCCGGAATTGGTCACCAGCAGGAACAGCAGGGCGGCGTAAAGCGTGATTTCAACCCGGCGGAGAGTGGCTGGGGACCACGTTGCGCGGCGCGGCGCGAGGGCATTCCAGCCATGCCACAGCCCGACCGGCAGGGAGAAGAGGACGATGACGTAGAGTTCCCGCGGTTGAACCCCGCCGGGATTTTGGCCGAGGCAGGCGAGAAACTTCCCGACGTGGGCGAGGTCCGGGAGCTTAAACAAGAGCCAGAGCACCGACACGACGTTGAAAACGAGCAACGCCTGAGCGGCCCCCAGCCAAGTCCAGCCCGCTACCGGCTCCGGCTTACGGCCTCGGCTGGCCAGTCGCTCCAGCGCCAGTAACAGGCCGTGCGCGGTGCCCCACACGGCATAACTCCACGCGGCCCCGTGCCATAGCCCCCCGAGGAACATCACGAGGAACAAGTTGGCAAAGGTGCGGACTTCGCCATGCCGGTTGCCGCCCAGCGGGATGTAGAGATACATTCGCAGCCAGGTAGACAGCGAGATGTGCCAGCGCCGCCAGAACTCGGTGATGCTCCGGCTCAGGTAGGGAAAGGTGAAGTTCAGCGGCAGCTCGTAGCCGAACAGTTTGGCGAGCCCTTGCGCGATCAGCGAATAGCCGGCGAAATCGGCGAGAATCTGGAACGAAAACCCGTAGAGCAGGGCGACGAGGTTGAGCCGGGGCAATGCCGTGAAGTCCGGAAACCGCAGCGCGGCCGTCGCGTCCTTCAAGTTGTCGGCGACGACCATTTTGAGGAAGAAGCCGAGGATCAACTTTTTGACGGCGCCGTCCCAATCGATGTCGGCCAGTCGTTTGGCACCGATTTGCCAGAGAAATTCCCCCGCCTTGACGATGGGCCCGGCGACGAGTTGCGGGAAAAACGCCTTAAAGAACCAGACCTTGGCGTGGAACCAGCCAGCTTCGCGGGCGTTCCGCGGCGCGGGCAAACCCGGGATGCCGCCCTTCGGGCCGTCCCACCAGGATTCCATCACTAGGCTGATTCCCTGGAACGTGTAGAACGAAATGCCGATGGGCAGCGGGACGGTCTCTTTCAGCGCTTCCGACCACTCCTGCGATAGGAACAGGGCGGCCATGAGCCCCGCGTATTTGTAGAAGGCGAGCGCGCCGAGATTGAAGCCCAGCGCGAGCCCGAGCGCGATCCGGCGGCGGAGCGGCGGCATGCCGGGCGTGAGGAGCTGCTGCGCGCACAGGCCGTTGATGAAGGTGGAGGCGGCGAGCAGCGGCAGGAGGCCGGGGTCCGCCCAACCGTAGAAGACGAAACTCGCGAGCGTGAGCACCCCGACCTGCCAGCCCGCGCGGCGGCCCGCGTAATGCAACGCGAATACCACCGGCAAAAACACGGCAAAGCTCCAACTGTTGAACAGCATGCAGACGCGCAGGCGCAGTGCGTAGGTAACGGTTCCGACCCGAAGACAACAAGCCGCTTTGTAGTTCCGCCGCGGCGCCGCTTGCGGTTACTTCTCGCCCGCCCTGCCCGTTGGGACGGCCGGGACCATTGACCGCATGAACATTCTCCACCTGCTGGGCGCCACTGAAGACCACGGCGGCATCGTGTCGGTCGTGCGCGGAATTCAGGCGGCGACCGCCGCCCAAGGACTCCGGCACGTCGTGTGGGTCAATTCCGCATTTACCAACCGACGAACCCCAAAATTCGAACTGCGGACCAACCGCTTCGCGCTCGACGAGGCCGCCGCTCATCCCCGCCTGTTGCTGCGGGCGGCCCTCGCGTTGCCGGGGCTCCTGCGCTTATTGCGGACGGAGTCGTTTCACGTGCTCCACGCCCACACCCGCGGGGGCTTTGCCGTCGCGGGCTTGCTCAACCGCCTGTGCGGACGGCGCCTCCTGTTTACCAACCACACTTACGCCCAGCGCACCGGCCTCTACCGGCGCGCCACCCAGTGGCCCGGCTTCGTCACCGCCGTGCTCACGCCCAACATGGCCCGGCACTACGGACTGCCACCCGACGGTGAACGGGTGGTCGTGGTTTCTGAATGTGGTGCCGATGCCTTTTGGCAGGCGCCCCTCGCCACCCCGGCGGCGGTGCCGCCGCTGCGCTTGGTGGGAATCGGGAATTTGGTGCGCTGGAAAAATTGGCACCTGCTGCTCGAAGCCTTGGCGGGCTTGCCGCCTGAACTGCGCGCTCAAGTGGATTTCGAACTTTGGGGGCCGACGCCGAATGACCCCGCCGCCCGTGCTTACGCCCAAGAACTCGCGACGCTGGCGGCCGGTCCGGAACTTGCCGGCCGAGTCCATCTGCGCGGCCCCACCCACGACGTGCTTGGCGCCCTCCGCCGGGCGAACTGGTTTGTGCTGCCCTCCACCAACGAACCTTGTTCCGTGGCCCTGATCGAGGCCTTGGCGCTGGGCGTGCCGGCCTTGGTTTCGGCCAGCGGCGGGAACGTGGATATCGTGCGTCCGGGCGAAACGGGCCTCCTGTTCCAACCCGGCGAGGCGGCCGACTTGCGCCGGCAGCTCCGGCGGCTCCTTGCGGGCGAGGTGACGCCGGCGGCGCCGGACCGCGTGCGAGCCAGTGTCAGCGCCCGTTCCGCCACCGCGGTCGGGGCGGAGTATTTGCGGCTTTATCGGCGGCTGGCGGCGTGAGCCGGACTGCGGGGTTGAATGTCAGAAGAGGTTGCCTTGGGCTGGCTCCGACTCTTCGCCGAGCTCGGCCAGTAGGCTGCGAAAATTCCAGCGGCGATACATCTCCCGGAGCACGGGCTTGGTCGGCGGCTTCGGGGTGAGCGCCGCCAACTCCGGTCCGGCCGGCAGATCGCACTGCAATTGCACCATCAGTTGATTGCGTTTCACCACGTCCGCGGAGGTGGCGAGGGAAATTCGCTGGCTCTCCGACTTGATCTCCGCGAGGCGCGCGTAAATGGCCGCCACCGAGCCGAAGCGTTTGAGCAGCTCCGTCGCCGTCTTGGGACCCACGCCGCGCACGCCGGCGATGTTATCCACGCTGTCGCCCACCAGCGCGAGCCAGTCCACAATCTGGTGCGGCTGCACGCCGGTCTTGGCTTCGACTTCCGCGGCGGCCCAGACCTTTTCGGACTTATCGTTCGGGTTGAACAAGCCCACCCGCTCGGTCACCAACTGCATAAAATCCTTGTCGGAACTCGCGATCACGACGCCCCAGCCCGCGGCTTCCGCCGCCTTGGCGTAAGTGCCGATCCAATCGTCCGCCTCGGTGCCTTCGCGCTGGAGTTGGGTAAAGCCGGCCGCGTCGAGCCAGGCGGCCAAGTGCGGGAATTGGCTGACGAGTTCATCGGGAGTCGGCGGGCGTTGGGCTTTGTATTCCGGCAGCGCGGCCAAGCGTTCCGGCGCCAGTCCGCCGTCCCAGACCACCAGCACGTGGCTGGGTTGGAGGATGAGCAGCATCTTTTGCAGCATCTTCACAAACCCGTAGATGGCGTTTGTCGGCGAGCCATCCGGTGCCTTGAGTGAGCGGATCGCGTGAAAGGCGCGGTAGGCGTAGGCATGGCCATCGACCAGCAGCAGACGGTTCGACATGGCCGCGAGGCTGGTTAAGAGCCGGGTGCGGGCCAATGAAAAACGCGAACGCCCCAAGCCAGCCGCCCAAGCGACGGGCGGCCCTGCCCATGGCCGCGGCGACCGGTAGCGTGGCGCTGGCCCGGACGGGGCTCAGTTCAGCGTGATGCCGCGCCGGAGAAACGTCGGTTCGTCGAGGTTCTGGCCGTCGTAAAAGGTGCTCTCCGTGTGTTCAAAGCGGCCCTTGGAGACCTGCTCAAAATTGAACGTCTGTTGTTCGGTCTTCTTCTTGGCGCCGGCTTTGGGCGCGGCTGGACGCCGGAAGAAATTGAGCACGGAGGGGCTGGGGGTGGCCGTCCGGGCAGGAATGCCAGCCTCGGCATCCAGTCCCTCCAACATGATTCGGGGCTCCGGGGCGGTGGGTTCGAAGCGGGTGGCGGCGAGCGGCTGGCTAGGGGCGGTGGCCGGCGACAGCACGGGGGCGATCCCGGTGCGGGCCGCGATGACGGTGAGTGCTAGACGGCCATTCAGGGCGGGGTCGTCGGTGGCGCCCACGACGAGGCGGGCGTTTTCGCACTGGGCTTGGAATTGCCGCTGGAGCCATTCGAGTTCGTCGAGGCGGAGGTCGCCGTCGGCGGCGAGGTTCACCAGCACGACTTCGGCTTCGCCGGGTGCCCGTTCACCTTGGAGAAAGGAGTGGTTCTGGATGAGCTCAAACGCCTCGCGAGCGCGGTGTTCGCCTTGGGCTTCGACCGTGGCAAAGGCGCATTCCCCGTGCAGCCCGCGCAACATGCGGTCGAGGGTTCCGAGTCCGAGGGGCACCAAGCCGGAGCCATTCAACATGCGCCAAAGGCCGCGGATGGTGTCGGCGATGACGGTGTTGGAATTGGCCATGACCGCGGGGAGCCGGGTCTTTTCATCGAGCATCTTGGCGGCGGCGGCGTTGGAGAGGCACAAAACGACGTCGGCGGCGCTGCGCAGAGCTTGGAGGGAGCCCTTGGCGTTGGTGTGGCGCAGAGGCGCTTCGAAACTGAAGGGAAGGGTGGCCAAGGCGAGCACAAGGGCCCCGGCTTCGTGGGCGACGCGGGCCACGAGAGGCGCGGCCCCGCCGCCGGTCCCGCCGCCGAGGCCGGTGATGACCACAACGACGCGGGCCCCGGTAACGGCGGCCCGGAGTTGGGCGACGTGTTGTTCCGCCGCTTGGCGGCCGTGTTGGACATCGCCGCCGCAGCCGAATCCGCGCGTGAGGTCATGGCCAAAGGCCAAGTCGGTGAGGCCGGGCACGACGGGCAGGGCCTCCGCGGTGGAGAGACAGAGAAAGCGGGTGGCGGCGAGTTCACCGGTGGCGAGCAGGCGGCGCACGATCTGGCTGCCGGCGCGGCCAACGCCCACGCAAAGGAGTTCCACGGCGGGGGCGGGAGGGGTGGCAGGGGAATTCATGGCGGGTGACCTGGATCAGCGGCTGAGCAGGGAAGTGAGCTTCGAGGTGAGGCTTCGCCGGCGGGGGGCGCGGCGTTCGCGCATGGCGCCATAGCGGACCAAGCCGATGGCGGTGGCAAATTCTGGGTTGGCCAGCACATCGGCCGGGCCGGAGATGTTTTGCACGTGGGCTCGGCCGATCGGCAGTTGGAAGATCTGGCCGGCGAGTTCTTCAATCCCCGGCACGCGGGCGCCGCCGCCACAGAGGAAGACGCCGACGCCGGCCGAGACGAGGGCGCCGTGCGGGGCCAGCTCCGTGGCCACGATGCGGAGGGTTTCCTCTAGGCGCAGGTGCATGATGCGTTGGAGGTGCTCGACGTTGATCGCCCGGGGCGGGAGGCCGTTGTCGCGGGGGATCGAGTGGATGGCACCGAGGGCGGCCGGGTCCAGCAGGGCGTGGCCGAGCTTGAGTTTGAGTTCTTCGGCCTGCGGCATGGGGAGTTTGAGACCGTTGGCGAGGTCGTTGGTGAGGTGGTCGCCCCCGACGGCGAGCACGCCGGAATGGCGCAGCACGGAGCCGTGGAAGAAGGCGTAATTGGTCGTGCCGCCCCCGAGATCGAGGACGATGGCGCCCATGTCCTTTTGTTCCGCGGTGAGGACGGCCAAGGCCGAGGCGAGGCCGCTGAAGACCGGTTTGGCGACGGAGACTTCTAAGTTTTCGACGACGCGCCGGGCGGTGGCGATGCGGTTTGAATGGCCGTGGATGACGTGGACACACGCCTCGACGCGCGCCCCAACGGCGCCGATGGGATTATCGCAGGGGCGTTCGTCCACGAGGAAGTCCTGCCGCACGCTGTCCACGACTTCAAACCCGTGGGGGCAACCGACCAGTTTCGCGTTGTGGATGGCGTCTTGGACGTCGTCCTGGGTGATCGTGCGGTCCACGGAGGGGATCGGTTGCACGCCTTTGCTGTTCTGGCAGCGGATGTGGGTGCCGGTGACCGCGAGGTAGGCGCTTTGAATCTCCACGTTGGCCATTTCCTCGGCCTCGGCGATGGCTTGGCGCACATCGTCGCTGGCGCGGGTGGCGTCGGTGATCTCGCCCTTGCGCACACCGCGGGAGCGAGCTTGACCCAGCCCGACCACCGTCACCTCGCCGTGCGCACCGACTTCGCCCACTGCGACGCAGACTTTCGACGTGCCGATTTCGAGTCCGACGATGATATGAGGGCGACTAAACATGGCTGGAGGCGAGGGGGGGGCAGACGGTGGGAAAAAGCGCGGCGCGGGCCGGGCTGGAGCGGGGGAAGCGCCGCGGGGCGGCGAGGTTTGGGGCGGGCTTGCGGAGGCATCCACCCAAGTGAAGTCGGATGCGTTCAGGCATGGCGGCGCTGGGGCGGTTTGCGTTTGGGACGGGTGGGTCGAACGGGCGGTTCGTTCGTGGGCGAAGCGGTCAATTCGACCCACCGCAACGGCGGGTGATGGGCGACGCTCAGGTCGAGCGAACTGATGGCCCGGCGCAGTTCGGTGCTGCGGCGATGCACGCCGAGCCACTGCTGTAATTGACGCTCAAAGCCGGTCGGCAACAGCGCGACTTGTGCGCCGCGCGTGGTGACCACCGAGAGGAGGCCGGCGGTGGACACATCCACGCTGGCGAGCTCGGTCTCGGTCGAAATGGGCGCTTCGCCAAAGGTCGCGAGCAGCTTCAAGCCGGCCAGCGTGAGGGGGCCCTGCAACGTATGTCCTGGGGCCACCCCGACGGCGGAGGTGCCGGTCAACAAGGGGAGGGCGGCTTCGCTCTCGATGATCTCGGCCGGGGCGCGCCCTGTTTCAAAGGGCGCCATGACGTGGCCCAGATCGTCGACGAGCAGGTAGGTTTCCCGTCCGCCCACCGAAGGTAGCATGAGGCGCGCAACCGGCACCCGTTCCCGCACCGTGAGGCGCATGGTGCCGGGAAATTCGAGCTCCAACCGGGCGTCTTCGATCCGCGGATGCCGCAGCAGTTGCTGGCGAACAGTGTAAGGATCGACCGTCAGGATGTTGCGGCCCACGTTGATGCCGGCGAGGCGGCGAATTTCCCCGGCAGTGATGACGCCGTCGCGAACGACGGGCAAGTCCCGCAGGGCCAACGAGGGGATGTGGTAGAGCCAACGTTCCTTGCCGAGTTGAATCAGGGCGCCACCGCCAAACCAAGCCGCGCCCGCCAGCACGAGCACGAGGGCTGGTTTGAGCCACCACACCCGGCGGCGGCGGGGCGGTCCGTCCGCCTCGGCATTGAGCCGGACGTCCAAGGTGAAATCACCGTCACGGCGACGGTTGCGGGGACGGCTGGTGAAGGGATTGAACATGCTCAGCCTTTCGGGGCGCGCTTGCGGGCCAGCTCCACCATGCGTTCGCACAGGGAGGCAAAATTAATGCCGACCGCGGCGGCGGCCTTCGGCAACAGGCTGGTTTCGGTCATGCCCGGGAGGGTGTTGACCTCCAGCACGACCGGCGAACCATCGGGCCGGACCATCACGTCCACTCGCGCGTAATCGCGGCCGCCAATCGCGTGGAACGCCCCAAGCGCCGCCACCTGGATGCGGGCAGTGGTGGCCACATCGAATTCGGCCGGGCAAAAATACTCCGTCCGTCCCGCCGTGTATTTGTTGGTGTAATCGTAGGAACCGGCCTTGGGCCGCACCTCCACGATCGGCAACGCCTGGCCGTCGAGGATTCCGACCGTCGTCTCGCGGCCCACGATCCGTTCCTCCATCACCACCTCGCCGCCGAACCGGAGCGACTCGGCGAGCTGGCGCGGAAAATCCTCCACGCGGTCCACAAACTGGAGCCCCACGCTGCTGCCTTGCCGCGTCGGCTTAAGCACCACCGGAGTCTGCCATCCCTCGGGCCAGGTGGCGGCGGCGGAATTGAAGACGACAAACTGGGCCGTCGGCACGCCGGCCGCGAGGCAACGCCGCTTCGTGACGATCTTGTCGAAGGCGAAGAGCGAGGCCGCCACGCCGCAGCCCGTGTAGGGCACGCCCAACGGTTCTAGCTCGGCCTGCACCGTGCCGTCTTCGCCGTAGGTTCCGTGCAGCGCGAGGAAGACGGCCTCCGTGCCGGCCGGCAACGCGAGGGCGCCCGGCAACGGGTCCACCTCGTGGACCGTGTGGCCGCGCGAACGCAGCGCCTTGGCCACGGCCGCGCCGGAGCGCAGCGAGACTTCGCGTTCGGCCGACGGGCCGCCGAGCAGGACGGTGATGGTCAATTTAGCAGACACGGAAAAAAGATGGGTGCAGGGGCAATTCGACCCGGTTGAAGCCGGAATTGAAGCCCCGAGTGGGTGGCGGTGCGGCGGGTGGTCAGCCGAGAACTGCGCGGTCGTCGTTGGTTGGACTCAGTTGCGGTCATTCATCTTCCCCCACGATTTCCACTTCGGTTTCCAGTTCTACGCCGTGGGCTTCGCGGGCGCGAACGCGGACCAGTTCGATCAGGTCCAGCACGTTGCGGGCGGTCGCGCTGCCCAAGTTCACGAAGAAATTCGCGTGCACGTCGCTGACCATGGCGTCGCCGACGCGAGTGCCCTTGAGCCCGAGTTGGTCAATGAGCTTGCCCGCCGGCAGGTCGGGCGCCGGGTTCTTGAAGGTGCAGCCGGCGCTGGGCTGGTTCGGCTGCGAGTCCCACCGTTTCTGGCTATAGCCGTCCATGCGCGTCTTCACAGCCTCGGCGGTTTCGTTGCTGCCCCGCAATGTGGCCCCCAGCGCGATGTGCGTGGTGAGCAGCGGACAACTGCGGTAGGTGAACGGCACCTCGGCAATCGGCAGTTCACGGATTTCGCCGAGCGGTGATACGCAGCGTAACTGGGTCACGCGTTCAAGCGTCCAGCCGCCCATGGCCCCCGCGTTCATGCGCAGGGCGCCCCCGAGGGAACCGGGAATGCCTTCCAGAAATTCGAGGCCCGCGACGCCGGCGCGGCGGGCGGCGTTGGCGATGTCCTTCAGTTTGGCCCCGGCCCCGGCCCGCACGCGGTCCCCCTCGATCTCGATCTGGGAAAAATCGGCCTGCGAAAGCCGCACTACGACGCCGCGGATGCCGCCGTCGCGCACCAACAGGTTGGAGCCCCGGCCGAGCAGGAACACGGGCAGGTTGCGGAGGCGACAGAGTTCCAGCACGGAGGCCAGGGCGTTTTCGCTCGAAGGTTCAACGTAGATGTCGGCCGGGCCGCCGACGCGCAGCGTGGTTCGCGCCGCGAGCGGTTCGTCCCGCCGCAACAGCGTCGCCGCGGGCAACGCGACTTGGAAATCGCGGAACAAATCCGAGAGCACCTCAGCGTGGTCCACGGCGGCGGCTTCTTTGGCGGCCACCGGGGCGCTGGATAGTTTCCACGGCGTGCTCATCGGGCGGCGCCTTCCAGTTGCAGTTTGGCGGCGGGCGTGGTGCGCGGCCGGCGGGTCGGTTCCAGCACGGTTGCAAGTCGACGGGTGGAGCCGGGTTGTTTCAATTCGAGTCGCCGCAGGATGCGGTCCGCAATGTCGCTCGCCGCCTTTGGCCGATCGAGGTCGGCGAGGCTTTGCAGCGCCCGCGTGCGTGCGGGGCCATCCCCGGCCAGTTCGAGGATGAGGGCGACGAGTTGGGCGGGGGTGGCGGTCGGTTGGGCGAGCACTCGGGCGGCGCCGTGGGCGGCAAAGGCGTCGGCGTTGTGCTGTTGGTGATCGTCCACGGCGGCGGGATAAGGAATGAGCACCGAAGGCAGGCGCAGCGCCGCGAATTCAGCGAGGGAAGACGCGCCGCTGCGACTGACCGCGACGGTCGCAGCAGCGAGCAACAATTCCATTTCGGAAAAGAAAGCCTGCACGCGCACCCGCCGGCCGAAGGGCGCCAGCGCGGTGCGGACCCGTTCGTGATCCGGGACCCCAGTCAGATGCATCACCTGCAAGTCGGGTAGTTTTTCGAGCAGGGTTGGGAGCGTGTTGAGGAGAAGTTGATTGATGCCCGTGGCGCCTTGGCTGCCGCCCATGACCAGCAGCACGGGTTTGGCGGGATGAAGTCCGAGCGCCAAGCGAGCGCCGGCGGCTTCGGTGTGGGTAAAGCCGGGGCGGACCGGCGTGCCCGTGGTGGCCACCTGCGGATTCCAAAGGAGGCTGGCGGCGTCTTCGAAGCCGACGAAGCATTCATCCACGACGTGGGCGAGCCAGCGGTTGGCGCGACCGGGAATGGTGTTGGATTCGTGCAGGAAGGTCGTAGCGCCAACCCGGGCGCCGGCGAGAATGGGGGGCGCGCTGGTGAAGCCGCCCATGGCGAGGACGGCCTGCGGGCGGCGCTGGGCAAATTCCCGGCACGCGGCGCGGTAGGACTGATAGCTGGAATCGGCGAATTTCAGCGCGTTGCGCCCGGTCAGCCCGACGGCAGGCAGCGTGATGAGGTTAAACGAATGAGCGACGCCCCGGACCGCCTGCTGATCTACTTCCTTGGGGGAAATCAGGAGCGAAACGTCGCATCCCCGGGCCCCGAGTTCGTGCCCGACGGCGAGGCCGGGAAACAAGTGTCCGCCGGTGCCACCGCAGGCGATGGCGACGTGCAGCGATGGTTCGGTTCCGATCATTGCGGCAGGTCGGTGTCGGCCGGGTCGAAGGCGTGGTTGGCTCGGCGTTTGGCCGCGGGGTCGGGGTCGGGGGCTTGGCGGGAAATATTCACCAGCAAACCCACGAGCGTGAGCATCACGACGACGCCGGTGCCGCCGCGACTGACGAATGGCAAGGCGATGCCTTTGTTGGGCAGCAGGCCGGTGACGACCCCCATGTTAATGCAGGCTTGGGCGGCGATGGTGAAGGTAATGCCTGCGGCGAGGAGCATGGCGAACGGGTCGGTGGTGCGCTGGGTGATCGCGGCCCCGCTCAGGAGGATGACGAGGAACGCACCCACCACGCCCAGCGTGGCCAGCAGCCCCAATTCCTCCCCGACCACCGGGAAGATGAAATCGGTATTCTGTTCCGGCACCTTGAACTTCAGCGAACCCCGGCCCAAGCCCTTGCCGTCGAGACCGCCTTCCGAGAAGGCGTAGAGGGATTGGTTTAATTGGGTCGCCGAGTCCCGGTTTTCCGTCGGATTAAGGAAGGCATTAACCCGTTTCATGGCGTAGTCACTGCGGGAAATGATGAGCCCCAACGCCACGACGCCGAGGATGGCGGGCAGTCCAACGTGAGACCAGCGCACACCAGCGACCAGCATGACCATCAGGGCGACCACACCGAGCAGCACGGTGGTGCCCTTGTCGGGTTCGGCGAGCACCAGCACAAGAATGGGCAGGGCGATGAGCCCCATCCCGATCACGCCCGCAGTGAAAGTCTTCATCCGGTCGCGGAAGCGGGCGCCAAACCAAGCGAGGGCAAGCACCAGCGCGATTTTGGCGAATTCCGAAGGCTGGGTGCCAAACAGCCAGCGTTGGGCCCCCTTGGTGGCGGTGCCGAGAGGCGAAAGAGTGAGGAGCAGCAGCCCGACCGCGCCGCCGTAAAGCAGCCAGACACCCCGTTGGACCCAGCGCAAATCGAGCGTGGCGGCAAAGGCAAAAGCGGCAAAGCCCACCCCGCACGCCAACGCCTGCCGCAGCACAAAGCCGTCTCCCTTGTCCAACATCGTGGCGCTCGCGAGCATGGTCAGGCTGAGAATAATCAGCGAACCGACGGCGAGCAGCAGGGCGGTGGCGGTGCGGTTCAAGGGCGAGGGTATTTAATGGGTAGGCGCGCCCGGCTTGAGGAAGGCCGGACGCGCCCAGAGTGGGCGCTGCAATCAGCGCGGAGCCGGGGCGCCAATCGGGGTCACGGTGGGCAGCACCGGGGTTGCTGCGGGGAGCGCCTGCGGAATTGGCTCCGGAGCGGGGGCCGGTGCCGCCGCCTTGGCCGGCAGCTTCAACTTCTGGCCGATCTTGAGGTCGTTTGACTTGAGGCCGCTGGCTTCGCGGATCGCTTTGATGGTGGTGCCGTGTTTCCTCGCGAGCTTAGTCAACGTGTCGCCGCCCTTGACGGTATAAGTGATGAATTCGCTCGCTGCGGTTTGGGCTTCGGGCGCCGGTGCCAGCGGGTTGGTGGGCCCGCCGGTGCCAGCGGGGAGGTTGATCTTCTGGCCCACTTTTAGTTTGGCGAGATCGACGCCGGAGTTGGCTTCCTGAAGCTGCTTGAGGGAGAGCTTGTTCCGGTTGGCGATGCGGCCTGCTAAGTCACCCTTCTTGACGACGTATTCCACGGTGGCGCCAGTTTCCCGTTCATTCACCAGCGGTTGGGCCGGATGGAAGGGGGGGGGCACCGGGGCCTCGTAGGTGACGGGGGGCACCGGGTTGGTCGCCGGTTGCGCTAGGCTGTCGGCCAGCGGCAGAGTGCCGTCGAGCAAGTTGGTTTCCGTCAGGATCGGGGGCGGTTGCGAGAGGGTGTCGGTGATCGGTAGCTGATCAAGCGGCTTCGGTTCCTCCTTTTTGCAGCCCAAAATGAGTAGGCCGCCGAGGAGGAATACGTGCAGGCCGACGATCAGGGCGGCGACATGGAACGTGGACTTGGATTTGGCCTGCTGCTCCAGCAGTGAACCTTGGGGAATCAACGGACTCGGTGAACTCATTTTATGGTAGCCGCGGGAAGGCGGCGGGCGAGGAGGGTTGGGGTGTAGTCGGCCCCGCGTTGACTCCTCAAGTCAACGCGGGGCCAAAATTTATTCGCACGGAGCAGAGTCGGCGAGGACGTCTCCGCCATCCGGGGAGAACCCAGCGGGAAAATTCGGCTGTCAAGCTGACGGGCCGTGACTTCTTCCCGGACTGGAAACCAACGATCTTCGCCTCCAATACCGCCGCACACACCACCTGAAGAACAGCTCTGAGAGCCGTCAACGGCGTTGATTAAAGCGGGGGGGCAAGGCCATGCAAGGGGGGAAAAGACCAATCCCCGAGGGATGGCGTTTTTCTGCCGAAAGCGGATCGATTTTAGGGATGATTGCATGGTTACCGGACCTTGAGCGTGCTGAGGGCCACGACGGCGCAGAGCAGGGCCACGATGTAGAAGCGCACCACGATCTTGGATTCGGGTAGGCCCTTTTTTCGAAAATGATGGTGCAGCGGCGACATCAGGAAGATGCGGCGGCCTTCTCCATAGTGGCGGCGGGTGAATTTGAACCAACCGACTTGGAGCATGACGCTCAGCGCCTCGGCGACGAACACGGCCCCGGCCAGTAAGAGGACGAACGGTTGGTGAATCAGCACGGCCATGATGCCCAAGGCGCCCCCGAGTGCGAGTGAACCGGTATCGCCCATGAACACTTCCGCCGGGTGGCAGTTGAACCACAGGAACCCGAGGCAGGCACCGAGCATGGCAGCGCAGATCACGGTGAGCTCGCCGGCGCCCTCGACGTAGGGCACGAGCAGGTAATGGGCGAAAATGACGTTGCCGGCGATGTAGGTCATCACCAGAAAGACTAGGGTGGTGATGAGCGTGCAGCCGACCGCCAAGCCATCCATACCGTCTGTGAGGTTCACTGAATTGGAGGCGCCAGTGATGACGATGACGGTCAGCAGGATCCCAATGATCGGCACGCCGACCAGCACGGGATTCTTGATGAAGGGCACCTGGATGTCGTTGATCAGTGGGGCGGTCGAGGGTAGGAGCCAGAGGTAAATCGCCACACCCAGTCCCAGCGCGACTTGCACATAGAGTTTCAGATGCGATTTCGCCCCCTCGCTGTTCTGCTTCGTGACCTTCAACCAGTCGTCATAAAACCCCAGTCCCGCCAGCACGACCACGGCCAGCAAAGTCAACAGCACGAACGGATTCCAGCGCGCCCAAAGCAGCGCAGAAAGGTCGAGCACGAGGACGATTAGGATGCCCCCCATCGTGGGCGTGCCCCGTTTCGCGAGGTCGGCCGCCGCCGCGGTGGCGTCGGCCCCCTCCTTCACGTCCTTGGGCCGGTAGTCCTGCCGAAACTTCAAGTCGCCCAACCACCGGATCAATCCAGGGCCCAACAACATGCTCAGCAGCAGCGCGGTCACCGCCGCTCCGGCGCTGCGAAAGGTGATGTATTGAAACACCGACCACGGCGCGAACGGGAATAGTTCTGAAAGGTGGTAAAGCATCTCAGGCCCAGTTGGACGCGGGGTGGGTGGCTCGTTCCGGGAGTCGGCGGGTGAGCATTTCGAGGACGCGCTCCAGGCGGCTGGAACGCGACGCTTTCACAAGCAGGGCATCGCCCGGAGCGAGCAGGGCGAGCAAGGGTTCGGCCGCAAGTTCGACGGTGGAGAAAGCCCGGGCCCGGGCCCCGGCGGCCGCGACGATCAGGGGCGCGTGCTGGCCGATGGCGAAGACCCAGTCGAGGCCGCGTTCGGCGGCAATTCGGCCGACCTCCCGATGCGCGGTCTCGGTGGCGGAGCCCAATTCCGCCATGTCACCAAGCACCGCCACACGGCGGCCCGAGCACGGGAGGTCGGAGAGTGTTTGCAGGGCGGCCACCACGGAATCCGTGTTGGCATTATAGCTGTCGTCGATGACCCGCACGCCGGCGATTTCGCGCAGGTTGAGGCGTTGTTTCGCCGGTGAAAAGTTCGCCAGGCCGTCGCGGGCGGCGGTGGGTTCCACGCCCAACTCGCACGCGACCGCCAGTGCATAAAGCGCGTTGGGCACTGAATGACGGCCTGGCAAATTCATCCGGAACTCGCCGCTCCAACCCGGCTGCGGCGCGTTCACGTAAAAGGTAGTGCCGGTCCAGTCCATGGACCGCAGTTCCGCCCGCCAATCGTTGGCGGGACCGAACCCGACCCGGATCACGCGCGCCTCGGTGCGGGCCGTCAGGTCGGATGCCAAAGGACAATCGCCCGGCACCAATAACCGGCCCCCTTGGGCGGCCCCGGGCAACAGTTGGGGGAGCCAGCCTTCTTCGCGGGCTACGCCGGCGAGGTCGCCGAAGTGCTCCAGGTGCTCACGGCCGAGGCTGGTCACCACTCCCAAACGGGGGGCGATCAGTCGCACCAGTGGGGCGAGTTCACCGGGATGGTTGGTGCCGGCTTCCAGCACGGCGGCCCGGTGGGAGTGGTCCAGTTGCAGCAGGGTCGCCGGCACGCCGACATCGTTGTTAAAGCTGGCCTCGCTTTTTAGCACTGGAAACGTCCGGCCCAACGCGGCGGCGATCAGTTCCTTTGTGGTCGTCTTGCCGTTGGAGCCCCCAACGCAGATCACGGGCAGGTCAAATTCTTGGCGGTAATAGCCGGCGATGGCGCCATACGCCGCGCGGGGTTCGTCCACCACGATCGCCGGCAAACCGGCGGGCAGTCGGGCCAACTGTCGGCGGGCCACGACGGCCCCGGCCACGCCGCGGGCGGCAACTTCGGCGAGGAAATCGTGGGCGTCGAAGCGTTCACCGTGCAGCGCCACAAACAAATCGCCGGCGCCGACGAGGCGGGAATCCGTCAGCACCCGCCGCACCGGTGCCGTCGGCGAACCGGTGCGCAGCTCACCGCCGCAGGCCGTGGCGAAGTAGTGCAGGGGACGGGCTTCCATGAACGTGGGCGCTTAAAACGAGGCCGGAGTTGAGGTGCCGGTGACAGCCGCCATCCGCGGTTTAGTTTGGCGGAAAGGGAGGGGGCGGATGGCGACTGCACAAAAGGGAGCGGCCGGCAGGAACAACGCGGCGGTCAAAAGGCGGGTGAGCTTCACAAGTCGCCTCCAAATCCCCGGAGCGCCAAGGCTTCCACGGCGTGGGCTCGATCGCAAAACGGGCCCACGGCACCGGCGATTTCCTGCGTCCGGCGATGGCCTTTGCCGGCCAAGAGCACGACATCGTTGGTGCGGGCGGTCCGAATGGCGCGTTCGACGGCCCGAGCACGGTCCACTTCCAAGATGAACCGGTCCTGGGCCTCCGCCGGCACAAATTCTTCCAGCAGGTCGCTTGGTGAGGTATCGCCCGGATTGTCGGCGGTCGCAAAAATCAAGTCAGCGGCGCTGGCGGCGCGGCCCAAGTCGGCGCGTTGCGCTTCGGTTCCGGCTTCCGCCGGTCCGACGACCACGATGACCCGGCCGCCGGTGGTCGCGCGCAAGTCTTGGATGGCAGTGCGGAGTTCATTTGCGGTTCGGGCAGCGTCCACGAACACCCCAAAGGGTTGGCCGGCAGAGACTGGTTGGAGGAAGCCGGGTGCCGTCGGGAGATTGGGGAGCGCGCCGAGGACGCGGTCGTGGCGAATACCGAGGCGGACTAGGGCTCCGAGTGCCGAGCGCAAGGCGGACGCGTTGCCCGCGCCCACCAGCGGCGTCGAGATGCGGAGCCCGTTCAGCACCAGGCGGCTGCCGCGCCAACTGAAGGAATCCTGCGGCTCCGGTCGGGCGAGCGTGGTGATGCGTTCGGCACACTGGAGTGCGCCCCAGCGCGTGGCGTGGGTTGTCGGCTGCTGCACGACGCAGGCGCTGCCGCCGGCGTGACGGTGCACGTCAAACAGGCGGTGCAATTCGAAGACGTCGATTTCTGAAGCTGCCAAGGGCAATTCCCGATCACCGGCTTCGCAGCCGAGTTCACCGATCACGGCGGTGTTGGCCCCGGCAGCCCGGAGCAGCCGCGTCAGTAGCCAAGTGACGTTGGTCGCGGCGCAACGGGTTTCGCCCGGTTCGGCCGTCGCGCATTCCACCCCGATGACAGACAGGAGCCGGACTGGGTGGCCGAAAAAAGCCGCGGCCATCTGAGCGAAGGCGGCCCCGGAATCACGCACTTCGATGCGCGGGATGTGGGCGGGAACCAGCACGCCGGCCTCGCACATCACGGCGGTGGCACCTCGCTCCACGGCGGCGAAGGAGGCAAAGGGGTCTTGGCGGGCGTGGGCCTTCAGGCAGACAAACATCGAGCCTTGGGTGACGCGGCTGGGATCGTCCGTGAGCCCGTGGACGACCGCTTCATTCACGTCGCGCGAGGCCGGCGTGGCGAAGCGCGCATGGGGGATTTGGGCAATGACGTCGCGGAGCAGCATGGGTCAGTGGGCGGAGCCGGGTTGAGGATTCAGGTTCAACACCACTCCGTTGGTGCTCAGGAGCGAAGGTTTCAGGCCCAAATATCCGGCGGTTGCCGTTGCGATCTGGTGGAAAACAGGCGCGCACGCCTTGCCGCCGTAATAGGCCCGCCCTTTGGTCGTGGGTTCATCGGCGTTGACCATGATGACCAGCTCGGGGTCATCGGCCGGCAGAAACCCGACGAAGGAGGCATAGTAAAGGGAGGTCGAGTATTTGCCGTTGAGCGTCTTTTTGGCGGTGCCGGTTTTGCCGGCGACGGCGAAGTCTTCCAACGCCGCTTGGCCGCCGGTGCCTTCCGCCACCGCCGTGTGCATGATGCGGATCATCTTACGGGCGGTTTCGCGGGTGATGACGCGGCGCAGGGCCACCGGTTCTAGCCGGGTCACGGGGTCGCCGTTGCCGCGTTCGATGCTGGCCACGATCCGCGGGCGCATCAGCACCCCGTCGTTTGCGATGGCGGCGACGGCCATCGCCGTCGGGAGGGGGGTGGCGTAGAAGCCGTAGCCGAACGGGAGGCTGCTGGCGGTGAGCCCGTCCCAACGGCCAAGCCCGCCGGCGGATTCACCGTAACCGCGGCGGATGTGCAATTGCCCGCGGAGGAAGTTTGTGGAGGCGGAAAACTCGCCGCACTCGATGCCGGTGCGGGTCAGGAAGCCAAAATCCCGCATGTAGCGCAGAAACGTGTTGGTATTCATCCGCAGGCCGATTTTTACGGCGCCGACATTGGATGATTTGGCAAACGCCTCCTCGACCGAGACAACGTCCATCGCGTGCCCTTGATCGTCGCTGATCGGGCGGCGTGTGCCTGGCACGACCCAGCGGCCGTGTTCGCAGTCGATGGGTTCGTCGGGGCGAATCAAACCCTCGTTGAGCGCCGCGGCGTAGGTGACCACCTTAAAGGTCGAGCCGGGTTCCGCCGGCACTTTGAGGGCGCGGTTGAGCATCGCCTCCAAGGAAGGGATACGGCCGGTGTTCGGGTCGTAGGTCGGGCGGTTGGCGAGCGCGAGGATGTCGCCGGTCCGGGGGTGGATGACGATGGCGGAAACACTCTTGGGCCGCAGGGTGGCGTAAGCTTCGTCCAGCGCCTGTTCCACGAAACTTTGGATGTTCGAATCGATCGTGGTGCGCACGTTCAGGCCATCAATCGGGGCGACATCCCGGGCGCGGAGCGGCACGAGCTCTTTGTTGCCGACCTTATGGGTGATCAGTAGGCCGTGGGCGCCGCGGAGTTCAGCGTCGAAGCGCTGTTCCAAACCTTGGGCGCCGAGGAGGGTTACGGGCAGTTGAGTCTGACTTCGGCGGTCGGCTAGGCTGTTGGTCGTGTAGCCGAGGACGTGGACGCCGAGGTGGGCATTGGGATAAACGCGGACTTCGACCACTTCGGGATAGAGGCCGTTGACCCGGCATTCCATGGCGTTGGTCTTCAGGTAATTCAATCGCGGCGCGATTTGTCGCACGGCGGCCAGTCGGGTTTTCTTGGCCGCGATGAACGCCTGCACATTCCACCACCCGGCCGTCTTGACCGTGCGTTTGAATTCGAAATCGGCATTGGTCCGGGCGCGAATCAGGATGGCCTCTTCGACGAAGAAATGTTTCGCCAGTTGGGTCTCTAATTCGACCCACTTCGAATAGGGCAAGTTGGTGACCACGCCGTTATTCCGCCGGACCTTTTGCACGGTGACCCAATTGGTGGTCACGGTGCCGGCGTTGGTTTCGAGGCGTGGTTCGCGACTCGCGTAATAGCTCGGCCGCAGGCGTTCCGCGACCACCTCCGGCGGCAGGCTCACGAGCGGCGCAATGAAGTCGGCGACTTCGTGGGAGAAAAGACCCAGCCGCAGAGGATCGGCGCGGACTGTGACCATCAAATCGGAGAGCACGAGCGGCTGCCGATTGACGTCGAGGATGGCCCCGCGCTTGGCTGGGCGCGGCACCCGGCGTTCGGTGCCTTCGCTGACGAACTGAGGTTCAATCGGGGCAATGGCCTGAATGAACACCAACCGCCCCGCGATGGCCGCAAACACGGCGCAGAACATCAAGGAGAGGAACCACAGGCGTTTGCGGCTGACGGCAATATCCATGCGCTAGTGGGGGGCGGCGGTGGCAAACTGGCCGGCTGGCCGGACCGGGGAGGTGGCAGCGGGTAGCGCGAGAACGCTCGCCGGGGTCTCGGGTAGCGGCACGAACAGGCGCTGACTCATGGCGATCTTGGTGAGTCCGGCGCTTTCGGCGCGGCGGATCAGCTCAAGCGGTGAACTGCGCTGGGCTAGCAGGATGGCGTGGTTGTTGGTCAGGCGGCGCAATTCGCCCACCCGCATTTCGAGTTCGCGCTTCTGGGTGCCGAGTCGGGTGTGGGTGCGCCTTTGGGTTACGAAGCCCAGCACCATTGCGGCGATGATGGCGACCGCGAAGGCGAACAGCACATAGTTGCGCAATTGCTGCGCGTGCGCGTCGCGTTTGAGGTTTCGGGCCATGTTAGAGCTTTTCTAGCACCCGCAAGTGGGCGCTACGCGAACGGGGGTTGGTGGCGAGTTCGGCGGCGCCGGGTGAAATTGGTTTCCGCGTGAGCAACTGCGCCCGGGGTGCCCGAGGAATGCGCAGGTGGGGAAAGTCAGCCTGACCGGGCGGCAGGTCATAGTCCCGGGCCTGCTCGCGCATGAATTCTTTGACCAACCGGTCCTCGAGCGAGTGAAAGGTGATTACGGCGAGGCGTCCGCCCGGTTCCAAAAGCGTGAAAGCCCCGACCAAACCGCGGCGCAGGACTTCCATTTCGTCATTCACCACAATCCGGATCGCTTGAAACACCCGCGCCAAGCGGCCGGGCAGTTGATCGGCACGCGGGCAGACCTGTTCGATCAGGCTGGCCAGTTGTCGCGTCGTGTCGATGGATCTCATTTTACGTTCCGTTTCAATGGCCCGGGCGATCCGCCTGGACTCCCGCTCATCCCCGTATTTCCAAATCAGGTTGGCCAATTCTTCCACCGGCCAAGTGTTGACGATGGCCGCCGCCGTAACGGCGGTTCGCTGGTCCATTCGGGCGTCGAGGGGCCCTTCCTGCTGGAACGAAAAGCCCCGGCCGGCCTCGTCGATCTGAAAACTGGAGATACCGCAATCGATCAAGACTCCGGCGCAACTTCCGGGCGGCACCCAAGCGGTCGCGTCGGCAAAATTCAGGCGGCGCAGCTCAAACCTGCCAGCGAACGGCGCCAGTCGCTCAGTGGCGGCCGCGATCGCGTCGCCATCCTGGTCGCACGCATACAGGAAACCCGTCGGTGAGCTTGCCTGTAGGATCGCCGCGCTGTGCCCAGCGCCCCCACACGTGCCGTCGAAAAACGCCTGGCCGGCTTGGGGCCGCAGGTGCGCCAGCACTTCCGCTAGCAGGACTGGATGGTGGATAAAGGGGACCACTGCGCATGGCCTCAGTCGGGTTTGACTACGAGGGAATCCGGCCGGCGGTTCCGCAGGCGGTTCCAAGCGTGATCTTGGTCGTCCCGCGGCGCTTCTTGCCGAGGAGTTTCCCAGAGCACGCGGGGCTTGGCCCGGGCGGTAGCCGCTCGGTCATCATCGCGAAAATCGTTTCGCACGGGCTTCACCTTCTGGAGCAGCAGTTCGCCTTGCACGAGGTGTCCGTTTGGGGTGCGGCGGGAATTCCCGAAGAGCCAGCCGAACCAGCTTTGGCGGCGGCGGCTGGCCAAGGCTGGTTGCATGGATTCCAGCGGGTTCGCCCTCAGTTTGGTGCGCGGGGCGGCGGGCGTGGTCGACCGGGGGCCGGTAAATGGGTCGATGGGGCGCCGCAGCGCGCCGCGGCCGCGAGTGAGGAGGGCAGTCAGGGTCATGGCTTTAGATGCGGCTGAACGCGTTGGTGGAGAGGGCCGAATCAGTCTTCCGGCAGTCGTCGAGAGTTTCCTTGTTCCAGATCTCAAACTGGGTTCCGAGCCCCATGAAGTAGGCTTCTTTGCCCAAGCCCACTTCCGCCACCATTTCGGCCGGCAAGCACAGGCGCCCAGCCCCGTCGAGCTTGAGCTTTACGGCATCCTCGAAGAGCGCCCGGCGCAAGGCGTCGGCCTCGGGATCGCCCAAGCGCATGGCGTCTACCTTGCGCACCAATTCCCGGTAAACCCGCTGGGTGAACCCCTTAATGCACGCCTTCTTGCGTCCGGATGGCTGGTGCGGCCAAATGCACAACATGAACACAAAATTGGGATCCACCGGCCGCCAATCGGCGGGCATTTGCACCCGCGCTTGGGTGTCGAGTCGGTGGGTAAATCGCCAAGTGAACTCCGGCTCGTCCACGGTCGGACCGGGGACGGCGCTTTCGGCGCTGGCGGGGAGTTCTGACATGAAGTTACTGGGGCGAACTGAATTGAACTGACAGCCACTGTTTAACCCTACGCCCCCCTTTTCAGTCAACGCTAAGTTGTTCACTGAACCGCATTGGGCGGATTGCGCCTATTGTTGCGCGAAATCTGCTCAAAAATCGCCACCGGTTGACCGCCTTGAGACGCATGCTTAAACCTGTTTGCCTCTAGTCCCCCCTGAGGGGTGGCGCGGGGTGGTTGGCTCCACTAAATGCCCCTGAGCGCTGACTGATTGACCTCCCAATTCTTGTGCTGACCTCCGCTTTCGATTTTCCACTGCCGCCTGAACTCATTGCCCAACAACCGGCTCTGGAGCGGGATGGTTCCCGGCTACTCGTCGTCGAGCGCGCTACCGGAACGGTCCGGCACCAGTGGTTTCGGGACCTTGTCGGACACTTTCAACCCGGCGACGTGTTGGTGCTGAATGACTCACGGGTGATTCCGGCGCGATTGCGCGGGTTTAAACCGGAGTCCGGGGGCGAAATTGAGATTCTGCTGCTCGAAGCGGTGGCCGCCGACGAATGGTGGGTGCTCCTGAAGCCGGGAAAACGGGTTCGCCCGGGCACGCGGATCGTTTTTCGGACTCCTGCCGGGGGCGAAAGTCCAGTGCAGGCCGAAGTGCTGGCCAAAAATGACGAAGGCCACTGCCGCTTACGGTTTACCGGCACGACCGACGTCATCGCGTCCGCCCATGAACTCGGCGAAATGCCGCTGCCGCCCTACATCAGCCGCCCGGCACCGGCGGTGGGGTTGGCGGATCGCACGCGTTACCAGACGGTTTATGCCGCCCACGACGGTTCGGTGGCGGCCCCCACGGCTGGATTGCACCTGACGCCCCCGTTGCTGGCTGAATTGCGCGCCCGCGGGGTCGAAATCCATTTTGTCACGCTGCATGTCGGAGCGGGCACCTTCGCCCCGGTAAAAGTCGACTGCTTGGCCGACCACCGGATGCATGAGGAAAGGTTCGACGTCCCGGAAACGACCGCGGCGGCCTTGAATCGAGCCCAAGCGGAAGGGCGGAGAATTGTGGCGGTGGGCACGACCACCACCCGGGTTTTGGAGCATGTGGCTCGCACGCACGGGCAGTTAGTGGCCGGGCCGGGGCGCACCCGCATCTTCATCTACCCGCCGGCAACCTTCCGGGTGGTCAACGCGCTGATCACCAACTTCCACTTGCCGCAAAGCACGCTCCTCATGCTGGTCAGTGCCTTGGCGGCCCCGGGCGCACATCCCCAGGGTAGGGATCTGATCCTCCGCGCCTACGCCGAAGCGGTGCGGGAACGTTACCGCTTCTTCAGCTACGGCGACGCGATGTTTTTAACGTAATCGCCCGAGGTGATCCCTAGGCATGGTCATTCAGCATTGGCTGAAGGCTGAATCCGGGCTTCGCTCCCCGCGTGGCTGCCCCGTCCCCCCCTCGTTCCGTGCCCCCCGCCCAGTGCGGTTTGGCCCGCCCGTTCGTGTTCATCAACATGGCGATGACGGCGGACGGCAAGATTGCGACGGCGAACCGGGCCGTCACCAGTTTTGGGAGTCCGCACGATTTGGACCAGCTCTACAAACTGCGCGCCACGGCCGACGCGGTGCTGTGTGGTGCCCGCACCGTCGAACAGTCCCACGCCACCTTGGGCAACGGGCCGGTCCGCTTCAACCGGCTGCGGCAACGACGTGGCTTGGCTGAGTATCCGCTTCGGGTCGTGGTCACTGGTTCTGGCAGCCTCTCGCTTGAGGCTGAGCTTTGGCAGAAAGATTTTTCTCCCGTCATCGTTTTGACCACGGTCCGGGCCGCAGAAACCCGGCTCACCGCGCTGCGCCACCGCGCCGCGCAGGTCTGGCTGTGCGGGGACACGGAGGTTGATTTTGGGGCCGCCTTGCGACGCCTGCACGCTGACTTTGGGGTTCGGCGCCTCGTGTGCGAGGGTGGCTCGCAGGTCAACGATGCCCTCGTGCGCGCGGGCTTGGTGGATGAAGTGCATCTCACCGTGTGCCCGCTCATTTTTGGGGGAAGAACGGCGCCTACCATCGCCGACGGCGTCGGTTTTACCCGACTGGCCGAAGCTGCTCAATTCGAACTCAAGTCAATGAAGCGCGTTGGCGACGAACTGTTCCTCGTCTATCGCGCGGCCGGTCGGCTGGTTGCCGGCTAACGGCGATACGCCTCGGCGAGCAGCGTGATCGGATGCACCACGCGCAGTTCGACCCCGCGTTGTTTGCAGCCATTGATCAACTGCAACAGGCACCCCGGATTGCCGGTGGCCACGGTCGTCGCGCGACTGGCGAGGACGTGGTTCATCTTCCGTTCCAAGAGTTGGCCGGCCATCTCCGGTTGGGTCAGATTGTAAATACCCGCGCTGCCACAGCACCAACTGGATTCGGCCAACTCCACCAGCTTCAGGCTGGGGATCGACTTCAATAATTGGCGCGGTGGCAGCGTCACTTTTTGGCCGTGGCAAAGATGGCAACTCTCGTGGTAGGTGACCACCTGTTCGGGTTGGACCGGCAGCGGCTTCGCGATCCCGATTTCGCCAAGCCATTCGTGGATGTCCTTCACCTTGTGATCCCACGCGTGGGCGCGGCCCAAGTAGGCCGGATCGTCGGCGAGCAGCTTGGCGTAATGCTTCAGGTGCGACCCGCAGCCACCAGCGTTGGTGATGATCGCGTCGAACTGATCGGGCGGAAATTGCTGAATGTTACGCCGCGCCAACTCCTGCGCGAGGGTCCATTCGCCGTTGTGCGCGTGCAGCGAGCCACAGCAATTTTGGACCGGCGGGGTGACCACTTCGCAGCCGTTTCGCGCCAGCACTTCGACCGTATCGCGGTTCACTGTGGCAAACGTCAGGTCTTGCGCACAGCCCGACAGCATCGCCACCCGGAATCGACGCTCCCCGTAAGCAGGCGTCGTGGGCGCGACTAAATCGGCGGTGAAGTCAGCTTCGACGGCGGGCGTCATCGCCTCCATCTCGCGTAGTCGTTTCGGCAGCAACGTCAGTATCCCGCTCCGGCGAACGAAGCCCTGCAAGCCCGTGTCCTGCCACAACCGCATGGCCCGCCCCAGCAATTGCAGTCGGCTCAGGTCCATGAAGAGCCAGCGTAATGTGAGTGCTCGGATGAACGACCGTTTGGGCGTGGTCAAAACGCCCGACTGCTCGGCTTCGGCCCGCGCGTGTTCGAACAATTCGGCGTAATTCACGCCCGCCGGACACGCGGTCATGCACGCCAAGCAGCCAAGGCAAAAATACATTTCGTCGGCAAAGGCCTTCGTCGGCTCCAACCGCTCATCGGCGATGGCCCGCATCAGGGCGATCCGGCCCCGCGGCGAATTGCGCTCCAACTTGGTCACGTCGTAAGTCGGGCACGTCGGCAGGCACAGACCGCAGTGCATGCACTGCTGGACCACGGAGTAATCAAGGTCCTTGAGATGCGACGAACGGGCAGGCTGGCTAGGCAAAGCGGTCATGGATAAACGACGGGCGGAGAATCACGGACGAATCGCCTGCGGGGAAACCAAAAAACCCCCAAAGATAAGTCCGCGAGGTCGCGCCAATCTGCTTCGACTCACAGCACTCGGTCTACCAGCGGTTCGCCGCGGACGAAGCGTTTGAAGTTCTTCAGGAAGTGCCGCACCAGCGTGCTCGCTTCGCCCGTGTGGCCGCCCGCGACGTGTGGGGTGATGAAGCAATTCGGTTCCGCCCAGAGCGGATGGGAGTCGGGCAGGGGTTCCGGAGTCGTCACATCCAGCCACGCCGCCCCCACCTGATTGGCACGCAGCGACTCGATCAACGCATCCTGATCTACCGTGGCCCCACGGCCGAGATTGTAGAACGCCGCTCCGGGCTTGAGTTGGGCGAATCGGGCGGCGTCAAAAAAACGCCGTGTGGCCGGGCTCTCGGGCAGGATGTTGACCACGTGATCGGCGTTTGCCAACGCCGTCGGCAAGCCACCTTCGGTCACCACGGTTAGTCCTTCGTCACCACGCGGTTGGCGGCGATGGGCGATCAGTTTGACGCCGAAGGGGAGCAGCAATTCCGCCAGCCGTTTGGCGATGGCGCCATAGCCGACCAACAACACCGTCTCATCGCGTAGCGTGCCGCTGGCCGCCCGCAGTGCGTGCCACGGCGTGGTGCCGTCGGCGGTGCGCGTGCGGAGGCCGAGGGGCAGTTTTCGCGCTTGGGCCAGCAGGAAGCTCAGCGCATGCACGGCGCACGCCTCGGCGTAAACGCCCGAACTGTTCGACAGCGCGAGGCCGCGACCGGCGGCCAGCCTGCGAAATTCCGGAGTGTCGTAGCGGGTGATGCCCGCCGAGCTGACGTGAATCCAGCGCAGTTGCGCTGCTTCCGCAATGGCCGCCGTGTCTGGTTGGCCGAAGGCGACGTCGACCGTGGCAAACTGAGGATCCGGCTCCGCCTTGGCCAGCACCGACGCGATCGGTTTGGCCGGGAAGACGAGCGTGTGTCCTGCCGTGCCGGAGCGGAGCAGTTCCAGTGCGTCGGGCGGCAGGGCCAGATCGGCGTAGACTCGAAGCGATTCCATCCGCCAAAGCTACGGGAGTCGGCCCAGTGGAGGGAAGCGATCCGGTAGCCGCCGCCATCAAGAGTCGGAGCCTTGGCGAGGAGGCACGCCTTGAGCTCACGCGTCTCGGCTTGGTGGCGCTGCCCCACCCGGTCTTTGAAATGCTTGAGGACTTCGAATTGGTCGACCGCGAGGGCCGCCTTAAAACCGTCGGAGAAACACACGAGAAAGTTTTCGCCCGCCCGGAGTTCGGGTGACGATTCCGACGGCACCCCGCGGATAGACGAGCGTGTGGCCTGGGGCCGCAGAGCTTGAACAACTGCCGCATTCAGTGGGGCAGTGCCGAAGGGGGACAAGATTCCCTCAGAAACGAAGCTACGCCCGCAAGAGTAATTCGACAAACGGCACGTCCGGCGGGGCGGTTACCTTGGGATTGGGCAGCCGGCTTTCGACCAGTTCCACGGGCTGGCCAATGAGTTCACAGGCGGCGGTGTCATCGGTAACTTGGGCGCCGGCACTTTGGACGGCAAGGAGGGCACGACGGATAACTTCGACGCGGAAGCACTGGGGCGTTTGCACGGCCCAGAGGCGCGACCGGTCGAGGTGTCGGGCGATTCGGCTATGCCCGTCGGATTCCTTTACGGTGTCGGTTGCGCGCTGGGCGGCGACGGCGGCTCCCATCTGGCGGGCAACCGCGAGGCAATGGGCGATAAGCTCCGGAGGGGTGCAAGGCCGAGCCCCGTCTTGGATGGCGACAACGTCGGCGCGGGGATCAAGCGCGGAGAGTCCGTTCCAAACAGAGTCTTGCCGTTCGGCTCCACCGGGCACGAGACGGAAGGGTTTTGTCAGCACCAAATTCGCGGCGAGTTCGTGAAAAGCGTCCTCCATGCCGGCGCGAACGACCAGCACCAGTTCATCGATGGCTGGGCACGCATCGAACCGCCGCCAAGTGTGGGCCACCACGGGCGCCCCTGCGACTTCGAGAAAGAGTTTGTCGATGTCGGGACCCATCCGGGTGCCCCGACCGGCGGCGACGATGACGGCGCTGGTCATTTGCAGCGGAGCAGACACGAATCGTCCGCGGGCGGAAACGAGAAAGCCTAGGCTTATTTGAAAAGGCGGCGCTCGATTCTAAAATCTTCACGTGACGACCGGATCGTCTGCTGTGACCGGCAACGGGGCGATGGTGGGGCTGGTCTTGGGCTGAACGACGGCTAGCCAGAGGGTGGTTTGATTTTTGTTCCGATGTAAAAAGGGCGGTCTAAGTTGTCTTAAAAACCTAACCTGAAACAACTTGTGACTTGTTCTAGGACCGCTTTGAAACGGTTGAATGAGCTGGCGAAACAGCGCCCTATTCCGATCCCAGATAAGGTGCGCACCGGTCGAGGGGCATGATGTTTGTTTGTAAGTTTTGGAAAAAGACTTTGACCCAAGATGTGCATTTGCTACCAATCGCGCTCCTTTGTTGGGCCAAAATGAACAAGCGGACTTTTATTCCGAAAATTGACGTGCAGAGACGCCAGTGGCGCGTGGTTGACGCGGACGGTCTCGTGCTTGGTCGCCTCGCTGTCCAAATCGCTGATGCGCTGCGCGGCAAGGACAAGCCAACCTTCTCTCCCCACATGGATGGCGGCGACTTCGTCGTTGTCGTTAATGCTGAAAAGATTGTCCTCACCGGCAAAAAGGAGATCCAAAAAGAGTATATGAGCTACTCCGGTTGGAAGGGTGGCGAAAAATACCGCTCGGTGGCTCAAGTGCGTGCCGATCATCCGGAACGCTTGGTCATGCATGCCGTGAAAGGAATGCTACCCAAGAATCGTCTGGCTGACCGGTTGCTGACTAAGCTGAAAGTTTACGCCGGCCCGACTCACCCCCACTCCGCTCAAACTCCGGCCGCCATGGCATACGCCGGCTGATCCAAGCGCAATCAACTCTGCTGAAACCATGTCGACTTCTGTTCAATTTTACGGCACTGGCCGTCGCAAGACGAGCGTCGCCCGGGTGTGGATCATGCCTGGCACTGGCACCATCACTGTCAACAAACGGACGGTGGAGAATTACTTCCCGGTCGAGACGCAAAGGATGCTGCTTCAGCACCCTTTCGTTGCCACGACCACCGCGGGCAAATATGACGTCCGCATCAATGTGTGCGGCGGCGGCCCATCCGGACAAGCTGGTGCGTGCCGTCATGGCATTGCTCGCGCCTTGTTGGCTAGCGACGCGACCCTGCGTCCGCAGCTTAAGGTTGACAAGTTGTTGACTCGCGATCCGCGTATGAAGGAACGCAAAAAGTATGGTCAACCCGGTGCTCGCAAACGCTTCCAGTTCAGCAAGCGCTAAGCTTTTACGTTTTCCACAAAACCCGCTGGCTTTATCCAGCGGGTTTTTTGTTATCGGTTGAAAGATCGAGACCCAGAGGTGGCAGTTTTCTGCGGATAGGGTGATGCCGGATCGCGACACATTGACCCCAACCATTGCCAGTTAACCACAGTCGGTGAACAATTAACGCCACGGTTTGAACATGCATTCCTTTCCCACTCCCGTCCGGGTCGCAATCGTCGGGGCTTCAGGTTATTCCGGTGAAGAACTGGTTCGCTTGCTGCTAAATCATCCTTCCGTCGAGCTGGTGGCAGTAACGTCACGACAGAATGCGGGCCAAAGCCTAGGTCAGGTTTTTCCGAAATTTGCGAGCCATCCTAAGTCCCGGGCACTGGTTTTCAGTGATCCTGACGCAGCGGTGCTATCTCGGCAGGCTGACATTGTATTCTTGGCGCTGCCGCATGGAGTAGCTGCGGAATTCGCCGTGCCCCTTTACAAGGCGGGCGTGGTGGTCATCGATTTGAGCGCAGACTTCCGGCTGCGCAGTGCTGAAGTGTATCGCGACTTTTACGCCCATGAGCACCCAGCTCCAATATTGCTTCAGGAGGCTGTCTATGGTTTGCCTGAAGTGTATCGGGCGCGGATTCGTAATTCGCGACTAATTGCTTCACCTGGATGTTATCCCACCAGCATTCTGCTGCCTACGCTGCCCTTGTTGCGGGCTGGCTTAATCAAGTCCACTGGCATCATTGCCAACTCGATGAGCGGTGTTTCGGGGGCGGGACGAAAGGCCGACATCGACTACCTTTTTTGCGAATGCAACGAAAGCGTGCGGGCTTACGGAGTGCCCCGGCATCGGCATCTTTCAGAAATCGAACAAGAGCTCAGTCTAGCGGCGGGCGAAGCAATTACCATCCAGTTCACCCCGCATTTGATTCCGGTCAATCGAGGTATCCACACCACGCTTTATCTGGCCCCGACCCGGCATTTTAGCGCGCCTGAAGACGGCGCCCGGTTGGTGGAAGAAATTACGGAATGTTATCATGCAGCCTATGCGCACGAGCCATTCGTGCGGGTGCTGTCGGGCAAGGCGCTGCCGGACACCAAAAACGTCGTGGGCACGAATGTCGTGGAGATCGCTTGGCGACTTGACCCGAGGACCGGGCGTTTGTTGGTGCTGAGTGCGGAGGACAATATCGTGAAGGGGGCCAGCGGGCAGGCGGTGCAGAGCATGAACATTGTCTGCGGTTTCCCGGAAACGATGGGGTTGGTTTGAGGCAACGGGTGGATGCCTTCGTGTTGGGGCTCCAATGGTGGGAAGGGGCTGAAACTAAACGCTTCGCTTCCGCCAATTCATGAGGCTAACCGGCATTGCCCGCTTCGCAGCCGACAACTTCTTGCCAGCGGGCGCCAGCTAGTCGGTCGCGGAGGCCTTCGACGATTTCTCCAACCAATCCTGGGCCTTCATAAACCAACCCAGAATAAATCTGCACCAACGAAGCCCCGGCGAGGACTTTTTCCCAAGCGTCCGCGGCGGATGCGATGCCGCCGACTCCAATAATGGGCAATCGTCCCTGGGTGCTGCGAAATAAATGGCGAATCACCGCCGTGCTGCGAGCCCGCAGCGGATGGCCGCTGAGTCCGCCAGTCTCCCGGTAGAGTTGGGCCGCGACGGAATCCTGCGTCGTCGGGCGGGTAATCGTCGTATTGGTGGCGACGATGCCAGCTAGCTGTCGCTTCTGAGCGACCTCTACAATCTCATCCAAGGCCTCGAAACTGAGGTCGGGCGCCACTTTAACGAGCAATGGCTTGGTCAAGCTGGGGCCGAGTCCTGAACTAAGCTCTAGATTGATCGCTTGGAGCGCGGCCAAAAGTTCGTCGAGAGCCGTTTTATCCTGCAGTTGGCGCAGATTGGGGGTGTTGGGGGAACTGACGTTGACGACAAAGAAATCGGCGAATGGCCAAAGCGTCTGGAACGAACTGGCATAATCCGCGACCGCTTCGTTCAAGGGAGTGATTTTTGATTTGCCCAAGTTGATACCCACCGGATGTGCGGGCCAACGGCCGCTGGCCCGCCATTTGAGCAAGCGCTGTGCGAGGGCGGGCGCACCGGCATTGTTAAACCCCATCCGGTTGATCAGTCCGGCTTCCGATATGACCCGGAACATGCGCGGTCGTGGGTTGCCGGGCTGTGCGTGCCAAGTGACGCCTCCAAGTTCGCTAAAGCCGAAGCCCAGTGCATGCCACATCGGCACCGCGACCGCCTGTTTATCCATGCCAGCCCCCAAACCCACGGGATTTGGAAAACGGAGGCCCATCACTTCTACGGGCAAATCCTCGACGTCAAAGATTGACTGGGTCAGACGACAGAGGGGGCCCTGGTGGCCGGCGATGGCGAGCAGTCTCAGTGTTAGATCGTGGGCTGGCTCCGAATCCTGAAGGAAAAGGAGCGGGCGTAGCAAGTTACGGTAAAACCAACTCATCAGCGGCATGACGCTGGCAAACTGCCGGTCACAACACAATACGAGTGAGTGTCTTGAGGACTGTTCGGCTGGCGCTAGTGCGCAGTCGGTCCTTTTTCGAGGCGCCGGATGCGTTCTCGAATTCGCTTAAAATCAGGGTGCTTCCGGGCCGCGGCCAAATCCGGTTCGCGTCGAACCGAGCCGAAATCGCGAAAACCAAGGTCGAGGGCGCTATCCAGTTCTAAGCAGGCCCGGTCGGCTTGGCCGGATAACGCCAAGGTGCAAGCGAGGTTGAAGCACACGTTGGGATCTGCCGGACGCAGTTCGCGGAGTTGTTGGTCGATGGCGAGGCAGTCGGCAATGCGCCCGCGCTCGGTATAATGGTCGCCGAGCAACTCCAAGGCATCAGTGTAGCTGGGATCTCGGCGGACGAGGCCTTCGAGGAAGCCGATTTCGACATCAAGATCACGCGCCTGGCGGCGGCTCAAGTGACGTTCGTTTTTTTTTGCCATACTGCGCCCCCAACTTCGGGACGGGAACGCCGTCCGTCAAGGTTCTGGAACCGGGTAACCGAGTGCCCGGCTGCCGGTGATTGACCGGGAGTGCCTCCCGGTTAGCTTGGCCGCGCCATGAGGAAGCTCGATTTAATCCTGACGGTTTCGCTACTCGCCGCTGTTACGGCCCCAGCGGGTGATTGGCCGCGGTATCGGGGCGTCAATTTCGACGGCGTTTCCTCGGAGAAAGATTGGCTTGGCAAGTGGCCCGAGGGGCAGCCCAAACAGCTTTGGAAACAGAAGGTTGGCATCGGTTTTGCCTCAATGACGGTGGCGGAGGGGCGCGTTTATACGGTTGGCCACGCCAAGGGGCAGGATGCTATTTACTGCTTCAATGCGCTCACAGGGGAGGAAGTTTGGAAGCACACTTACGAACAGAAGCTGGCCCCCAAATATTATGATGGCGGTCCCAGCGCGACTCCGACGGTAGCGGACGGACGGGTTTACCATCTCAGCAAAGAAGGGGATGTCTTCTGTCTCGATGCAAAATCGGGAGCTTTGCTCTGGCACGTCAACGTGGTGAAAACCTTTGCTGTCGCTGAACCGGAGTGGGGCTTCGCGGGTTCACCCCATCTCGACGGAGATTTGGTCATCCTTAATGCCGGCACTCATGGGCTCGCATTAAAGAAATCCGATGGCTCCAAGGGGTGGGTCTCGGGATTGACCGCTGCGGCGTATGCGACGCCGGTGCCCTTCCAATTTGCGGGCGAGCGAGCGTTGGCGATTTTTGGGTCGGAAGGTCTTTACGCGGTTGCCCCTAAAACAGGGCGGCAGCTTTGGCTATTCCCATGGAAGACGGAATATGACGTTAACGCTGCTGATCCTGTGGTCGTGGGGGACGATCTGTTGCTCACATCGGGTTACAAGTTCGTTGAACGTTCCAACTCTGGCGCTGCGGCGACACTCGTCAAAGTGAGCTCCGACGGCCCGCAACGGTCTTGGTTAAACAAGGACTTGGCAGGGCAACTCGTCAGTCCGGTGCTCGTTAATGGGCTGATGTTTGGCATTCATGGCAACGTGGGCGACAAGGCCGGCAAGCTCCGATGCCTCGATCCCCAGACTGGCAAAACCCTTTGGAGTAGTCCCGCTGCTGAGCCAGGCGGGTTGGCTGCCGCTGATGGGAAATTGATATGGGTGACGGGCCAAGGTGAACTGGTCATCGTCGCCGCTCAGGGTGATAACTACCGGGAGCTTGCCCGCGCCCAAGTAATCAGCGCCAAGGTTTGGAGTGCGCCGGTCCTGAGTGATGGTCGAATATATGTCCGAAATTCGAAAGGCGACCTCGTCTGCGTGGACGTGAAGTCGAGCAGGTAAGGCCTTTAACGTGGTGGTTGAGATGCAAACATAGGGTCACCCAGTGGAAGTGATTGGGGTCTAAGCTTCTTTTGAGCTGCGAACTCAATTTGGTCTGCGAAAGGTGGTTCAAATCAACGGCATGGGCATAGTGACTTCCCAGTGGCAAACTGACTCGCTGACCGAGCTCGAATCGCTGATTTGGGCGACTTTGGGGCACGCGGTGGTCGATGCGAACCATCACTGGAGCCTGCCGACAATTGGCTCCGTTGACCTTAATGGACCGGATGTTCGCGTGGTCGTTCTCCGGCAGATCGACCGCACTTGGCGACGGTTGGTGGCATTTTCCGACTCACGGACCGACAAAGTCGCCCAATTACAGGCGGATCCTCGCACCGCATGGCATTTTTATGACCGGCGCGAGCGAATCCAATTGCGGCTGCGAGGTGCCTCAGTGCTGGAGCACAACACCGATTTTGCGCGTCGCCTTTGGGAGCATGTGCCCGAAGCCAATCGGTCGAATTACCAGACTATGGGCGCACCTGGAACTACGATTCCATCACCTGCCCACGGGCACATCTTGGCTCCGGGCGCCGTAGACAAATTTGCGGTAATTGTGACCACTGTGAGCCATATTGACTGGCTATCCCTAGCCCCAACTGGGCATCGCCGAGCTCGGTTTGATTGGCTAGACGGAGTCTGGAAAGGGTGTTGGACAGTGCCCTGAATCGACCTGAGGGCGCGTCGTGCGGGCTAATTTTACGTGGTTCCTTTGACTATCAGGCGGCAAGCTGAGGTTAACTTATTCTATGTTGAAACCGACCGGGCAGCAGACCCGCCGTGTAGTCGGCGGTCGATTCGCAATCGTGGCCTCCGAATATAACCGGGAATACGTCGATGGCATGTTGCGCGCTGTTCGAAGTGTCCTTCGAGCGGGGGGGGCCGCCAAGGTAGAGCTTCATCGAGTTCCCGGTTCGTTCGAGATTCCCGTCGTCGCCGCGGTGTTGGCGCGCCGGACCCACGCCCGTCCCGAGGCGGTAATCTGCCTTGGGCTAATTTGGCAGGGGGAAACGACACACGCCCAGCACATCGGTGAAGCGGTGTCGCTGGCTTTGATGGACGTGGCCATTGAAACGGGCGTGCCCATCATTCATCAAGTGCTTTCAGTGGCTACCAAAGCGCAGGCCATCGCCCGCTGCCGTTCGAAGACCACCAATCGTGGGACCGAAGCCGGCCACACCGCGTTGGCGATGGCAGCGGCTATGCGGGCAGCGGCCGATGGTGAAAATGTCCGTTGAATGCAGGAGCCGAAAATACAATCTATGACCGAAGCCGATGGCTCTAAACGGTGCTTGTGAAATGTTTCACGAGGCGCTTGACCCTTCGGAGTCGATGGTTAGTTTCGCAGTGCTTTCTACAGATAACTGACAGAATTGCTTATGAAATCCTCGCTCACGCTCGCCGGTGCCTTGGTGGTTGCCGCGCTCCCCCTGAATGCCGCCGAAGTGTCCGGCAAAGTAACCCTCAAAGGCACACCTCCCCCTGAAAAAGCAATCGGGGCGCTTAAAGCTGATGCCAATTGTGGCAAGGCGAATGCCTCAGCCGAGGTCAAAACCCGACTCTACGTGGTGGGGGCCGACAGCGGCTTGGCAAACACGCTAGTTTACGTCAAAAAAGGTCTGGAAGGTAAGACTTTTACGCCCGCCGGCGAAAAGCCACTGATTGATCAGAAGGGCTGCATGTATGAACCCTACATCAATGCCGTGATGACCGGTCAGGCCTTCGATGTGAAAAACTCTGACGCCTTTATGCACAACGTGAATGCGACGCCGAAGCTAAACAAAGGCTTCAATTTTGCCCAAGCGAACGCCGGTCAGGTCAACACTAAGACTTTCGACAAACCCGAACTGGGCGTTCGGTTTGCGTGCAATGTTCATCCTTGGATGATCGCCTATGTGCATGTGCTCGATAATCCCTTCTTCGCCGTGACTGACAAAGATGGGAATTTCACGTTTAAGGGCGACCTCCCGGACGGCAAATATACCTTGGAGG
>CAIJLV010000012.1 GCA_903821635.1 uncultured Verrucomicrobiota bacterium | reverse complement strand
ATTCAAATCATTAATTGTTTTAGGAGGTGCTCGCTATGATTCTGAATGCAACTGCTCTTTCTTAAACTCACTGGATGTTAGCGGTGTTCTTCGATTGTTCTGATTGTAATCACCTGCAGCAGGCGGTTGTTTTCGAGGTTTTTGGTTTTCTAAAATATTAGGTGCATTCCTAGCTTGTTTGCGACTGACAGGTCGTTGATCCCGTCGACCGCGATACAATGGCTCAGAATGTCGTTTTGTGTAAATACGGTGGATTCAGTGGTTGTGGCCCTGTTTGTTTGAGACACCTAGTTTACTGTAAAGCGAAAATCCATCATTCAAGACGTGTTTGTGAAATTACGCTCCGCGTCGATGTGAAACTCCACTGGTCGTTACAGTATTGGCGCAACTGTGTAATTCTCTGGAGAGTTCGCGTGACCGTGGATGGCGCGCGTTGCATGATGACCAAACATGCAACGGTGGTTGAAATTAGGCTTGGTGTTAGGGGCTCTGAATTGGGTTTTGGGCGCGGATGCGCCGGTTGTTAAATATTCGCCCACGGAGCGACTGAAGCGCGAACGGCTTGCGGCGGCCCACTCGTCGGTGGTTACTTTGTCCCAGATTCGGGTCGCCTTGCCTCAGTCGAAGTTAGGGTGGGGTGACTTTCGGTGTAATTTCCACGCGCACGCGGATGATTCCACCCACACGGGGGGCACCCGTCCGGAAATGCTGGTGGATGCGCTTCGGGTGGACGTGAAGGCTATTTTTCTCAGTGACCATTTCAGGCCACCGCGGGACTTCATGGATTCGTGGCGGTTCGTAACCAATGGGGTGTTGTTTGTGCCGGGTTCTGAAGCTCGGGGATTTCTCGTTCATCCGATGACGAGCGTGTTCGGTCAGATGGAGTTGCCCGCTGCGGAACTCGTTTCGGCTGTAACCGCCGACGACGGGTTGGCGTTTCTTTCACATATTGAAGAGCGACCGGAGCATTCGATGGCGGGGCTTACGGGGATGGAAATTTACAATCGCCATTATGACGCCAAGCGTGATCTGCCTGGACTCCTGCACCTCGCGCTACGCTTGACCGATCTGCGCGAGGTCGCCGAACTGGAGGAGCTTATTCGCCTTTATCCCGACGAGATGCTCGCGGCGCAGGTTCGTTATGCTGATACTTACCTCGACAAGTGGGACCTAGAGACGAAGACGCGACGGCTTGTTGGGGTGGGGGCTAACGACTGCCACCATAACCAAGTGATGATCGTTAAGGTGGTGGATGAGAATACGGTTCTGGTGGGCACCATCGTGGACCGGGATGAACAAATGCGTTCGGTATCAGCCGACTTCCGCCCTTCCATCCGGCGGTTGACCAAGGACCGGAAGCCGGGTGAGCTTGCGGTGCGCCTCGATTTTGATCCTTACCTGCGCGCGTTGCGTTGCGTCTGCACTCATGTGTTCGCGCCGGAGCTGACAGAGTCGGCTTTGCGGCGGGCAGTCAAGGCGGGGCGAGTTTACGTAAGCCACGATTGGATGGCGGATCCCACAGGTTTTGTTTTTGAAGTGAACGGTGGTTTTATGGGCGACGAACTGAAGTGGAAGTCCGGTCAAACTTTACACGCCCAACTTCCTATTCCGGGGTTGATTCGGGTGCTGTGTGGAGGGCGGGAAGTCGCCCGTGCTTTGGGCACCGAGATCGTCCACCTCGCGGCGGAAGCGGGGGCGTATCGGGTGGAAGCGTGGCTGGAGATCGGCGGCGAGTGGCGACCGTGGATTTATTCTAACCCGATTTACCTGCGTTAAGCCGCGGTTTGGGGAATCGCGATGGTTCCGGAAAAACCTGTCTGACGAAGGGCCTCGAACAGCACGATGGCTACGCAGTTGGACAAGTTCAGGGAGCGGGCATCCGGATTGAGCATCGGGATGTTCAACCAAGTGTCGCGATGTTCAGCGAGCAGCAACTGGGGTAAGCCCTTGGTTTCACGGCCGAAGACGAGGTAATCATCTCGATCGAACGGGGCGTCGATGTAGTTTCGCGGCCCGTCCGATTCGATGAACCAAAGGCGAGCCCCGGGAGGAAGGGAAAGGCGAAAGGCGGTCCAACTGGGCCAGCGTTGCCAAGTGACGTGTTGCCAATAATCCATGCCGGCGCGCTTGAGGTCGCGGTCAGTCAGTTGAAAGCCGAGCGGCTCAATGAGGTGAAGAGTGGTCCGCGTCGCCGCGCAGAGCCGAGCGACGTTGCCAGTGTTAGGCGGAATTTCCGGTTCCAATAGGACGATGTGCATGGCGAGCGGGGGTGAAGTAGAGCTGGGTGGCGGCGGACACGCTTCAGCCAAGGCTTCACTCTTTCAAATCATCCAATTCCTCCGCGGCGGCGCCCGGGGTGGGATCGCGGGGTGGTCCGCCGTAAAAAACCTTCCACAACACCAATCCGTGGGCGGGCGCGGTCATACCGGCGAGGCGGCGGTCTCGGCTGGCCAGCATCGGTAGCACTTCTTCGGGTTTGAACCGCCCGAGGCCGACCTGCACGAGTGTGCCCACGATTCCGCGGCACATTTTGTAAAGAAAACCATCGGCTTCGAGGATGAAGGTTAGTAGGCAGCCGCTGCGCTGGACCACGCACCGCGTGACGTGGCGAACGGTGTGGCGACGGGCGTAACCCGGGGTGGCACTAAAGGCGAGGAAGTCATGCTTGCCGACGAGTTGTGCGGCGGCGGCGCGCATGGCTGGGAGGTTCAGTGGTCGGGTGACCTGCCAGCTTTGGTGGCGTAACAGCGGGCTGTGGGCCGGGTGATTCCAGACGAAGTAACGGTATTGTTTCCCGCGCGCCGAAAAACGGGCGTGGAAGTTCGGCTTGGCCCGGGCGGCAGCGAGGACGCGGATATCCTCGGGCAGGTGCGCGTTGGTGGCGAGGACGAGTTTTCGGGGCGGCATCCGCAACGCAACTTTTGGCACGTCGAAATGGGCCACCAGGGCTTGGCCGTGGACGCCCGTATCGGTGCGACTGCAGCCACTAACGCGCGGCCGACTGGGAAAGATTTTCGCCAGCGCTTCCTCAATTTTTTGCTGCACCGAAACATCGGCTGGCTGCCACTGCCACCCGAAGTAGTTTGTGCCGTCAAAGGCGACGGTGATGCGCACGCGCACATGGCCGGCAGCGATCCTTTCGCCGGAGTCTTTCATGGGCGTTGCGTTGGCCGTTCCAGAGGTGGCTTTCGCGGCGTTCATCAGTCCATCAGCCGGGATTGGCGCTACGATTGCGTGATCGAGTCGAGGTAACTTTGGAGTAGCACGGCGGCGGCGACCTTATCGACCTTGGCCTTGCGATCTTCGCCGCGGACGTTGCCCTCGGAGAGGAGTCGATTGGCCGTGACCGAAGTGAGGCGTTCATCCCAAGTGCGAATGGGCATGGGCACCGCCTCCTTGAGCGCGATGACAAACTCGCGCACGCGCTGTGCGGCCGGGCCATAGCTGCCATCCATATTGCGTGGCATACCTACGAGGATGAGTTCCACCTCCTTTTCCTTCACCAACGTCTTCACTCGCGCGATGAACTCGATAAACGGGGTGGCCGGAATGAGTTCGAGCGGTTGAGCGAACACCTGCATTTCGTCGCTGAGGGCGACGCCGATCCGGACTGTGCCGTGGTCGAGGGCAAGAATGCGCATGGGAGAGAAAAGAGGGACCCGCGCCTTAAGCGCATGACGTCCGACGCAGGCGAAGGGGGCCGGGAAGGGAGCGTTTCATGCGGTTGGAGCGGGGGAATTGCGGGCCGATTCGGATCAAGCCTTCAGTAAGCTGCATGAATCTGTGTCCAGCAGCAGCGTGGCGTGAGGTTGACGGCGGAGGATGGAGGCCGGGCAGCTCGTCGCCACCGGGCCTTCGAGCAAGTTTTTAACGGGCACGGCCTTCCGCTTTTCGGGCGCGAGGCAGAGAATCGTTTTCGCCGCGACCAGAGCGGGAACGGTCAAGGTGAAGGCGTAGGGGGGCACTGCTTCGAGGCTGGGGAAGTGACCTTCTTTGACCTGCTGCATTTTGCAGGCGTCGTCGAGTTTCACGAGTTTGACCCAGTGGGGATCGTCAAAACGAGCGACCGGCGGATCGTTGAAGGCGATGTGACCATTTTCGCCGACGCCCATGCAGCAGAGGTCGATGGGCTGTGCCTGGAGCAGCGCGGTATAGCGGGCACATTCGTCGAGAGGCAATTCGGCGTCGCCGAGCACGTAGTGAAACGCCTTGGGCTGGACCAAACTCTCGACGCGTTCGCGCATGTAACGGCGGAAGCTAGCGGTGTGGTCGCCGGAGATACCCAGATATTCGTCCATGTGGAACAGGGTCACCTTGGACCAATCCACGCCGCCAAGGTCCACGAGCTGACGAAGGAAACGGATCTGGGAATTGCCGGTAGCCAGAATGGCCGCAGCGGAACCTTGCCGGGTAATGGTGGCGACGAGGAGGTCCCGCACGCGGAGGGCGACGTTGGCCGAAAGATCATCGTTGCTGGCGAAGATTTCGACGTGGAGCTGGTCAGCCAGATAAGTGCGGAGCGGAGCGGGAGACGAGGCCATGATTTTTCCCAGACAGTGCCGGGCCGGGGGGCGGGGAAGCAAGCCAGCCTTCGCGGCAGAAGCTGCCTTGTTTTAGGCATGAAAAAGCGGGCTCGGGGATGACACACGCAGACACCGCCCGAGCCCGCCAGAACGCCCGCACTCACGGGCGAAATTGCATAAAGGGAGGCACCATTCCAGCAGCGGACCGCAAAGTCTGTGGCCGTGACCGAAGGTGGATTTGTGGAAACTGGGGTAAGCACCGCCTGAATCCAAGGCTGAAATCACGGGTGTTGGCAGCGGGTAAACGGAACGCTGGCGGCCCCTTGATTCAAGGCGCCCGGCCAGCTCAAGCCCAACCACTACCTTGGTAACCCTTGAACCGGGGTGCTTGCTGCGAGCGTCCATTTTCGCACACTCCGTTGACATGAACCTTTCGACGCTTGGCTGGAGTCCGCTGTTTGCGGCCGCCTTGGCCGCCCTGAACCGGCCCGAATGGGTGCCGGGCCGCGTCGTGGGGGAAGACAAGCACGCCGTCACTGTGGTCGGTTCAGAGGGGGATCTGACGGGCATTATCCCGGGCCGACTCCTCCACCGTAGCGCCTCCCACGCCGAGTTGCCCAAGGTCGGTGATTGGGTCGCCATGACCCCACTGCTGGGCGAACGCAAGTCGATCATCCACGCGGTGTTGCCCCGGCGCTCGAAGCTGGCCCGCAAAGTGACTGGTCGCGAAACGGAGGAACAGGTCGTGGCGGCGAATCTCGACACGGTTTTTGTCGTCCAGGCCTTGGACCAGACTTTCAACCTGCGCCGGCTGGAGCGTTTTCTGGTGATGGTTCACGAAGGCGGCGCCCGGCCGGTCGTGATTCTTAACAAGTCCGATCTGTGCGCTGACCCTGAAGCGCTTGCTGAAGAGGCGCGAAAAGTCGTCGGGGGCGCCGAGGTTTTGATCGTCAGTGCCAAGAGCCGAAAGGGCATCGGTCGGTTGCGCCAACACCTGCGGGCTGGCGAGACCGTCTGTTTTGTCGGCACGTCTGGGGTCGGCAAATCGAGCCTCATCAACCGCCTCTACGGCGAGGCGCTCCAAGACACGATCGAAGTTCGGGAACGCGACGGCAAAGGCCGGCACGCGACGACGTGGCGCGAGATCATTCCGCTGCCTGATGGCGCGCTGGTGATCGATACGCCGGGCATGCGGGAGTTCCATCTGTGGCAAGTCGAGGATGGCTTGTTGGAGGCATTTCCGGATGTGGCTGAATTGGCCGGGGGCTGCCACTTCCGCAATTGCACCCACGCGCATGAAAATGCCTGCGCAGTCAAAGTGGCGGTCGAAGACGGTCGGTTTCCTCGTGATCGCTACCAGAGCTACCTCGCCCTGCAAAAGGAGCGGGCTGAAGTGCGCCGCGACGAGACGAAACACGTCCGCGTGGTAGAGCAAAGAAAGGCACATCTCTCGCGCCTGAAACACGGCTACGAGGACGATGACGGCCAAGAGTGAAGTGAAGGCTGACGGTTGAGCCTTGAGCGTTAGCTGAAATCTCGCTCGTGAATTCCAATTGGAGTGCGGGTCGCGTCATGGCCATACCGAGGCATGGATTTTTCGGAACACGTGCTCTACGTCGCCTTCAATGAACGGGTCTTCGCCTTGGACCGCCGAAACGGGAACGTGCGCTGGCGTTGGAAGGTCCCCCAAGGCGGTTCTTTTGTGACGCTGCTGTCCGACGGCGACCAACTCATCGTTTGCTCGGATGGCTACCTGTGGGCGCTTCGAGCCCAAGACGGCACGGAGCTTTGGGCGCAACCGTTCAAAGGCGAGGGAACCGGGATTCCCGTATTGGCGAGTCCTCGATCCGCCGCCGGTTCGGAGGTTGCCTCAGCCGTCGCGGCCGTGATTGCCCGGGCTCGCGCCCAATCGTCCGCTCCGCCCCAACACGCTCCCGGCAGATGAGCCGACGGGAGCGCGCCAGTGGGGGGATGCTTCCTACCGACGCTGCCCGAAGAAGACCACCAAGCCGGCAAACGCGAGCACGGCCAAAACCAGTAGCATGATTTTGATCCAACTCTTCGGATAACGCCCCGCGATGGCGCCGGTGTAGCCGTTGATCAGCACATGGTAGGTCGTGCCGTGGTATTGGTAGGTGAGCAGCCAGACCGGCAGGAGCACATGCTTGAAGGTCTGGTTGAACCACTGGGGCGACACCCGGAGGTTGCGGTAGGTGTCGCCGGGCACCTGCCGGCCACAGAGCGAATTCAGCTTGGCGGTCATGCCGTCGCGGCTGTGCTGGGCCGCCGCCATCAGGTCGATTTGGTAACGCTCGACCACCCAGCCAGCGAGGAAGCCCGCCTGATACGGCACGAGTTCCTTGGTGGGAAAACCGCCAACTTCGGCGATCAGGGCGCGGTCCACGCCCTTGGAAGCGCAGACCAGTTCGTCGTCGAAGAAGTGGTCCACGTGGCCCGAGCTCCATTCCCAGCGCGTCCGCTGCACTTGGCGGGACCGCCGGTTGCCGTTCGCGTCGGTGTAGGATTCCGTTTCGTAGTAGTGATAGCCGGATTCCGCCTGCCAGTCCGCGCTCACGTTCGCGTCAAAGGTCCAGTAGGGCAGGTAGACGCCGTGCAACTGGTCCGTCATGGCCTTCGTCCCGAGCGCGTTCGGGGCGAACCAGCGACTGCCATACCACTGCCGGATCGCTTCGCGCACCTGCACGTCGCTGATCTTGAACGCCAGCAGGCTTTCCGGACTGAAGGCCTCCTTCGCCTCCTGATACGGCACCAGCGCGGCGGAACCGCAGAAGTCGCACCGCTGGGCAATCCGGCTCGGCTCGAAGACGGAAATCGCGCGGCAGCTCTGGCAGAGCACCTGGACCCGCTCCGTCTGCCAACCCCGCTTGGCGTCCTGCCCGCGTAGCGCCGCGACCAGATCGTGTTCCTTGATGACGGCATCGCCGCCGGGCGTGGTTTCGAGTTCTGCGGGCGATTCCGTGCCGCAGTAACCGCAGATGAGCGCGTGTTTGGCGGGATTCCACGTCGCCTCGGCACCGCAGGCGGGGCAATGAAATTTGCCCTGCGCGGTCGCGGTGGGCGCGGGTAGGGGCGGCGGAACGGCGTCACTCATAGCTTGGGTCGGATTGGTGAACAACGCAGGAACATGGCGACGGCTGCATGAGGCCCGGAGGGCCGGCAGCGGGTAGCCCCGGGCGTAAGTCCGGGGTTAACCGGAGAAAACCAGCCAAGCCCCAGCGGGGCGAAAGAACAGTCTGTCGCCCCGCTGGGGCTGGAAATCGTTTTGCCAACCCAACCCCGGGCTTACGCCCGGAACTACTCTCTTTCGCGCCTCCGGCGCTGGACGGGGTTCGCAAAGTCGCGGCCAGCGTGCGGTTCGCCGCAACTGTGGATCCGTGGGCTTCGAAGTTTCCAGACCCGGAGCGCATCACGTGAAGCGGAACGCCTTCATCCGCGCGAACCACTCGGCCAGGCGGGGTAGGGGCGGGAAGGGGTTCCAGTCGTTGTAGGTCAGGTTGGCCAGCACGCCGAAGAGCGCGAAGTCGGCGTAAACGGGCTGCGGGCCGAGCAGGAACGATTGGCCGGCCACCATCGCGTCGAACGGACGCAGCAGTTCCGTGGCCTGCGCATACATCGGAGCGTAATTGGCGCGCCACTGGTCCACGCAGCCGCGGCCGAAGCGGCGTTCCTTATGCCGGAGGACCATCACTCGCTCGACCAGGTCGGTGAGCGTCGGCAGGTAATGGATGTCCGTCAGCTTGAAGGTCGCGCCTTCGACCTCGCCTTCGATGTGCGGCACGAGGAGCGACTGCACGCCAGCCAGTGCCGCCGGAAACAACCGACCCTCCGCCCAGGTGCGGTCCACGTAGCGCGCCACGTCGAGGCCGTCGGGGGAGCCCGCCGAACCGTCGAAGACGATTTGGCCGTCATGCACGAGCACCGGCACTTGGTAGTAGGCGCCATTCGTGAGCCGGATGATTTCGCTGCGGTCGGCGTTGGAGACGTTCGCCACGTTAAACGCGACGCCCAACGCCTCCAACGCCCGCGTGATCGGCAGGCAGTAGGGGCTGTGGGGGAACTGCAAGACTTGGACGTTCATGTGTTGGACGATCGGTGGTTCCAGATGCTTCCCAATCAACTGCCATAGGATTTCAGTGCACCGTCGAGTGCTGCTAGCACCGCTTCGTAGTCTGTGCCGGCTGCATAGCGAACCAATCGTGGCTTCGAACGATTCGTTACGTTGTATCTCAGCCCTTGGCTGCCCGGACTGACGTCAATCAGGTTCTCTAGTAAATCTGAGAAAGATTTTGGATTTCCCTGAAAAATGATTCTGCGGTTGGTGATGATGAGTTGGCCGTCGGCGATTTCGACTAGGTCGTAAACAGGAGCTGATTGTCCCTTGGAGGCTCCGACTCGAAAACTGATCCCTTTGGCCACGCGAATTGACACACCGCGGCTGCCGCCGACGTAGTCCCTCCGCACAACTTTTTCCTCCAGTGCGGTTCCACCAACGGAGAATAGGCATCTTTCGCCCTTTCGTAGGATGACGTTTGCCGGAAGCGAGATTTCCGCCCGGCCCTCCCGAAGCTGCTGCAACCACGCCTTTCGTTGGATTGCTCGCTGGTCGTTGAAAATCTGAAGCGCTTTGGCATGCTTCGCCTCTTCGATAAGTTTGTCCCCCTCCGCGGCAGCCTCGGGAGTCAGTTCAAGATAGCTTCGGATTTGAGCTAGTTGCGCCTCAGCTTCCGCGGATAACTCTCCCCCACCTAGGGCGCCTCTCACAGCAGATGAGTAGAGTTCCGGTGCGGCTTCCCACTGACCGGACCGCACAAACTGCTCCAAGGGAGATGAGAGTTCTAGGCGCTGGTTGATGTTGGTTGTGGTGTGTTGGTTTGTCCATCCCCGGTGGAGGGAGGGCGGAGCCCGACCGGAACCGGGGATGGAAGCTCTCTCT
>CAIJLV010000011.1 GCA_903821635.1 uncultured Verrucomicrobiota bacterium | reverse complement strand
TTTCGGTGTAGGCGGCGGGATTGGGCTCCACGAGCACCAATTCCCCGCCTTCTGTCAGCACCACGAGTTTGCCTCCGACTTTGATGAGTGACGCATAGCCGGGATTGCCTGAGCCGACTGTGCTGGTGAGCCATCGGTTCGTGCGCCCGGCGAGGCTGAAACACGCCAAGCTATGGGAGCCGCGTTCGACCACGCCATAAAGGAAGCCCTCGTGATGGACGGGCGAGGCCCAGTGGTTTTGGTAGGCAGAATTGGCGCCGGTGTAGTTCGCGGAACCGGCGGTGAAGGTGTTGCCGTTCTTCGTGACGCGGGCGGTCCAGGCACCTTTGGCGTATGCACAGGAGGCATACACGTAGTCATCGGCGACGATCGGGGTGGCCGCGGTGGAGGTGCCCGAGGGGGTGAAACTGTGGCGCCAAAGCACGGTGCCGGTTTCCGGTGTCACGCCGACTAATCCGCGGGCGGTGAGAAAAACGACTTGGGGCGTGCCGGCAATCGGCGCGTAGACGGGCGTGGCATGGGTCATCACATCGGTCTGCCCGCTCCAAGCGGTGACCCCATCGGACTTCCGGACGGCGGTCAGGCGTTGGTTCGCCACGTTCGAGTTTAGAAAAATCAGATCTCCGACGAGCAACGGCGAGGCCGCGTTCTGCCAGGCAATCACTTCGTTGTCGGGAAATTCGGCAAGGAAGTCCCGACTCCAGACCACGGTGCCCGTGTCGGCCCGCAGGCAATACAGCTTCAGATACGAGGTGAAGACGTAAACGCGGTCGCCCTCAACCGTGGGGGTTGAACGCGGGCCGTCCGTGCTCCCGGTGCCGGCATCTGGGTAGGCGGCCTGATCGAGAGGGGTCGCCCACAGTTCGGTGCCGGTGTCCGCATCCAGCGCGACGCACACTTCCCGTGCTTGGTTGGAAAGCCGCCGGTTGACTTGGGTGAATGCGCGTCCGCCGCTGAGGGTGATCGAACTCCAAGCGGGCCCGATGGATTTTTTCCAGACCACCTTGGGCGGAGTCTGCGCCCAGTTCGTGCGGATGGACTCGCGGGTGGAGCCGTCATGGTTGGGGCCCCGATATTGGGGCCAGTCAGCCCCGCGCAAGGTGCCCGCAACGAGCAACCCAACGGTCGAGACGAGTGCCTTCAGGAATCGCCGGGTGGGGGTTTGCCGGGTTGCGCTCATGGGTGCAGAACAGTGCTGACAGTTTGGCTTTAGTCAAACACTTGAGCACCCGCCGCCCGCTCCGCGTTCGCTTGGGGAGGGGAAGCGAAGGCTGGCCTGCTTTTCGCTTGGGCTGGTCAACCCGAGCCTCCCCAACGGGCGACTCAGCGGCCCGCCAGCACTCGCTCAATTCGCTGTTGTAGCTCGCGATTGATCTCTTCCGGGGAACGTTCGGCATCCACGATGGTGAAGCCGTAAGTCCGCTGAAGCCGGCGGAAGGTGTCGCGCATCCGGCCCTGATATTGGAGGAAACTGTCGAACATGTCGCGCGAGAGGCCGAGATCCATGCCGCTTTCCCAGTAGTCGAGGGCCTGGTTCTTGGCGAACACGCGCTGGACCAACTGTTCGGGGGATACCTCCAAATAGAACACGGCGTCTGGCACCAGCGTGATGCCGTAAAGATTCTTGAGCCACGCTTCGTCCATGCCGCGCACGAGGTCCCGGACCATGAGCGTGTAGATGTAGCGGTCGGCCAGCACGATGAAGCCGGCGCGCAACGAGGGTAGGATCAGATGTTCGAGTTGGTCCGCGAAATCGGTGGCGTAGAAGAGCGACAGCGTCGTGCGGGACAGGATGTTCCCATTTTGCGCCTGCTCCAGTTCTTCGCTCACGAGCGAAGAACGTTTGAGCCCGACTTGCACGGTGGCGTGGCCGGTGCCCTCCAACCAAGCCGTGAGCTTCTGGATCTGAGTCGAGCGGCCGGAACCGTCGGCCCCTTCGACGACGATGAGTTTGCCGGTGAGTTTTTCCAGTAAGGTGCCCGGCAAGCCATGCCCGAAGAATCGTTTGGGCGTCAACTCGGGGACCAGCACTTGGCCCACGCGGTCGGCTGGAGCGGAGCGAGTTTTCTTTTTGGCGGCGGCCATGGCGTTCAGTGGGCTTTGGCGGTGGTGAATTTGGGCAGGTCGATCCGGGCGGCCACCAGCTTTCGCAGCGTGCCCTGCTGCTCCTCGATGCGTTGGTTGGCATCGACCATGGTGAAATTGAATTCCGTGCTCATCGCGAGGTATTGCTCGAAGATCCGCCCTTGGAAGATGCGGAAGCTCTCGTAGGGATCCGGCGAAAGTTCCAAGTCCATGCCGGCCTCGTGGAACTTGAGCACCGGACGGTTGTCGAGAATTCGGGCCAGCGAAACCTCCAGCGACGCCTTGAAGAAGAACGTCAGGTCTGGCAGCGCGGCGAAGGAGTAGAGCCCCCGGACCCAATCTTGCGGGCAGCCCCGCACCGTGTCGCGCGCGAAGGCGGTGAAGATGTATCGGTCGCACAACACGAGGTAGCCGGCGCGCAGCAGCGGCACGAGCTGGCGTTCGTAGCGGTCGGCAAAGTCGGTGGCATGAATGAGGCTGAAGGTCGTCGGCGTCAGCAGGTTCTGGTTTTTGCCCTTCTTGGTCGCGCTTTTCACCAAGGCCGAGGAATTCCATTCGGAGAAGAACACCTTGCCGCCCTGTTGTTCGAGCCACTTGAGCAAAAGGTGCACCTGGGTTGACTTGCCCGAGCCGTCCAAACCCTCCACAGCGATGAGCCGTCCCGGAAAGCCGAGTTCGGCAAACGTCTTCGTCACGCGCCGAAGCTAGGAAGCGGCGGGGGGGACACAACGATTTTTAGCGGTCAAGGCCGACTCCGTTCAGGGGAGCTTGGATAACCGCTCAGTAATTGAAGAAAGCGGGCGCTTTTGCTCGGCAAATTCACGGCCTTTGCCTGGCACCGCCCTAATCTCCGCCAACGGTTCCACTCCGTTTCACGGGCAAATTCACGGACCGCGGACGCCTGTTTTCCTCCCCGCGAAGGCTAGCGGCCGGGCCCTTCGGCGCCTGACACTGACCTCACGCCCAGCGCCCAACACCTTCAGCCCGTGTGTAAAGACCAAGCCAAGAGTGGGCCAGCCGGTCCATCCACGGGGCCGACGATAAGCCGTGGTCGCGCCGGCGAGGAGGCGCGGGAGTCAGTTCACGGCGGGGGGCGGTTCGTTTTCCGGCCAAATCAGGTAACTCGTGCGGTGGGAGTGGACCCAAGCCCGGATAAAGTGGGCGCGCGGCACTACCCACTGGACCCGTTCTCGTCGGACTCCGGGATCGTTGATCGCGACGTCGCCGGTGGGGGTAAACCCACGCACGACGACGATATGGCCGTCGCCTTTTTCCGCCGCGGCCCGGCCTTTCAAGAGTGAATAGCTGATCGACACCGCCACCGGGAAGCCTGGCGCCACCCAGCGCTCCAACTCGACCAGATCGTTGAACCGGCAGACACAGGCGCGCAGGCCGGGCTGAGAGCCGGCAAAAGCGGTGTTGAACGACCAGTTGCCGGTGCCGCCCCAGCCGGGGTCATAGACTGCCCGAGCGGAGGCGGGCACGGTGAAATTAAGGTCCGGACGCTTCAGTTTGTGCGCCCAATACTCCAGCACCATGCTCGTGCTGGTTGGACTGCACCACTTGTCGATGCCCTCGGGAAATTCAGCTTGGGTCCGCACGGGGACGGCCGCCAGTCGCCCCCAAGCGCGCTGGTCTGAGGGCTGTTCGACGGCCGCGAGCTGCCGATTGTAGAACGCGAGAGCCACCAGTTTCAGTTGCTCGCGTTGGCCCTGCAGCGTCAGGCGCACACGAGCTGAAGCGGCCGGGCGCTTCAAGCGCAAGATGTCGGTGTCCACTTCGCCGGCGTCATCATGCACGTGGTTGGTGGAGCCGCGTTCACCCTCGGCCGACCAGACGCCGAGGGGATACCAACGAGTGGTCCCGGCGGTGCCAAGGGCCTGGACCTCAAGGCGCAATTGCAGGTTGGTCCCGGCATTCCACGACAAGATCAATTCGTCCCAGCCCGCGGGCGCCGTGACGGGAATGGATTCGAGGACGAGTTCGCCGGTGGCGTTGGTCGTCACGCCCCAGTCAGTCGTGGGCTTCAGCAGGCGGAGGCAGGCGGGTCGGGTTTGTGCGGCCAGTGGGTCAGCCAAGCTCGCTATCCCAATCCCGACGCTAAGGAGTAAGCTGAATCCAGAGAGCCTCATGGCTGGGCGGGGTTCCGTTCGTATCGGACCACGGTGAACTCCGGTTGCTCGAGAACCGTTTCAGCTGGGACGAAGTCAGCCTCGAACGGGGGGAAAAAGGCATCTCCTGCCACCGTTCGTTTCACGTGGGTAAGCCAGAGTTGGGCGCAACGAGCCAGCAAGAGGGCGTAAACTTCCGAACCGCCCACGACCCAAACTGGGCGCGCCTCGGTGGCCAATAGTTGGTCCAGTTCCGCCACGTCGCGCACCGTGCGGGTGCCGGGGGCGGTGAAACCAGTGCGACTCAAGATGACCGTTTCACGGCCCGGCAGCGGTCGGCCGATCGACTCAAACGTCTTTCGCCCCATCACCAGCACTCCGCCCATGGTGGCTTGCTTGAACCACCGAAAATCGTCGGGCAGGTGCCAGGGAATGCGTCCTTGGTGGCCGATGACCCGGTTTTCCGCCAACGCGGCAATGGCATTGAATGGCTTCATTCCAAAAGGCGCGGGCTTCGCGCCGCCGAAGTCTTGGCGAGGCCGCCGTGAATCGCCAGCGCGATGACATGGTCAAACCGGCGCAGGAAGTTGAAACTCGTCGTTTGGGTGGCGGGTGCTGGAGTTATGAAACTGCTGATTTGCCTGCTTGGTTGGTGTCTGTTGTGGCTGCTCTGCTGGCCGCTCGCGCTGTTGGTGCTGGTCCTGTTTCCGTTCGTATGGCTGTTGAGCCTGCCATTCCGGCTCGTTTTTTATTTACTGGAAGGTGTCGTGGCGTTGGTCCGGGCGCTTGTGCTTCTGCCCGCACGGATCTTGGGCGGCCCCAAAGCGCCCCGGACAACCTAAGAATTTTAGAGCGCTAAAGCCCTGCTTTGGGCCGCGGTTGCGGGCGAGCCCTGCGGTGTGGCCGGCCGCTTTCTTGGAGCCCGCATTGACCCTCGCCCTGACTTCGCGTTTAACAGGTGTGTGCGTTCCCCATTCAATTCCAAGCGAGCAGCTGCGGCTGGCTCGGGTTGGCTCGCGTTTGTGTTTGCCCTGACGGCGGGCAGCGTTGTTACGCAGGCCGAGGTCAAACTTCACCCCACTTTTTCCGACCACGCCGTGCTGCAACGCGGCCTCAAGGTGCCGGTCTGGGGCACCGCCCAAGACGGGGAATCGGTCACCGTGGAATTCGCCGGCCAGAAACGCAGCACCGTCGCCCAAAACGGCCGCTGGATGATCACGTTGTCGCCACTCAAAGCCACGGCTACTGGCACCGCTCTCAAAGTGAGCGGCCCGGCCAATACGGTGAGCCTTGCTGATGTCGTGGTGGGCGAAGTTTGGGTCTGCTCCGGGCAATCCAACATGGAGTGGCCGATGGCTCGCAGCTTCGAGCCGGACAACGACATCACGCACAGCGACAATCCCAATCTGCGCCTCTTCACGGTCGTTAAACGTCGGTCGGCTGACGTGAAGACCGATCTGGATTACGCCCCGCACAAGTGGGTGCAAGCGGAGCCGGAGGCCGTGCGAAATTTCTCCGCGGTGGGCTATTACTTCGGCCGCAGCTTGGAGGAATCCCTCCGCGCGAAGGGGGTGCCGGTGGGGATCATTCACACCAGTTGGGGTGGCTCCCCGGCCGAGGTCTGGATGCGCGAAGACGTGCTTCGGGCCGATGCCGAATATAACTCCCAGATCCTCGAACCCGGTCTGGCCGCCGCCGACAAGGCGGCCGCCGCCGTCAAGCAGTGGGAAGCGGAAAAGCAGGCGACCGCGGCTAAGGGGGAGAAGTTTTCCAAGAACCGGCCCGGGCAACCGTGGCGCCCGGCGGAACTCTACAACGGCATGCTGGCCAACCTCATTCCCTACGGCATCCGTGGTGCCATTTGGTATCAGGGCGAATCCAACGCCGGCCGGGCGTGGCAGTATCGCCGCCTTTACGCCGACATGATCACCAATTGGCGCCAAGCTTGGGGCCAGGGCAACTTCCCGTTCTACGCCGTCCAACTGGCGCCGTGGGACAAGAACAAGAAGCGCGACCTGGCGGTCATTGCGTCCGAGGTAGGCGCGAGCGATTGGGCGGAACTCCGGGAAGCCCAGAGCCACGCATCGGCGACGGTCAAACACGCCGACGTGGCCGTGATCACCGATGTGGGCGACAAGGACGACATTCATCCGACCCAAAAGCGGCCCGTGGGCGAACGCTTGGCCCGGTTGGCCCGCGCCCAAGTTTATGGTGAAAAGATCGGCGCGCACGGTCCGCGCCTAAAATCCTCCAAGGTGAAGGGCAACACGCTGGAACTAAACTTCCGCGATGCCGGCAGCGGCTTGAAGGCGTTGGATGGAGGCGTGCTTACGGGCTTCACCGTGGCGGGGGCCGATCAGAAATTTCACCCGGCCACGGTCATCCGGCGCACGAAAACCAAGTTGGTTTTGCGCAGTGAGGCCGTAGCTCAGCCCGTGGCCGCCCGGTTTGGCTGGAATGATCATCCGGTCGTCAACCTCGCCAACAGTGATGATCTCCCTGCCTCGCCGTTTCGCACGGACACGTGGCCGGGGGTGACGCAGCCGAAGTAAGTCGGCGCACTGGCGTTTTTTGGGGCAAAGGTCACCCCGCTTCGGCGGGGTGACCTTTTTTGCAGCGACACCGAAAGTTAACCCAGGGGAGCCTTCGTTCGTCCTCCCGATCCACGGCCAAACCCGTCCAGAACGCGTCAGTCGCGGTTGAGCTGGGGCTTGGCGGGAAGTTCGACGGTCGCGCGGGGAGCATGGGTGCGCTGCGTAAACCATTGCTTGGCTTCGGCGCTGGCGGTGTGTTCCCAGATAAACTCCACGATCGGGGTCGAATCGTCGAGGCCGTGCGGATGATGTTTTACGCCCGGTTTGCGAATCAGGGTGATCCGGCCGCCGAGTTTCGGATACCGCTCGGCGATGACGCCGGTGTTTTCGTCCCACGGCACGACCTCATCCGCGTCCCCAAAGACGTGGAGCAGCGGGATCTGGGCGGCGGCGAGCGGGGCGAGATTATCCACTGGGTTCAGGGCGTAAGCGCGGGCTTCGGCATCCGATTTGAAGCCGTATTGCTCGAGCACCAACTGCCAATCACGGTCGCTGCGTTTGCCTTTGCCAAAGGCGCCCGGCCAGCTTCGGAAGTCACACACCGGCGCGTCGCCGTAGACACAGGCGACTTGGGTGGGATGGGCAGCGGCCCAGTTGTAGCAATAAAGCCCGCCGCGGCTCAGCCCGACGAGCGCCGCCTTGGCCGCGAAGGCGTGGTGGTTCGTAAGTTCGGAGTAAAACGTCTCCCAATGGCGAACCGCCGCGGGCGAACCGAGGTGGTCCGGGACTGCAAGATAAACCACGTGGAACCCTCGCTCCAGCAGGGCGAGATCGGGTTTGGGTTTGTGGCCGAAGAATTCGCCGTGCCAAACCCAAGGGCGGCCGGGGGCTGTTACCTTCGGGGCAATGACGAGGGCGGAATTGCCTCCGACGGGGAAATCATAGCGATCGAAGCCGAACCACGCTGATTTTTCGCCGGGAAACGGGTTCGCGGCCGCCCCCGGGAGCGCGGCTGACAAGACTAGGAAACCAACCACCCCTAGCACCCGCCAGACAGACATGGAACGCATCGCCAAGCCTCCTTCGGAACCGCGTGGCCCGTCAAATCTCAGAGCGGTTAATCTGAGCGGGGCTGGTTCGCGCTCAAAGTGGCACCAGATCGGCACAAATTTGTCGGTTAATCGGCAAGGAACTTGCATAAGACTGGGCCGCTCAGCCCAAACCACGATGCCGTTTGCCGGTGAAGCTTTGATGCCGTCGGGCAGCGCAGGGTGGCGTGGGCGAATTCAGATTCGATGAAGTTGCTCTCCCTCTTATTCGTGGCGGGTGTCGTGTGGTTCCGCGGCGCCGCTGATTCGGTTTTTGCCCAGCCCCTCGCCGCCGCCGTCGCGCCCCAATTTGCCGCCTTGGCGGCCACGCCTTTGGCGCTGCCGGGGCCGGATCTGGATGCCGACGGCTTGTCGGATTTGCAGGAACTCCGGATCGGCACGAACCCGACGAAACCCGACACCGACGGCGACGGCTTCAGCGATGGTCAGGAATACCAACTGCGCACCAATCCGTTGGTCCGTGAGCAAACGCCGTTGTTCCTCCTGAGCACGAACTTCCAGCAGCACCTGTTGGGGGAGACGCTGGTTATCCGCCCTACGTTGCTGACGAACTTCATCCTCGTGACCAACGTCCTGATCACGAACATCCCGCCGGTTTATGAGGGCACGCCCGTGGATTCCGACGGGGACGGGGAGCCCGACAGTTGCGATGTCGACGGCGATGGCGTGGCCGATGGGTTTGAACTTTGCCCCATCACCACCCCTGGTTCGACCAAGACCAACACCACGGTTGTTACCAATTACATCCAGTTCCAGTGGTTTGCGGGCACCAACTCGTTGCCAACCCAAACCAACGCGAACTTGGTGCTACTGAACGTCGGAACCAGGGATGCCGGGACGTATCGATTGGAGGCGGCCTTGCTGACCTCTAGCCAGGCGAGTGATGACGTGCCGGTGCAGGTGTTTCCGTTGGCGCCGAGAGTGCCGCTGCCGGTGGCGGGCAAGGTGGTTGCCTGGGGGGGCAATCTGGCCGGCCAAACCTTGGTGCCGCCGGATCTGACCAACGTGATTCAAGTGGCGGCTGGGTTTCTTCATTCGATGGCGTTGCGGGCGGATGGATCCGTCGCTGCGTGGGGCGATAGTGGCTTGGATCAAATTGATGTGCCCAGCGACCTTTTGGAAGTGTCCGCGATTGCTTCGGGCGCCGCCCATGGGCTGGGGCTGCAAACCAACGGCACGGTTCGCGGTTGGGGTTCTGATGCGTATGGCCAGGCGACCCCGCCGGCGGACCTGACCCAAGTGGTGGCGATTGCCGCCGGCTACTTTCACTCCGTGGCCGTGCGTGCAGATGGGTCGGTGGTGAGTTGGGGCGACTCGACGTATGGCCAGACCAACGTGCCCGCGAATCTCCCGCCAGTCCTCAAGGTGGCGGCCGGCATGTTTCATACACTGGCGCTGACGGCGGATGGCACCGTGGTTTGCTGGGGCGCAAACGATTTCGGCCAATGCAGTCCGGCCGCCGTGGCGGACCAGTTGCACGGGGTGGTGGACCTCGCCGCGGGGGACAATCACTCCGTCGCTCTGCGCCGGGATGGAATCGTGCTGGCCTGGGGTGATGATTCTGCCGGCCAAGTGACGGTGCCAAACAATTTGCCGAAGGCAGTGGCGATCAGCGCTGGCTTCAAAATGACTGGCGCCGTGACCCACGAGAACAAGTTGGTGCTTTGGGGCGACCCGACCTTACCCAAACCACCGTTGATCGCCCGCCCGGCGCAATGGGCCGGCGGCTATTTTCACCTGCTGGCCATCGACGCGATTCCCGATCCGGATGGCGATCGACTGGATGACCGCCGTGAGGAAGCCGCCCAGACCAGCAAATCGCAGCGCGATACCGACCGCGACGGCGTCTTGGACGGCATCGAAGTGCGGCTCGGTTCCAACCCGAATCTAGCCGACACCGAGGGTGACGGATTGTCGGATCTCTTGGAATTCACCTATGGCTTTGATGCCTCCGTCGCCACTGAGGCCCCGGCGGGTTCGCTGAAGGCAGGACCGGCGGTCGAACTCGAATTCTTCGCGTCGGGGCGCACGGTATTCCAATTGCAGGGTTCGGGAGACGGTTCGTTGTGGAGTGATTTGGCCGGACCCTTCACGCCGCGCCGCGGGATCACCCGCGTGCTTACCAACGCCGCCCCGGGCCTCAATCAATACCGGCTCCTGCCCGTGGCGCGGGCCGACGGCGATCCCCGGCCGGACAGCGGACCGCCGGAGCCCCTCGTGATCGGCACCGTGCGCGCCTTCGGCAACAACGAGCTGGGCCAGCTTGAATTCCCGGCCAGAATCGCCGACGTGGTCCGGGTGGCCGCCGGGGTCTGGCACACGCTGGGGCTGCACTCAGACGGCTCGGTGGTGGCGTGGGGCCTCAATTCCTCCGGCCAGAGTGAGGTGCCCGCGGAATTGGGGCAGGTTATCGCCTTGGCGGGCGGCGGCGCGCATTCCCTAGCCGTGCGGCCGAGCGGCGAGGTGATCGGCTGGGGTGGCAATACCGCTGGCCAGCTCAACGTGCCCGAACTCGGTGCGCCCGCCACGACGGTGGCCGCGGGCGGCAGTCACAGCCTAGCCTTGTTGAATGACGGCTCGGTCGTGGCTTGGGGCGCGAACGAATCCGGTCAAACGGACGTCCCGGCCGGGTTGGCCAACGTCATGGCCGTGGTGGCGGGCCGGTTCCATTCGGTGGCGCTGCGGGAGGATGGTTCGGTGGTCGCCTGGGGGGACAATCGTCTGGGGCAGGCCAGTGTGCCCGCGGCGTTGCCGCCAGTGGCTGGCATCGCCGCGGGTTTTGGCCACACCGTGGCCGTGACCCGCGAGGGGCGCGTCTATTGTTGGGGTAACGATGCCGACGGTCAGGCGCGAGTGCCGGCCGGGTTGAGCGGGGTCGTCGCGGTTTACGCCGGGAACACCGTGACCGTGGCCCGCACCGGGGCGGGCCTTTGGGTGGTTTGGGGGCGGGACGCGGAGTCGCTAGCCGCCCAATTGAACAACTTTGGCGCCACCGCTTCGCTGGCCGTTGGCGGTAGCCATCTGGTGGCGGTGAATTCTCCGGTGGATGCCGACTTCGATGGGGTGGATGATGCCTTCGAACGGATTCTCGGCAGCAGCACCGAGAGCTCGGATTCGGACGGCGATGGGCTTGACGAGCAGACGGAAATTTTGGCCGGTTTCAGTCCCACGGAGGCCAGCGAATCGGCCGACGGCGCCGTCAAAACGCACGCGGCGTTGCAGCTGAAATTCTTCACCCTAGCGGGCGAAACATATCAGCTTGAGCGGAGCCCTGATTACGTCACCTGGCGGCCCGAGGGCGCGTTGCGGCCGGCAGCCCGATTTGCCAACCGGAACGGTTTTACGGAACTCCTCCTGAGCGTGCTCAATCGCGACGCCCAAGTTTGGCGCTTGCTGAAGGTGGACTCCGTGGTCGCCCCCTGATTTTTCCCCAAGCTAAACCCTGCCCGCGGTCGCCCAAACCACGGAGGCGAGGTTTTTTGGAGCGTGAGCCGGCCGGAGTCCGGAGCTAGGGTTGCGGTGTGAAGACGTTCAAGACTCCAGCCGCGATGCAACGGGCCGGGCTCGCGTGGCGCCGCGAAGGACTCCGCGTGGGTTTGGTTCCAACCATGGGGTATCTGCATGAGGGTCACCTGAGTTTGGTGCAGGTGGCTCGTCGCCGGATCGGGCCTCAGGGCAGGGTGGTGGTCAGCCTTTACGTGAATCCGACCCAGTTCGCCCCGACGGAAGATTTGGCCAAATATCCCCGAGATTTGAAACGCGATTACGCGCTCTGCCGGGCTGCGGGGGTGGACGCGATTTTTCTGCCTTCGGATGCCGTGATGTATCCCGGCAAAGCGGAGGGGCTTTATTCGACCTACGTCGTCGAAGAGCAGTTGACCCGGGGCATGGAAGGCTCGGCCCGGCCGACCCACTTCCGCGGTGTGACGACCATCGTTGCCAAACTTTTCAACTGCGTGTTGCCCGAAGTCGCTGTCTTTGGCGCCAAGGACTGGCAGCAGGCCGCAGTCATCAGTCGGATGGCAGTGGATTTAAACTTCCCGTTGAAAGTGGTCGTTGCCCCGACGCGCCGCGAACCCGACGGCTTGGCCTTAAGCTCCCGCAATACCTTCCTCAACGCCGCTGAACGGGAGCAGGCCTTGGTTCTTTCCGAAGCCTTGGCGGCCTGCCGTCGGGCCGTGCAAAAGGCGCCGGTCAAAGCCGCAGAACTGAAACGTGCCGTCGCCCGGCGAGTGAAGACTAGGCCGTTGGCGCGGCTTGATTACGTGGAGTTTTTCGATCCGAAGACCTTGGTTCCGGCCGAGGAGGTCCACCGGGGCACGCAGATGGCCCTCGCGGTGTTTGTCGGCCAGACGCGACTCATCGACAACGGCTGCCTCTGAATGGTTTCTGCCATGAGTTCTCCGCCGAACGTGCTGGATCCGCCCACCTGGTTTCATTTGGGCGCGACGCTGGTCTTTGCGGTGACGGGCGCAATCGCGGCGATCCGGCGCCACTACGATGTTGTGGGCGTCTTTGCCTTGGCTTTGGTGACGGGGGTGGGCGGGGCCTTGTTGCGCGACGGGTTGTTTCTCCAGCGGGGACCGCCGCTGGTGCTGACCGATTGGCGTTATTTGCCCGTGATCGGGGCCGGGTGCGCGGTGGGCTACCTCTTCGGCCGGCGAATGGATCGGTTCAACCTCGTCTTCAGCACCATTGATGCGTTGGGTTTGGCGGCCTACGGCGTGATCGGAGCCGGCCTGTCCCTAGCTGCGGGCCTCAGCGCCCCGGCCGCTGTGCTCGTGGGCGTCGTGAACGCGACCGGCGGCGGTGCGGTGCGTGACATTCTCGCCCGGGAGGAACCGTTGATGTTCAAAGCCGGCCAGTTCTACGTGCTGGCCACGGTGGCGGGCACGGCGTTGTTCGTGGCCTTGCACACCCAACTCGGCGTCGGTCCCGAAGCCGCGGCGGTCTGGGGACTGGGCACGACGTTTTTGCTGCGGGTGCTGGCGATCCAATATGACTGGCGCACGTCACCGCTGCGCTGGGAGCCGGAGTCGGGAACGCCACCGGGTTAAGCGGTTAATTGCCGCCGGCCGGAGACTTGAACTGACGCGTGGTGGCCTGCCAAAGTCGGGGCGTCTCCATGAAACTGCTTCAAGCTGTGCTCGCCTTATTTACCACCGCGGTGCTGGCGAACGCCGAAATCAAGGAACCCATTCCTCTCTGGCCCGAGGGCGCGCCCGGGGCATTGGGCGTTGGGGCGAATGACGTGCCGAC
>CAIJLV010000010.1 GCA_903821635.1 uncultured Verrucomicrobiota bacterium | reverse complement strand
TTGGTGAACAGCAGGTTGGGGCTGTCCGGCATGAGCGAGGACGAGGGGACGAGGGTGTGCTGCTTGGAACAGAAGAAGTCCAAGAAGCTCTGGCGGATTTGGGCGGACGTCATCATGGGGAAAGGGGGGGAAGCGGGTTAACAGCGAAGGGCCGAAGGGGCGAAGAATTCCAATTTAGAAAGCAAGAAAGCAGGAAGAAGGCAGGTGTTTTCCTGCTTTCCTGTTTTCCAGATTTCTTCTGCGGGACTTCGCCTCTGCGCGGCTTCCATGTTCATCGCGGTCTTCAAAACGGAGCGCGGAAGCTAGGCGAAGGCGGGCAAACGGGGCTAGGGGGAAGTTGAAGCGGGCAATTTTTGGGACCCAGGGCCGCCCGCCCCGCTGGGAAACCCCGGGAGGAGGCTCCGAGATTGCGGCCAATTGGCCCCGCTGGGGCGAGGGCCAAAGGGGCCAAGATTGGGTTGGTAATCTCCGCGGGCCCGTTTTTGATTATCCCTCTGCAAGTAATGATGGGTTTTGAATTTTTTATGCCGGCGGTCCGCCGAGGACTCCAGTGGCTCGCCCTGGTGGTGGCGGTGCTCGTCGCCCGGGCGGCTGACTGGGTGCCGACGGAGCGCTTGGACCAGCCTTGGAAGGTCATGTCGCTCGTCGAAGAGGGGGGGCTGAGCCGCCTCAACCTCTTCAACCTCGATTTCGAACGGAACCCCCCAGGGGTGCGCCAAGGCACGGTGTGGATCGCGAGCTCCGACGGGCTCCATGAATACGACGGCTACCGGTGGCGGCGACACGGTCGGGAGCAAGGGCTGCCGAGCGATTTTGTGCGGTGCGTGTTGGTCACGCAGGCGGGCGCGCTCTGGGTCGGCACCGACCGGGGAGCCGGGTTGTATGACGGCAAGACGTTCCACTCGGCCGGGACGGAGACAAACTTGGCGGGCCCGAATGTGCGCCGGATTTCCGAAGACCCCGACGGCACGATCTGGTTTTGCAGCGACAGTTGGCCCAACGCGAAAGCCAATGGCGGGTTGACGTCCCTGCGCGCTGGCCAATGGCGGGCTTACCGGCAGGCGGATGGATTGCCCAGCGGTTACGTCGTGAATTATTTCCGGGACCGGGCCGGCCGGCAGTTTGCGGCCACCTTGGGTGGTTTGGCCCAGCTCCAAGGCGAGCGCTGGCACTTGGCATTCCCGTTGCCCGCCGGCGCAAATATCAACTGGTCATCTAGCTCCATCGCCGAAAGTCCGGTTGCGGGACTGCTCTATTCGACCGGGCAGCAGGTGTTTCGGCTGCAAGCGGGTGCCTGGGAGCGCCAAGCGAAAGAAATCCGGCATGAACACGGAATCCGCGCCTTGGCAGATGGCACCATCGTGGCCGTGGGCCGACCGACTCGCGGTCGCAGTGTGTTCATGGAGTGGCATACCAATCATTGGCAGCCGGTTTCGGCGGAATTTGCCACGCCACAAGGCACGACCGAAGACCTCCGCGAAGCCCCGGATGGCTCCGTGTGGGCCGTGGGTTATGACTGCCTCGTGCGGTGGGTGCGGCGGGGGGGAGAATGGCGGGAATACACCAACCTGCCCGCGCCGAAATTGGCGGATACGGCGGGCGGCGTCTGGTTTGCCCAAACTCGAAGTCTCACCCAGCCCCCGGGGCCGGTCGTGCGCCTGCACGCGGGCCAGTGGACGCAGTTGGGCGAAGCTTACGACGAATTGCGCAATAACCTGCGGAGCCGGTCGCAATGGGGCTGGACCGGTAATCGCGTCACCCACTGGCAAGGCACCAACGCAACGACGTTTTCGCCCGCGGAGACTGGCTTGGCCAAAGTGGCGGCGGGCCGGGGTGACCGGGTTGGAGATTTTTGGGTTCTGGGGTGGGATGCCGCGGGCCAGGTGGCGGCCTCCCGTTACGCGAGCAACCGCTGGCAGACCCAACTCGTGCCCGAGCTGGCGGGGCTTAACTTGTGGTCGGCGGCGGCGGGGAGCGCGACCAACGGCATGTGGTTTGCCGGCGACCGGGGCGTGGGCACTGACACCGTGCTGGTGCGGGTATCCGCCACGGGCACGCTGCGGTTGGATGCGCCGGCGACGCTGGTCGGGCCCCAGCGGATGGAATTTTTCGACGATCAGCGCGGATCGCTTTGGTTGTTTGGTGATACGGGCCTGTTTCGCTGGCAGTTGGGCCAAGCCACGACGTGGGAATCGATTCAAGAATTGCCCGCCCGGCAGGTGGTGTCGTGTGTGCAACGGGATGACGAGCTGTGGTTTGGTTGCTCGGGCTCGATTGGCGGATCCAGTGCGCTCGTGCGCCTCCGGGACGGAATCTGGACGACCTTTCCGGTGCCGACGTTGGGCAACTTGATGCAGGGCACCGACAGCACGATCTTCGCCACCGGCACCGGCCAGATTTTCCGGGTAGACCACCAGCCAGACGCGGTTCCCGTGGCCCAGTTTTTGCCCACGACGGAAGCCGTTCAGGCGATCGTTCGGGGGGCGGCGGGCAGCCTGTGGTTGGGCGTGGGGGACCGGGTGTTGCACTTCCAACCCGGCCGCTACATTCCCGGCACCCGTTTGACCGGCCCCAATCGCGTGCATGTGCATGACCCCCTCGTGGTAGTCGCGTCGGAGGTGGAGCGTTTCCAGCCGCGTAATTCCCAGCACAATGCCCGTTTTTCTTGGCGGCTGGACGGGGGCGGTTGGTCCGAAGCGACGGCGGCTGGCGAGCGGCAATGGTCGGTGGATGACCTCCGGATCGGGCGACACCGACTCGAAGTCCGCAGTGTGAATTTCGAGGGCAAAGTGGATCTAACGCCGGCGGTGTTGGATTTTCACGTGCAGTCCGTGCCCTTGCAGGAACGCAGGTGGTTTGTGCCCGGCTTGCTGGTCTTGATTGGAGTGATGACTGCGCTGGTCTTGGCGACGGCCAATGCCCGGCGGCGGCTGACCGATTACGCTCGGACGCTCGAAACCAAGGTGGCGGACCGCACGGAAGCCTTGGAGGCGGATGTGAAACGGCGGCAGCGCGTCGAAGAAAAACTGCGCCTGACCGAGGAGCGCTTCGCCAAGGCGTTTCACGCCAGTCCCATTCTCGCCTCGATCGGCAACTACTCCGACCACCGGATTTTGGACGTCAATCGGCACTTCTGCGAAGTGCTCGGTTATACGCGCGAGGAGTTGATCGGGCGCCTGTCGCCTGATTTCAAATTTTGGGCTGATCGCGGGCAGCGCGAAGTGGTGCTCGGGCAGCTCGCCCGGTGGGAAAACGTCACGAATGCCCAGGTGCGAGTGCGGACCCGCGACGGCCAATTCCGGGAGCTGATTTTGTCCGCGGTCCGGGTCGATCTGAGCGGGAATGATGCGCTGGTGTTCTACGGGGTGGACGTGACGGAGCGGCTGCGGGTGGAGGAGAAATTGCGCTTCCACGAGGCGATGCTGCGGGAAACCGGCGCCATCGCGAAGGTCGGTGGTTGGGCGTTTGAAGTCCCCTCGGGCGCGGTGTTCTGGACCGACGAGGTGGCGCGCATCCACGGGATGAATTCGGCGGACAGCGCCACGTTGGCGGATGGGCTGGCGTGTTATTTCGGCGAAAATCGGACGCGGCTCGAAGCCGCCATCCAGCGGGCAATCACCCAAGCGGAACCCTACGATCTCGAACTGGAGATGGTTTCCCGGGCGGGGCAGAAAAAGTGGGTGCGGATCATCGGGCTGCCTTTGCTGGAAAATGACCAAGTGACCCGGGTGCGGGGTTCGTTCCAAGACATTACGGAACGCAAGTTGGCGGAGGCGGCCCTGCGCGAATCCGAAGAGCGTTTCGCCAAGACGTTTCAGGCGAGTCCGGTGGCGATCGTCATCAGCACCTATCCCGACGGGGTCTACTTGGACGTGAACGAGCAATTTTCCCGGATGTTTGGTTACTCGCGGGAAGAAGTGCTGGGGCGCCGGGCCACGGGAATGGGAATTTGGGTGGATTTGACCCAACGGACGGAGCTAGTCCGCCGCCTCGGCGCCGGCGAATCCATCCGCGATTCCGAATGCCAACTGCGCACGAAAGCGGGCGAAATTCGGGTGGTAAGCACCGCCATTGAACGGGTCATGCTGGGGGATCAGCCCTGCATGCTCTTTATCAACCACGACATTACCGCCCGCAAGCAGGCGGCGGAGTCGCTCCGGCAATCGGAAGCGACGCTGAGCGCCATCTTCAGCGGCATTTACGACGGCGTCATCGTGGCGGATGTCGAGACCCGCCGGTTTGTCCGGGTCAATCAGGCGATGTGCCAGATGTTGGGTTATCCGGAAGAAGAACTCCTCGACCTCCGCGTGGACTACATTCACCCGGCCGACGCCCGGCCTGCGGTTGTGGCGGGATTTCTTCGACAGGCGGCGGGGCAAGAGACCTCGGCGCCGAATACTCCGATGTTGCGCAAAGACGGCTCCGTCTTCTATGCCGACCTCAGTTTGACCTGCATTGAGCTGGCGGGCCGGCCTTGCTTGGCTGGGGTGTTTCGCGATGCCACCGAACGGCGGGCCTCCGAGGCGGTTTTGCGCGAGCAGTTGCGCCTGCAAAACCGGCTGGCGGCGATGGCGGCGGCCATGCCGGGGGCCTTGTTTGTGTTCCGGGTGGCGCCGGATGGCGCCATGTGCTTCACGGAGGCCAGTCCCCAATTTTTCGAGCTCATGGGTGTTCGGCCCGAAGACGTGAGCACGGATGCGGCACCGGCGTTTGCGAGGATCCATCCGGACGATTGGCCGCGGGTCCAGGCGCTGATTGAGCAAGTGATCCGGGAAGATCAGCCGTGGGGTGACAGTTTTCGGGTGTGCCATCCCACCAAGGGAGTGATCTGGCTGGAGGGGCGTTCCCATCCGACGGGGGGGGGCGGAGGCGACCGGAGTTGGACGGGGGTGCTCCTTGACGTGACGGAAAAGCGGCGGGCAGAAATCCGGCGAGCGACCGAACACGCCGTGACTCAAGTGCTAGCCGAAGCCAGTGCCATGGACAGTGCGACGCCGGACGTATTGCGGGCGCTCTGTGTGGGCGAGGGCTGGGAATGGGGTGAACTCTGGAGTGTGGACGGCGGCGACGGCAGTCTGACTTGCCATGCCACCTGGCACCGGCCGGGCGAAGGGTTGGCCGCCTTTGACGCTGAAACCCGAGCGTTACACGTGCTGCCGGGCCAAGGAATTCCCGGCCGAGTGTGGCAGTCGGGACACCTGCTGATAGTTCCCAGTCTGGCGGACGAGGCGACCTTCTTACGAACGCCCACGGCCTTGGCGGCGGGCTTGCGGAGCCTCATCGCCTTTCCGATCCGGGCCGCCGGCAAGGTGATCGGGGTCATGGCGGGTTTGAGCGCCTCGCCGATCGTGGCCGATCCGAGCCTGCTCGAAATGGTGGAGGTCATTGGTTCCCAAGTGGGCCAGTTCATCGCCCGCAAAACCGTGCAGGAGGAGATGAAGCGCTTTGTGGCCCTGAGCCCGGCCGTGCTCTACGCGCTGCGCCTCACTGCCCAAGGGTTGCGGTGCTATTGGGTCAGCGACAATCTGTATAACCTGACCGGCTTCCTGCCGTCGGAATCGATCCACGGCGCGTGGTGGGTGGACTCGCTGCACCCCGACGACCGGAGCCGGGTATTGGCCGCGAATCCGCGCCTCTACGAGATCGATCATCAAGTCTTGGAATTCCGTTTTCGCCGCAAAGACGGCGCCTATATTTGGTTGCGGGATGAGAAACGGCTACTGCGCGCCGGGGATGGCAAACCGACGGAAATCATCGGCGCTTGGACGGACATCACCGACCGCATCGGGCTCGAAAAAGAACTGCGCCAAGCGCAAAAAATGGAAGCCATCGGGCTGCTTTCCGGGGGTATCGCCCACGACTTCAACAATATCTTGGGCGCCATCATCGGGAATGCCCAGATCGCCGAAATGGATGTCGGGCCGAACCACCCGGCGGCGGAGAGCCTGGGCCAAATCCTCAAAGCCAGCCGCCGCGCCACCCATCTTGTGCGCCAGATCCTCACGTTTGCCCGGCAGGACACCCACGAACTGCACCGCGTCGAGCTGCGGCCGATCATCGAGGAAAGTGTCCGCCTGTTGCGCGCCACGATTCCGGCTGGCATCGGGCTCAAGCTGACTTTTGGCCACCACCTGCCGGCCGTGCTGGCGGACGAGAACCAAATCCAGCAGGTGATTCTCAACCTCGGCACCAATTCCTGGCATGCCCTTGAAGGGCGGTCCGGCCGGATCAGCATCGAGCTCACGGCGCTCGAGGTGGACGCGGAACTGGCTGGGCAGAATCCGGATTTCCGCCCCGGGCCGTATGTTCGGCTGCGGGTGCAAGATTCCGGCAAGGGCATGGACGGCGCGATGCTGCATCGGGCCTTTGACCCTTTCTTTACTACCAAGGAGCCGGGGAAGGGCACCGGCCTCGGCTTGTCGGTGGTCCACGGCATCATGAAGTCCCACCGCGGCGCCATCCTAGTGAAGAGTGCGCCCGGAGTGGGCACGACCTTCGATCTGTTCCTGCCGGCCAGCCCCGAGCTCCCGAGCCCGGGGGCGGTGGCCAATTTGGGCGGGCAGTTACGGCGCGGCCAAGGGCAACGCCTCTTGGTCATCGACGACGAGCAACCGATCCTGCGGGCGACCGGCCTCGTCCTGGAGCGTTTGGGCTATCAGGTCACCACCTGTGCCGACGGCAGCGCGGGTTTGGCCGCCCTCCGCGCCGAGTTGGCGGCCTGGTCGCTGGTGCTCTGCGACTTCAACATGCCCGGCATCTCCGGCGTGGAGGTCGCACGGGAATGCGCCAGCCTGCGGCCCGAGTTGCCCGTGGTGCTCAGTTCCGGCTATTTGAGCGAAGAAGTGCGGCAGGCCGCGGAAGCCGCAGGCGTGCGCGGCGTGGTGCGCAAACCCGCGACTTTGGAAGAATTGAGCGAAGCGATTTTTCAACAACTGCATCCAGTCTCGTGAGCTTACCTACTCCCCAAATCCTGCTGGTCGACGATGACCCGGAGCTGCGCTCCATGTTGCGCCGCACCCTCGTGCGGTCCGGCTATGCGGCCCACGAGGCCGGAAATGGCCGCGAAGCGCTCGCCATTTTGAAACAGGTGCCGATTGATCTGGTGGTGACCGACATCATCATGCCGGACATGGAGGGCATCGAACTGATCCTGAGCCTGCACAAGCACCGGCCCGCCTTGCGCGTGATCGCGATGTCGGCCGGGGGCCGGTTGCATCCGCACGGCTACCTCACCTTGGCCAAAAGTTCCGGGGCCACCCGGACGATTGAAAAACCCTTCGAAATCGGGGACTTCCTCGCGTTGATCCGGGAAGTTCTCGCTTTACCCCAGCCCGCCATTGTTTAACCCCGCGTCATGCGCCGCACGAAATGGATCAGCCTAGGCTGGCTGCTGCTGGGGGTGAGCGGCTGCACTTCGGTCCGCGGGCCGGGCGTCGAATTCTCCGCGCCCCGCGTGACCGGTCGGGTCGTGGCCGAAGCCACGGGCCAACCGCTGCGCGGCGTGCGCGTGGGGCGCGAACTGAGCGCTTGGAAGGCGCCCTTGGGCGGCCTGTGGAAAGGGGCCGAGGAGCTGCGCCTGCTCCAGCGCGAGACTCGGACGACGGCCGGGGGGGAATTCAAGCTGCCGGCGGAGCGCGTGGCTTTCCTGTTGGGCTGGGGCGAGGCCGGCTTTGACCTCCGCCTCCGCGTGCGGGCCGTCGGCTACCAACCGTGGCAGACGAATTACCCGGTCAAGGCCCTTGCCCCCGCCGCCTCGCCGGTCGAGCCCTGGCTGGACGCCGGCGAAATCCGGCTGCGCGTGCGGTAGTGGTTTTCGGCACCGCTGCCGGCCGGAAGTGAGGGCGGGACCGGCGCCCGCCTGCGACCCCTCAGCGCGCCCGCCCGAGCCACTGCACGGCATTGCCGATGACCTTCAGCACGTGGGCGTCAAAAAAGACCGGATAGGTTTCGTGGCCTGGTCTGAAATAGAACACTTGGCCGGCCCCGAGTTGCCACACGCTGCCGCTGCGAAACCATTCCCCGGTGGCCCAGCGTTCTTCGAGGATGACTTCATCCGGCGGCGGGACGTGGAACGGTTCGTCATACATCTCGGTCTGCGGCAGGGTGAAGGTGGCGGGCAAGCCCCGAGCGATGGGATGCTGGGGCTTGAGCACTGTCATCTGGCTGGGTTGGCCGTCCCCGCGGTAGGCGGGAAAGCAGCAATTGGGCAGCGTCAGGCGGATTTCCACGGGGCCTTCGGTGGGCTTGCGATAGACCACCGCGGGCGAGAATCGGTCGGTGTATTTCGGCGCTACGAGGGGCCGCGGAAAGAGGTCGGACTCGACCAGTCGCGCGGTGGCCTGCTCCGCGGGAGCCAGCGCGGCGCGGGCATCCAGGCTCGCCCGTTCGTTCATCGCTTCCACAAACGGGCGGGACCAATGGGCCGAGTGCAGGGCGATCAACTGGAGCTGGCCGGCTTTGATGCGGCGGACGATGTCCCGGGCAACCGGCGGTTCGATTTCCATCTGCCGGACATGGCCCCACCAGATCAACACGTCGATTTGGTCCAATCCGCCCAAGCCCTGCTGCGGGTCGTCGAGGGCGGCGGATTGGACGTCGAGCCCCGGCAGCGTCCGCAGGTGCGCCGCGAGCTGGTTGCCGAGCCATTGCGGATAGGCCTGCTTTTGTTGGGGCTGGCGTTCATCCCACACCCGCACGCGGAGGGGGCGAGCGGGTTTCGTGGCGCAGCCGGTCAAGGCCAGCAGCGCCACCAAGGCAAAACCCAGCCAACGGCGGGGCCAAGCGGTGGGGAGATTCATCGGCGGCGGTTGTGGCAGAACCGGGAAAAGGTGTCACGCCGGCGCCGCGGCCAACCGAAAAACGCGTGCCCATCGGGCCGGGCTCCGGTTGAATCTCGGCGATGCATTTCCCGGAAAAAATTCGCTGGGCCGCGTGGGGCCCCGCCTTGTTCCTCGCCGGCTTCAGTGCCGCCGCGATCAGCCAAGCGGCGCCCGTGCCTTCGGGCCCGCAGACGGATGGCCCGCTGCACAAGGTCATCTTGGACGCCGACCGCGATCTGGACGGCGACGGCCAACTCGAGGACGTGGTCGTGGACCCGCTGGAAATCGCCGTCGCACCGGATGGCCGGGTGTTGCTCGTCGAACGCGCCGGGGTTTTGAAAATTTGGAAACCGGAGACCAAAACCACCATGGTCGCGGCCCGGTTGGAGGTGTTCAAGGAACTGGAAGACGGCCTGTTGGGCATCGCGCTCGACCCGCACTTTGCGACGAACGGCTGGGTTTACCTGTGCCATTCGGAACCCATGACCCGCACCAACCTGGCCGGCGAAAAAGTGGGCGACAACCTCGTCTCCCGCTTCACGCTAAAAGGCGACACACTGGACCTTTCGTCCCGCCGGGAACTGCTGCGAATCCCCACCCAACGCGATCAATGTTGCCATTCCGCCGGTTCCCTCGCCATGGACGCCCAGGGCAATCTCTACGCGGCCACCGGGGATAACACCCATCCGGGCGAATCCGACGGCTACACCCCGACCGATGAACGCGACGGCCGCGGCCCGTGGAACGCACTCAAATCAGCCGCCAACGCGAACGATCTGCGCGGTAAAATCCTACGGGTGCATCCGGAACCCGACGGCACGGTGACGATTCCCGCGGGCAACCTCTTTCCCCCGGGGACGCCCAAGACGCGGCCCGAGATCTACGTGATGGGCAACCGCAACCCCTGGCGCATCGCGGTGGATCGGCGCAGCGGCTACCTCTACTGGGGCGAGGTCGGCCCCGACGCCGGCGGCCCCAACGAACAGCGCGGCCCGGCCGGCTTTGACGAAATCAATCAGGCCCGCGCCGCCGGCAACTTTGGCTGGCCGCTGATCATCGCGGATAACAAACCCTACCGGCGGCATGACTTCGCCACCCGGCAGGCCGGGGCGGCGTGGGATCCGCTGAAGCCGCTGAACGAGTCCCGTTACAACACCGGACCGCGCGAACTACCGCCCGCGCAACCGGCCTTCATCTGGTATCCGTATTCCCCTTCGACCCGCTTTCCCGTGCTGAAGGACGGGGGCCGAACCGCGTGCGCCGGGCCGGTGTATTACTTCGACGAGCAGCTCAAATCGCCCACGAAGTTGCCGCGTGAATTCGACCACACCCTGTTCATTTACGAATGGTCGCGAAACTGGATCATCGCCGTGCATCTCGACGCGGAAAACCGCATCGCGAAAAAGCCCGATGGCACGCTGCATCTGGAGCGTTTTGGTCCGCAGTTGACCTTCATGCGGCCGACGGACCTCGACTTCGGCCCGGACGGCTGCCTCTACGTGCTGGAAAACGGCACAGCTTGGACGGGCAACAAGGACACCCAACTCGTGCGCGTGGAATACCGGCCCTAAACCATCCGTCAGGCGGCGGCGCGAGGGACGGCCCGCACGGGTCGGGCCGACACCGCGGCTACAAGGGCAAGCAGCGCGAGGTTAAAGCCGCCGATGGTGCCGACCACGACGCGGTAGGCGGTGAAAGGCGCCCAGCCGGCTAGTTGCGGTTTCAGCCCCATCAGGGCGCCGATAAAACCAAGGGTCAGCAGCACTGCCCAAGGCACAAAGCGGAAGTCCGCCCGGGCGAGGCGGTCATTGACCAGCACGTTGGCGAGGGCGAACGACAGCATGGCCCACGCGCACCAAGGAACCATGGGCCAGGCGGCCCAGTTGGCGGGCGAGCGAAAGTAGAGGATCTGCAAGGGCAGCTTGGGCAGCACGGTCGCGGCGAGCGCCGCCAAGGCCCCGATCAGTGCGGTGCCGATCAAGGCGAGGCGGAGGGCATCGGACGGCTCCGAGCGGGCGAAGCTGCGGGCGATCTTGGGAAACATCACCACGGCGAGCGGCACGGTGAACTGGGTCATCGCAAAGCCGATGGTGGCGGCGGGCAGATACGTGGTTCCCAGTTGGAACAGGTCGTCTGCGCCCGCCGCGGCGCCGGGCAAGGCGGTTTGCAGAAAAATCACGTCCGACTGTGAGAGCACCAACAGGCAGGCGGCGGCCAATGTGAAAGGGAGGACTTGGCGGGCGAACGGCCGCCAAGCGCAGCCGGTTCCGGGCGCTAGCCAGAGGTGGCGCGAAGCCCAGGCCGTGACGCCGGTGGCGACGAGCATGGCGATCACCGCCGCCGTGAGAGCCGCGGCTGCCTTGCCGCCACCGCGCACGACCAACGCAAGCACGAGCGTCAGGCGCAGCGCTCCGTCCAGAATGGCCGAGCCACCCAAGGCGGCGAAATTCTGGCGGCCCTGAACGAGGCCACGGAAGACAGGCAGGGCGAGCGAAGCCCACGCCGCGCCGAGGGCGGGCCAGAGCAGGGCGGGGCTTGGGAGTTTGAGTCCAGCGACCAATTCCGCCCGCCAGATGAACGCCAGCACCACCAGCCCGAGCCAGCCCAAGGTAAGGCTGGCCAAGACCCGGCGAGCCAAGCTGGCAAGGGCCCCGATTTGGCCGGGTTCAGCCGCGGCGGTTTGCTGGGCAAAAGCGATCTGGAGGCCCGCGCTGGGAATCGCCAGCAGGAGCAGAACCCGCAGCAGCGTGCCGAAGGTGACATACTCTTGGCCGAGCGGTTGGGCGGCGAAGGAATGCACCAGCGTCATGCAGGCCCCACTCAGGATGGTGGCCAAGGCCATCCAGCCGCTTTGGCGGAAAAAAGTTGATCGCGATTCGCCCACGTGCGGGCGGGGATAGACGAAGCGGGCGAGCGGGGAAACTGGAATTGCCAACCGAGCGGGATTTTCTGCGGAAACGGCTCGCCTCGACCCGCTTGGTGCCTATGTTCAAAGCAGCTTCGCCCACACATGCATTCGCGAATCATTCGTCTCCTCGGTTCGTGGCTGGCCCTGACTATTTTCGGTGGTGCCAGCGCGGAAAACATCGTGTTTCCGGAAGATGCCGGCGTCATTGACGTCTCCAAGTCGCCTTATTTCGCCAAGGGCGACGGCAAGACGGATGACACCGAGGCGCTGCAACAGGCGCTGATGGAAAACCCGAACGGCAACCGGATCATCTATCTGCCGAACGGCACCTACCGGTTATCCACGACCTTGCGCTGGCCCAATGGCGAGGGGGACACCGCCCAGCGCGCCACGATTTTGCAGGGGCAAAGTCGCGCCGGAGCCCGGTTGGAGTTGGTGGACTACTCGGCCGGCTTCAGCAACCCCGGTCGGCCGCGGCCGATGTTGTGGACGGGCGGGGCACACCAGCGGCACCACCGCAATGCGGTGCGCAACCTCACATTGCACACTGGGGTCGGCAATCCGGGGGCCGTGGGTTTGCAGTTCAAGGCCAACGAGCAGGGCTGCATTCGCGACGTGACGGTGATCGCCGGGGGGCAGGGCGCTGGGGCGACGGGCATTGATTTGGGGCACGTTGATTACAATGGGCCCGTGTTCTTAAAAAATGTCCGGGTCGAGGGTTTTGACGTCGGCTTGCGGACGGCTTTTTCGGTGTATTCCGTAACGGCCGAGTCAGTAGAGTTTGTCCACCAGCAGTTGGCGGGCATTCGCAACAGCGGCCAGGTCCTGTCGTTGCGGCATGTGCGCAGCACCAATGCCGTGCCGGCGGTCCTAAATGTGGACCCGGCCAGCATGATTTCCCTGCTGGATTCGTCGCTCCAAGGGTTGCCCCACCGACGGCCCTCACCTGCGATTCAGAATCGGGGCGTGATCTTCCTGCGAGACTTGGCGAGTGCGGGTTGCACGAACCTGACGGTTACCAATCTGGTGGAAAACCGAACGGGCACCGGCGAGTCGGCCTCGGGGCCGAACATCGACGAGTTTTTTTCGCACCGGCAATTCAACGTCTTTCCCGCCCCCTTTCGCACGCTGCGTCTGCCCATTCGGGAGACTCCGGAAATCCCGTGGGATCCGTTCTCGCGCTGGGCCAGTCCCCTGCAATTTGGGGGGCGTCCGGATGACAATCGGGATGATTCGGCGGCTTTGCAGGCGGCGATCGATACTGGGGCCAGCACGATTTATCTGCCCAACGGCACTTGGGTGTTGAGCCGGCCGGTCGAGGTTCGCGGCAATGTCCGCCGGATCATGGGGTGTGAAGCCAAGATCGCCCTCGGAACCCTACAAGGGGGCGCTGCGCTCCGGGTCGTGGGCGGCACCAATGAACCGTTGATCATCGAGCGGTTGGAGGTGGATCCCGCCGCGAAGGTGCTGGTGGAGCACGCGGCGGAACGCACGCTCGTCATCAGTAGTTGCCTCGGGGTCAGTATGCTTTGGCCGGGCCAGGGCGAACTGTTCCTCGAAGATGTCCAGTCGGGCGCGGGCCTCACGATGGGGCCGGGACAGCGGCTCTGGGCTCGGCAATGGGCGGGCACCTTTGAAGGCACCAAGCTCGTGAACAATGGTGGTTTGGCTTGGTTACTGGGGTTCAAATCGGGTTTGGGCGGCGCTTTGATTGAGACGGCGGCGGGTGGGAAAACCGAACTGCTGGGCGGGCTTTGCGTTTCGAGTGGCATTTGGAAGTCGGAGCCCATGTTCCGCCTGCGCGACGCCTCGGGGGTCTTCGTCTTGGGGGAATCTTCCTTCAATAGCACCCCCTTCCAAACCATCGCCACGGAGGTCCGAAAAGGCGTGACCCGGGCGCTGCCGGCCAGTGGGCTGACGCAGGATCAACCGTTACCCCAACGGGTCGGGGGAATCGCCCTGCCGCTCTACTCTGCCTTCGACGGCGTCGGCAACATCACTCCGCGCGTGGCGCAACCGCAGAATCCCCGGTCGGGGCGGCCCTGATTTTTTTGCCCGGCCACCGTTTTTTTATTGGCCTGGGTTCGCGGGGCACAAACTCTTTGAATCTGTCTTCCATCCAAGCGGTTTCCATGTCTGAAACTCCGAAATCTGATCTGATCGTGGGGGTCGATCTGGGCGGCACCAAGATCCTCGCGGGGGTGTTCACGCCCCAACTTAAACTCCTCCAGTCGGCCAAGCTCTCGACCAAGTCCAGTCGGGGGTTCGAGGCGGTCGTCGAGCGGGTCGCACGGTGCGTGCGGGATGCCGTGGACGAAGCCGACCTTTCGCTCAAGAACGTCAAAGCCATCGGCATTGGCGCTCCGGGCGCGGTTGACCCTGAGTCAGGGGAGGTCATCTACGCGCCCAACCTCGACTGGAAGAATGCCCCGCTAAAAAAGGAACTGGAGAAACGGTTGGAGGTGCCGGTCTTCGCCGAGAATGACACCAACCTCTGCACCCTCGGCGTGCATGAGGTGGAGCTGAAGGGGCGCCCGCGCCACCTGCTCGGGCTGTTTCTCGGCACCGGGGTGGGCGGCGGACTCATCATTGACGGCAAACTTTACCGTGGCTTCAACCGCACCGCCGGCGAAGTCGGGCACATGGTCATCGAAGTCGGCGGCCCCGAGTGTGGCTGCGGCAACAAAGGGTGCTTCGAGGCGTTGGCTAGCCGCACCGCCATCTTTCGACGCATCCAAGAACGCCTCAAGGAAGGCGGCAAAACGGTGCTGACCGAGATGCTGGGGCCGGGTTTGGCCGACATGAAGAGCGGTGACTTGCGCAAGGCGATCAAGCGCGGTGACAAGTTGGTCGAGCGGGTCATCGAGGAAGCCGCTGAATACACCGGCATCGCGGTGGCCAACCTCATCAACATCCTGAACCCTGAAGTCGTGGTGCTCGGGGGCGGGGTGATCGATGCGTTGGAAGGCGAGATGATGTCGATCATCGTGGAAACGGCCTTTGATTACGCGATGCCGGGCACGACCTCGGGCATTGAAATCATCGCCAGCAAACTGGGCGACAACGCGGGTATCACCGGCGGTGCTGTGCTCGCTCGGCAGCGCCTGAAATAGGGCTTCGCCGGGGCAGTCGGGGGCGTGCCCCAACGCGATCTTTATGGGCGCCGGCCGCGACCCCGCCCTCGGGATTTCGCCGTGTAACTGACGGCCCGGTTGACGGCCCCGGGCGCCTTCAGTTCGGCTCCGGCCACCCGGCTCTTCAATTCCCGGATTTGGTCGCGGAGCAGGGCGGCTTTTTCGAACTCCAAGTTGTTCGCGGCCTCGACCATTTCACCCTCCAATTCGCGCACTGTTTCGGTGAGGTCGAATTGTTCAACGCTCTCATGCAGGGCGGCGGCGGCGGCGGCCCGCCCCTGCGGTTGGCTGCCGAGGCGTTCATCCACCGCGCGGGTCACACTGCGGGGAATGATTCCGTGGGCGGCATTGTGGGCGAGTTGCTTTTGGCGGCGGTAATTCGAGACGGCGAGGAACTTCTGGATGCTCTGCGTCATCACGTCGGCGTAGAGGATCACCTTGCCATTCAGGTGTCGGGCAGCGCGGCCCGCGGTCTGGATGAGGCTGGTGGCGCTGCGCAGATAGCCTTCCTTGTCAGCGTCGAGGATTGTGACGAGCGAAACCTCCGGCAGGTCGAGGCCCTCGCGCAGGAGGTTGATGCCAACCAGCACATCGAATTCGCCCTTGCGCAGCGCGCGCAGGATTTCCACCCGCTCGATCGCATCGATCTCACTGTGCAGGTAGCGGACGTTGATCCCGAGGTCGCGGAGATAGTCGGTGAGTTCTTCGGCGGTGCGTTTGGTGAGGGTGGTGACGAGTGTGCGTTGGTTTAACTCCACGCGCTGGCGGGCCTCCTCAATCAGGTCGTCGATCTGTCCTTTGAGCGGCTTGATGACGATCTCGGGGTCGATCAGCCCCGTGGGGCGGACAATCTGTTCGGCAATGTGGGCGGGCGTGGCCCAGCCCAGTTCTGTCGGCCCTGGGGTGGCGCTGACGTAAATCCCTTGGTTCACCAGGCTGCGAAATTCTTCGAAGCCGAGCGGCCGGTTATCGAGGGCGCTGGGCAGGCGGAACCCGTGTTCTACGAGCACGGATTTGCGGGCCATGTCCCCGGCATACATGCCGCCTACTTGGGGAAGGGTGGCGTGGGATTCGTCAACGATCAGCAGGTAGTCGGCGGGGAAAAAGTCTAACAACGTGCCGGGGCGCGACCCGGGCGGGCGGGCGGAGATGTGGCGGGAGTAGTTTTCAATTCCCGAGCAGAAGCCGAGTTCCTCCAACTGTTCGAGGTCGAATTCGCAGCGCATCTTGATGCGTTGGGCCTCGAGGAGTTTGCCCTGTTTTTCAAACCACGCGATGCGTTCACCGAGTTCTTCCCGGATGCCAAGGATCGCGCGTTTCGTTTTTTCCTCGGGCGTCGCAAACTGTTTGCTGGGGAAGATGTTGGCGGCTTGGAGGGTTTCCGCGAGGTCGCCGGTCAGCGGGTCGAAGCGGCTGATACGCTCAATTTCGTCGCCAAAAAATTCGATGCGCACGGCGTCTTCAGTGTAAGCCGGGTGCAATTCGATGACGTCGCCCCGGACCCGAAACTTGCCGCGCGTGAGGTCGAAATCGTTGCGGGCGTATTGCAGCGCGACGAGGCGTTCGAGCAGTTGCTGGCGGGTGATGGTTTGACCAACCCGGAGCGGGATGACCATCGCCTCGTAGTCCTCCTTGCTGCCGATGCCGTAAATGCACGACACGCTCGCGACCACCACCACGTCGCGTCGGCCCAGCAGCGAGTTCATCGTCGAAAGCCGGAGCCGCTCGATTTCATCGTTAATCGCGGAATCTTTTTCGATGAACGTATCGGTGCGCGGGATGTAGGCCTCGGGCTGATAGTAATCGAAGTAACTGACGAAGTATTCGACCGCGTTGTTAGGGAAGAAGCTCTTGAACTCACCGTAGAGCTGCGCCGCCAGCGTCTTGTTGTGCGAAATGATCAGCGTCGGCCGGTTGGCGTGGGCGATCACGTTGGCCATGGTGAAGGTTTTGCCCGACCCCGTGACGCCCAGCAGCACCTGATGTTTTACGGCGTTGAGCACCCCGTGGGACAGCTTGGCGATGGCCGCTGGCTGATCCCCGGCGGGTTGGTAGGACGAATGCAGTTGGAACTTCCCGGACATGACGCCCGCGCAGTGTGGCGCAAGCCGGTCGGCCGGCAACCGTGCGGCCGCTTAAATGCGGCTTGGAGGGCTCAATTCCCGGAACCTTCGGGCAACCCGAAGTCACCGTTGCGGCGGGTTTCGAGCTCGGCGTAAACAGCGGCGACGTGCTGCGCCACTGCGAGCGCGTGGTCTGGCAACTCCTGTTGAAGCCGAGCGGTGGTGACCGCCCCGGAAATCGTTTTTGGATCCTTCGTGTGGTAGCGGCCGGTCTTGGCCATTTCCGCCAGCAATTCCGGGCTGCGAGGCACGCCCAAGGCGCGCAGGATGCCGTTGGTGGCGGCGTCGGGCAGTTCATCGTGATTCACCAAGTAGCCTCGCCCGGAGGGCAAGCCCGCCAGCGCCGCTTGACCAAAGGCGGCGAGCATCTTGGCCCAGTGCAGGGCAAAAGGCCGTCGCATGACGTCGCCAAGCTCCCAGCCAAAAAGTTCCGGTTCCAGCTCCCCGGGCACGAATTGGGCGCCACAGCGGTGCTCGTGGGAGGCCAAGACCTCCAGCGGATCGCGGTAGATGAAGAGCCATGGCACATGGGGGAAGGCCGCCCGGATTACGGGCAGTTGGAGCAGGTGCCAGCAGTCGAACTTAATGAACAGACGCGTCCGGTGCGGGGTAGCGCGGGCTGAGGCCTCGACCAACCAGTGGAGTTGCTCCTGCTGCCATTCCGGTGTCGCTCGGGCGTCCCAGAGGTGGCAGCGCAGCAGCGCGTCGATCGGCTGAGACTCAGCCAAAACCAAGTGGGTATAGCTCGCCGCGAGCATCTGGGCCACCACGGTGGACCCGCAGCGGCTCCAGTGAAAAACAAACCCGGCGGGCCCGGGCCCCGGCTCGTCTTGGGGCGCTTCGGCGACTTCCCGGAGCAGGCTGATCGGGGTATGGAAGGTCTTGCCTTCGGGCTCTGGGTCGGTGGCGGTCGTGCGCAGCGTGTCGTCAAAATAGGGATCAATCATTCTGCCGGGACCGAGCGGTCGCCAGACGACGGTTGGTTCGCCGGCTTCCCAGAGAATTTTTCCGGGGAGCCAGCCGCGCAGATTTTCAGCCGTAAGTTCCATGGAGTGGGTGGACCTTCAGACCACGGTTTTTCGGCGGGCGAACCCGGGCCGGACGGATTGCCCGGTGGCGTCCACATTCAGGCTCCCGCGGAGGGGTGTGGGCGCCGGTTCCGCATGGGGCAGAGTGTGGCGCTTGAAAGGTTCCCAACCGAGATCCCAAGCGTAGGCTTCCAAGCCCAAAAATCGTTTCTTGTAATCCATCGGCGAAGGGTTCTCGAGAGTGTAGCCGGGATAATAAAATTCACAGCCCTGTTGGCGGGCGAAATTCAGTTCGAGCAGCATCGTGAGAGTGCCGAGGCTGCGGTGGGCGTCGCTGGGGTTGAAGATGCCGTAGAGGCTGGCGACGGAATTTTGGCCCCGAGCCAGATAGCTGGCGGCCAACAGGCGCGAACCCTCGAAAATGCCGAACTCCAAAATCGGGACCGGGTGCGACTCCGGGGCCGGGCCCAGAAAGTCATCGAGGCTTTCGGGGATGCCGTCGAAAAACCGCTGTTTGTGGCGATGAAAGAGTTCGCGCTGCTCGGGGCCGACCTTCGCCGGCTGAATCTGCACCCGCAGATCAGTGTTCCGGCGCAGCACCCGCGCTTGGCTTTTGGAAAACTCCGATTGATCCATCCGGATCCGAAGATGGAGCAAGGGTTCCATGCGGCCGTTCCACGGCAGGACGCACTGGCGGAAGAAGGTCGTGCCCAAAAACCACCATGCGCCCGCCCACAGCTCGTCCATGGCCGCAGGGGGCACCGTCCAAGCGACAAACGTGTTTTCGAACCGGCTGCGCATGCTCCCGGCAAACAGAGGAAAAAATGCCCGCTCGTCAATGGCGAACCCGGGCGAACGTTCGCGCCGGGCCTGCCGTCTCTTATTCACACTTGAACGTGCGCCTCAGCCGCTTTTTCGCCAGTAGCCAAATTCAGCATAAACCCGACTGGCCGCGCCGCCGTCCGGGTCCCATAGTCCGGCTGGTTTGAGGTCCAAGCGTGAATTTCAGTTCGAGGGCTCCGGCGAAACCGAAGCCCGCCACTTCATCCGGCAACAGTCCGCCCATTTGAGCCTGCTCCGGTGGGTCTATGTGGAACGATCGGTGACGCGCGTGGCTGACGTGAACCGAGACGAACTCGTCTTTCCAAGGGTAACTTTTGGTCATCCGCTGCTGGAAATCATCCTGCGGGAGGCCGGGGCGTCATTTGACCCCGCGGTGCTGCACTGGCAGTTACCGGCCGAAGTGGAGCGCCGGGAATTCTACATCTCGGCCAAGTATCCTTGGGCCCACGATCGGGTGGAATAACGACGCCAAGGCGCTATCGGTTGGGGAAATGTGGAGCCGGGAAACCTGCTTGCGGGCAGAAATGGAACCGGTTGCACCGCCGGGGAAAACGTTGGTAGTGAATGGCGGAAGGGAAGGGATTCGAACCCCCGGATGGGTTACCCCATCTCCTGATTTCGAGTCAGGTGCCTTTAACCACTCAGCCACCCTTCCGCGACTCGCTGCAAACCGAGGAGCACTTACTACTGGTTCGCTCGAATTGGCGGCAAGCTGAAAACTAACCGCGGCGGATGAAAGTCTTTTCGCCGGTCCAGCGACGAAGGGCGGAATCGGGCGTGAAGTGGACCGACGGTGGCGGTGTGGGCGTGGCACTGGCGGGGCAAGACTACGCGTGGAAAAATGCCAACCGTGGGCGAATGAGTTGGAAGCCTGAAGTGGGCGAGGCGCTCGGCGACCTAGCCAAGCTTGAACGGTGCCTGCGGTTGCTCTTGGGTCGCGCTCGTCTCTCATTCGGAATTCAGACTGGGCAGCTATTCGCGGTCGAGGCTTCCCGTTTGCCGGCACCTTGAGAGTTCGATGCTTACCCGGGTTCTGGACTTGGCTGAAGGTGCGGGCCGAACCTCAAGGTTTGAGTCGCCGGGGTGGCGAGTTGCTGGAGTCGATTTCCGCCGGTTGTCTTTCTCGCCAAGTTGCTCTATTACATCGCTCGATGAATCTCTCTTCGCTCTCCGCGGCCGACCTGAAGCGCCTCTCGCAACTCCTAGAGAAACGGGACGCACTGAAGGCTCAGGTCGACGCGCTCAACGACCAGATCGATAGTTTCGCCTCGGGCGGCAAAACTGCCAAAGGCAGTGCGGTGGCCAAGGCGAAGTCGGTCGTCAAAGGCAAGCGGGGCAAACGCGGCCAACTTACTGAATCGGTGTTGGCCGCCTTGCGGGAAGCCGGGGCGAGCGGGCTCACGATCAAGGATCTGGCTGCGAAGTTGGGCCGGGACACGGGCGCCATTCACACGTGGTTCTTCAATGCTAAAAAAGCAAAACGCAAGGACGTGAAGAAGATCGGCGAAGCCCAGTGGCAATGGGTGGCGTAAGCCGGGGTGGAGGGCAGAAAATCAGCGAGGCGGGCTGGGTTGAGGCCATCTAAAAGTCCTCAGACTTGCTGCTGGAATCAGGAAATTCGGCAGCTTCACGACGCTTCTAGCGGCTAATCGTAGCGCGTAACGATTGGAAATGAGCCTAACTCGCCTAGGCCTGCCGGCTGGGTTGCCAGCGGGTCGCAAATTCAACCCAGCGCGGCGTCGCGGTGGAGGGCTTGAGTCTAGGCCCTCTACTTATATCCCTCAGGCCATCAGTCCGAAGCGGAAACGCTCCTCATCGGCGCTGAGGTTTAGGGAGGCGCAGATTCGTTTCGCCGCCAACATGCGCGCGGCATCGTTCACCAGCCGATCTGACTCCTTGGGGGCCAGCTCTACTCCTTCATGGCGGATCGCGAGCAGTTTCAGGCCGCGATCCAAGGCTTCTTCCAGAAACTCCTTGGCCGCGACCGGATCATCGGTGTGGTAGTGGTTGACGTGCGCATGCCGGCGAAGCGGCATGGAGTATTCGATGGTATATTTGGGGATCATGACGGGAAAAATTAAGGCGTGGAGGATACCGGGGCGGGGAACACATCTGGCGGATGGTGCAGGATGCCGTAGAGGGTGGGGGTGATCGTTGCTTCGCGCTCATGCACGATTTCAAAAGTGGTTGGATGCGCTGATTCCAAGTGTGGTCCTGGCGCGAAGAAATCCAACTCGGCGGCGTGGGTGGTTTCTCGCAGGAACTGAAGGCGGGGCGATTCTGGACCGTCAAAGTGGTCAGGCGAACCGAGCAGCGCGATTACGGCGGTGCAACTGCCGCGCTTCGCGGTCAAGCAGGCTCGCCACCAGTCACAGACGGCGTCGGGGAGGGCCTCGTTTCCGCTGGCTGTCAGGATGATCAGCTTGGCGGCCATGGCTTCGGTCGTTGCTTGGCTGCGCCCGGCGGGATCAAGGAAGAGGTCGAAGTGCCAGAAAGTCGGTTGCACCTGCACTTGATCCCGCAGTTCATGCGTGATGGAAGCGATCAACTGACGGGCGCGGTGACCGGCTTGGAAATCGTTGTAGATAATGAACGGAGTCAGGCTGTGGCCGGGCTCCTTGGTGCCTGGCGCGCGGGGCGTATCTCCTTCCAAGCGGGGCAGGTCCAGCAGGCGAGGAACCAATTGGTCGATGGTGATCATGGGAAGTGCTGGCTGGGTGACGATGGCGGCGCCGGGTGGAGCGTAAATTCGGCGTGGGGGCGTTCGCTTGCGCTTGGGCTTAAGCCAGTTTTACGTCGAGGGGTTGGGCTTTTTTATGCTTCGGCAGATGGATGCTCAGCACGCCTTCTTTGAACTCAGCCGTCATCAGGGTGAGATCGACTTCGGCGGGCAGCGCAAAGCGGCGCATGAAGTGTCCGTAGGCGCGCTCGCTGCGGTGATATTTCCGGTTTTTCCCTTCCGGTTCGATCCGGCGTTCCCCGGTGACGCTCAGCACGCCGTTCTCGACGGTGATTTTGACGTCCGGTTTTTTCACCTCGGGCAGATCAACGGTTAGCCGCCATTCCTGCTCGCCTTCGGTGATATCCACGGCTGGAATCCATTCTGTAGGAATGATCTGTTCCGCCCCGCCGTTGCCTCCGCGGTCTAGGGGCGGACCGTGCAGGGGCGCAAACAGACTTTCCACATCAGCCGAGTCTTTGAACAGGTTCCAGCGAGTTGATGCCTTCATAAGCCATTCCTCGTGGCGCGGTTCCCCGGGGTTGAGTCTTGGTGTTCCAAGGCCGGCTCCAGCGACCTTGAGACCAGGGGGGATTTCCTTGGCTGCCACCGAGAAAACCTTAGCCCGCGCCCCGGGCGGCAGCTTCCCCAAGCTTGACGGAGAAGCCTCGAATCTTGGGTCCGGGCGGACCGCATTGGGAGGGACGCCTTGGGGCCATGGCGGTCGGTGGGGCGAGCGTAGCCCGAGGCTGGCGAGAAATTACCTTCCGGCGCGGCGGACGAACTTCCGCTTGCCTCGTTCGCCACCTTCAGCAACCTCCGCGCCGTTTCGATATGAACTACAAGATCGCGCAGCGCGCTGCCTCGTTGTCCCCCTCCCTGACCCTCGCCATTGATTCCAAGGCGAAGGAAATGAAGGCCGCGGGCGAGGACGTCGTGGGCTTTGGCGCGGGCGAACCCGATTTCGACACCCCGCCACACATCAAGATGGCCGCCATCAAGGGCTTGGCTGACGGTTTCACCAAATACACCCCGAGCAGCGGCATTCCCGAGCTCCGCCAAGCCATCGCCGACAAGTTCAAACGCGAGAATGGCCTGACCTACAAGCCCTCCCAGATCGTCGTCAGCAACGGGGGCAAGCACTCCTGCTACAACGTCATCCTCGCTACGTGCGAGGCCGGGGATGAAGTCATCATTCCCGCCCCCTACTGGCTGAGCTATCCGGAGATGGTAAAGCTCGCCGGCGCGACGCCCGTAATCTTGGCGACGACTGACCAGACCGAGTTCAAGGTGACGCCCGCCCAGCTCCGCGCCGCCCTCACGCCGAACACCCGGCTCTTCATTCTGAATTCCCCAAGCAATCCGACCGGCAGCGTTTACACGCCGGACGAGATCAAGGCGCTCGGCGACATCTGCGTGGAAAACGGGGTGCTCATCATGAGCGACGAAATCTACGAGCATCTCACCTACGACGGCGCCGTGGTGAAGAGTGTCGCGAGCTTCAGCCAGGCCCACTACGACCACACCATCATTGTCCACGGTTTTGCCAAGGCCTGGAGCATGACCGGCTGGCGGCTCGGTTTCTTGGCCGCGCCCGAACCGATCGCGAAGGCCATTGATGCCGTGCAAAGCCACAGCACCAGCAATCCGTGCTCCTTCGCCCAGAAGGGGGGCGTAGCCGCGCTGACCGGTTCGCAGGATCACCTGCCGAAGTGGCTGGCCGAATACGCCAAGCGCCGCACCCGTGCCTGGGAACTGCTCAACGCCATGCCCGGCGTCACCTGCGTGAACAGCAAGGGCGCGTTTTATCTCTTCCCGAACATCAGCGGCACCGGCCTGAAGTCTGCCGACTTCTGCGCGCGCTTGCTGGAGCAGGAAAAGGTCGCCGCCGTCCCCGGCATCGCCTTCGGGGCCGACGACTACATCCGCATCAGCTACGCCACCAGTCTCGCCAACATCGAGAAGGGATTGGAGCGGATGGATCGCTTCGTGCGTGGGCTGAAGAAGTGAGTTCTCCGCCGCTTAGGTGAGGAACGCGAATTTTTAAATCAACGCGGGACGCGCAAGCGTGCGGCCCTTTTTGGGCGGTAATCCACCGCTGCGGCATCCTTACCCAAGCTCCGGTCACCGGCACTGCCGAATCGGGGTGTTGCCCTCGTCGTTTAATCCCGCACGGCCCCGACCACCATCTCCAGCACCCGCCGCAGCCCGTCATCACCGCCGAGGCTGCCTTCGTTGAAGGGCGTTCGGGCGATCGGTTTCCAATTGTCGCGCGAAGTGTCCACGTCCTTCGGTTGGGGCACGTCGGTCAGCGTGGGGTCGTATTGGCCGTTGTTGCCGCCCAGCTTGTAGATCACAAGGTCCAGCGAGGGCACGATGAGAAGGCCGAAGCCGCCCGCGCCGGATTTCCAGAACGCATCCTTCGGCGCGCCGGCCACGTGGGCATCGGAGTTGTGCTCGAACTGGAGGCTGAAGGGCGTGTGCGGATTGAAGGGCGACGGTTTCGCGCAAAGGGTAATGTAGTCGGCGGGAATCAGCTGCTTTCCTGCCCATTGGCCGCCATGGGCAAGGCAGTAGCCGAAGCGCACCGCGTCCGTCGCGTGGACGGCGATGCTGCCCGCGCCGTTCGCGTGCGGCATTCGGAAGCCGCCGCGGTTGAGGCAATAGCCCCACGGTCCCCAGCCCATCGGTTGGGCGAGGCGTTCGTCGAGGTAGCGGTCCAACTCCCTGCCCGTCACCTGACGGAGCACGAGGCTGGCAATGTGCGGGGCGGGGGACGAATAGGAGTAACCGCCGCCAGCGTTCGTCCACATCGGCACCTTGAGCGACGATTGGTCGAGTTCGCGGATGTTCTGGCCGGCGACGGCTTTCAACGACTGCACCTTGCCCTCGACCACGGCGGTGGGCGCGCCGCCTTCGCCCCAGTATCCGGCCGACATGCAGAGCAGGTGTCCCAGCGTGATGTCGGCGCGGCGCGGATCATCGAGCGGCAGCGATTCCGGCAGGAACTTCTCCGTGAAGACCTTCGTATTCAGGCCGTCGGGAAGCTTGTCGCGGAATTCCTGAAGCATGATGCCGCAGGCGATACTCGTGTAGGCCTTGCCGGTGGACGCCATGTCGGGATTCACGTGGCGGCCCGCACGGCCGAAGTAGCGTTCGAAGACGAGGTAGCCCTTGCGCACGACGACGAGCCCGCCGTTCTGCGTGCAACGCTGGGTGAAGTCGTAGGCGCGTTCCAACGCGGCGGCGTCCATGCCCGCGAGTTGCCGCGTCTCGCCGGTGGACTTCGTCGTGCGCCAGCCACCCGCGCTATCCGGCGGTGGAAAATAAGTGGCGGCGGCGGCACCCCAAGTGGCGACTAAAGCCAGCAGGGCAAGTTCGAGGGAACGAATCCGGGTGCGCATGCCGAAGCAAGCCACGCCGGACGCCGGGTCGGCAATCGTGTTCCCGCGGGTTGGTTGACCCAAGGGCAAGAATTGGTTTCCGGGTCATTCCCGCCCCGGGAGCAAAATTTGGCGGTCGGCCTTTTGTTTCCGCCATTGCCGGACGGTGGCCAAACCCGCTATTTCTCACGGCGATGCCATCTGTCGGGGACAAATTTCGTGCGGAACGGGAGCGGCGTGGACTTTCAGTTCACCAAGCGGCCGATGGCACCAATATCAAAACTGATCACATCCGGGCGCTGGAAGCCGGTGAGTGGTCGGTGTTTTCAGCCCCCGTTTACATCCGTGGATTTGCCCGCACCTACGCCAAGTTTTTACGGTTGGATGAGCAGGTAATCGTGGCGGAGGTCAACGGTGAGATCGGTGCGGTCGATGAATATGGCGTGTCCGCCGGCAGTGGGCGGCGATCGCGGGGCGCGGTCGATTTCGTCATGCTGCAACTCTCCCGCGTGAAGTGGACGGTCGTGTTTCCCCTGCTTTTAGGGCTGGCGCTGATCGTCGGCGGTTGGCTCGCCTTCAAGTCTTGGCAGGCCACGCCGAAGTCGGATCCGCTCAATGGCTTGGGCAGTGGTTTGGTGCAGCCTCGGTCCCGAACGCCGGGCACGTTGCCGTTGCCGACCAATGGTCCCGCCGGGCGGTCGGGGCGATAATTCAGCTACCGACCTAGGGCATTCCATGGGCGCCCTTGCCGCCTTGCGGGGCACCCGCCACCTTGAGGGCCTCATGTCTGACTTTCAGGCGATCTACGACGACGCGATGTTCGACTACTCGACGGGCGACTACGACACGGCCATCGCCAAACTGGCGGGCATCTTGGCCGAAGATCCGCAGCACTTCGATGCTCAGTTGAGCATCGCCATGTGCCACTATCGCAAAGGCGATTACGCGACTGCCATTGCCGAAGGGCACAAGGCGCAGACGCTGAAGCCCAACGAGCAGTTGGTGCACACCAATCTCTCCCTTTTCTACATGAAGTCCGGTGACAAAAAGACGGCCGAATACCATGGCTTGCAGGCCCGGATTGCGTCGTGGAAGGAAAATATGGCACCGCCGCCCGCAGGACAATCAGCGGTCACCGAAAGCGCGGAAGATGACCTCAAGATGGCGCAACCGAAGGCCCAAGCGTTCAAGCTGCCGGAAAAATTCCCCGAGCAACCTTGGAAGAAGAACAAAGCCGCCGGCGCGCCGCCGCCCGCTCATTGATCCTGGTCCGGCCCTTGGTTGGGTGGCGTGCGGTGACGTTAATTTCCGAATTGAGATAGCTGTGTTGAACCCCACTTTTCTACCCGTTGCTCCGGTTGACTCGCTCGCCGACGGCGCCTGCCGATCCGTCGAAGCCGGCGGCCGGCGGCTGTTGCTGGCCAAGGTCGAGGGCCGGTTTTATGTCACGGAGGATGCCTGTCCCCACCGGGGAGCCTCGCTCGGCGGCGGTTTTCTCCAAGGTTGTGAAATCTTCTGCCCGTTGCACGGGTGGTCGTTTGACGTGACCCACGGGACCGGGCTCACCCGACCGGACAAACCGCTGCGCACTTACCGCACCGAAGTGCGCGACGGCCAAGTTTGGGCGGCGATTACCAACCCCGAGCCCGCTGCTGGATGAATTTTACGCACCGTTGAAGTTTCATTCGGCCTCATCCTGCCCATGAATTGCCCGCGCGGTGAGGGCTTAAACCGTCATTGAATCACCAGCCACGCCTCCCCAAGCTCCGCCCTCGAAAAATGAACGAGTCGTCCAACCTCGACGAATTGCTAGCCTCCCGCGAAGCCGCCGGCCGTCGCCAAATACTTCCCTGCACGGTGGTTATCTTTGGCGCTTCTGGCGACCTGACCGCCCGCAAGCTCATCCCGGCGCTTTATCATCTTGCCTTGGAGCACGCCCTGCCGACGCCGTATCGCATCATCGGCTTTGCCCGGCGGGATAAGACGGACGATTCCTTTCGCGCTGAATTACGGGAGGCCTTGAACCAGTTTTCCCGCACCAAACCGGTCGATGAGGCTGTCTGGGCGAAGTTTGCCGCGAACTTGTCCTACTGCCAGGCCGACATCTCGGACGCCGCCGGCTATCAGAAGCTCAAGGGGTTGATCGACCAGTCGGGGGACGAGCGGCTCAAGACAAACCTGCTGTTCTACCTCGCCACCAATCCCAGCCAGTTTGGCGAAATTTCACAGCACCTCAGCGAAGTCGGCTTGCTGCAAAAATGTGAAAATGGCGGCTGTATGCAGCGGTTGGTGGTCGAAAAGCCCTTTGGCCATGACCTGCCGAGTGCGCATGTCTTGAATGCCGAACTCATCCGGCACGCGCACGAAAGTCAGATCTTCCGCATCGACCATTACCTCGGTAAGGAAACGGTTCAGAACATCCTGACGTTCCGTTTTTCCAACAGCATCTTCGAGCACTTGTGGAATCGGGACACGGTGGACCACGTCCAGATCACGGTCGCGGAGAAGCTCGGCGTCGGTTCCCGGGGTGGGTATTACGAGGAGTCGGGCGCGATGCGCGACATGGTGCAGAACCATGTGCTGCAAGTGCTCTCGTTGATCGGTATGGAGCCGCCTGTGTCGCTGGAGGCCGAAAGTGTCCGCGACGAAAAGGTGAAGCTGCTCAAGTCGATCCGGCCGATGACGGCGGCGGACATCGCCAAGAACATCGTGCGCGGCCAGTATTTTGCCGGCGATGTGGACGGTGAACCGCGGCCGGCCTATCGCAGCGAGCCCAAGGTCAATCCCAAGTCGAACGTCGAGACGTTCGTGGCGATGAAGCTATGGATCGACAACTGGCGTTGGAGCGGCGTGCCGTTTTACGTGCGCACGGGCAAGAATCTGCCGGTGAGCGCCAGCGAGGTGCGCATCCAGTTCAAGCCGGCGCCCAACATCCTCTTTGCCGCCAAGTCCGGCGTGAAGCTGGACCCCAATTCCCTCACGCTCCGGCTCCAGCCCAACGAGGGCATCACGCTGCGCTTCAACGGCAAGGTTCCGGGCGCCGCCACGAAACTTCAGCCCGTCCGGATGCGTTTCAGCTACGACAGCGAATTCGGTGCCTACACGCCGGAAGCGTATGAGCGGCTCCTGCTCGAAGCCATCGCCAGCGACGCGACGCTTTTCATTCGCCGCGACGAAGTGGAGGCGGCTTGGCGCATTGTGGACAGCATCCGCAATTCGTGGACCGACAAGCCGCTGACCAATCGCGAGTTTTACCTAGCCGGCACGTGGGGCCCCACAGCGGCGGACGAACTTCTCGCCGCCGACGGCCGGGAGTGGAAGAATCCGCAGCCGCAACGGTGACCCCGGGCAGATTTGCCGGGAGCCTAGGCGGCTGTCGGAAAATGGTGCCGAGTGGGCGGTTTGCCCGCCCGAAACAATGCAGGTTTTTCACGCTCTGAATCGTCGTCCGACTTGCCCCACCGGACGGCACCTTGTTAGGTGGCGGGGCGGTTCGGATCAATGCCCTGATTTCTCTGATGCAAACGCAACTTTCTGCCAACGCTGAGATTCGTCACCTCAACTTCAAGCTCGCCGAGCTCGGTCTCCCGGCTTTCGAGCCCAAGGTTAACCCCGAGGCGGCGGCCATTGTGGCGTCATTCATTGCTCGCAGTCGCGAAAAAGACCGCCTGCTGGCCAGCCACCTATGCCCGCCGGATGCCCGGATCCAGTCGTTCCTATACGATTATCTACACGACAGCGGTGGGGCTCCCAAACTGCCTTCCCGCACCCTCACGCTGGATCGGCCCGGATTAGCGCGCATGGCGTCGTTGCCCCCGGACCGCGACGAGTTCGAGAGCGACATCATCCACAGCTATCGCGTTGCCAACGGGGTCCTGCACAACCCGCGCTCGGATCGGCGCACGACCGCTGGCATCTTTCACATCGTCGAAGGCGGGCTGCCGATTCCCGACGACAAGAAGGCTGTGCCGAAAGCCGTGTTCGGAGCCTTGTTGCGGCGGGCCCTGACCCCGCCGAGCGACCTCATGCGGCTGCCGTTTACGGCGTCCCAAGAGCAGCAGGCCGAGTGTTGGGTGTCCCTCTACCTGCGCCCGGTGGTCTGTCCGGAGGTGCCCGGCTACATCGCGGCGCACCACATGGAGACGCGCTTTTTCGCGCCCGGAAACTTGGTCAGCAACCTCGACTTTGTGGAAACGATCTTCGGCAACGCCGGGGATCCCTATCTGCCGGAGAATGACGCTGGCTTGGATGTGCAGGGCTGGTCCGGGCACAGCGGTTGCATCATCTTGGCCCCGCATTTGGTCGGTAACATCACCAAGCAGGAGCTCGGGTTGCCTACTTGGGCGGAGGCGACGGAACGCCAACGACGGGACGGCATGTGTTGGCGTGAGCCGGGGGAAATCTACAACGACGGCGTCGCCTTCAAAATCTGCGCCCGCGATGCCTCGGGGGTCATCGTCACCATCATCGGCGACAACTACTTCGGCTACTGCAAGAAGGAGGTGAAGACCCAGATTTCCTTCGCTGCCAACCTCTTTGGCTTGGCGGAGGAGGAACACGCCGGCGGGGCTTTGGTCTTCCCCTGCTACGATTTGGCGGGCGAATACGACGCGGCCCAGCACCTCCACGATTTTCCTCATACGTTTCAGGAAGTGGCGGAACGCTTTGCGGGCCAGCTCGAAGTCAAACCCGAGGGCTACGCGGTGGATCGCCAGTTCTCCAGCCTCATTTATGTTCCCGAAACAGCCCGGTTCGATCTCGAACGGCAGACCGTTTCTTGGACCAACGAGGGCGGCCGACATCAGATTAAACTGCTGCTCCAGCACCACTACTTCCTGCCCAGCGGCTTTCGGATTCACTTGGAAAAACCCTTGGGCAATCGGGCTTGGCGTCTGATCGGCACCAAGCCTGAACCGACGTTGTGCCACAAGCCCTGCACGGTCAGTGGCGGCGGCAAGTCGGAGATTTCGAAACCCATCACCGATGCGGTCATTCACGGACCGGTCTTCGTCGCCGACTTTAAGTTGGATTTTGATCGGGTGGAGGAATTGCTAAACCGCGATTACTCCGCCCGTTTCCGCGACCCGGCGCTGGCGGGCAAGGATCGCCGGGAGATCTTGGCGCCGTCGCGCTCGCTGGGCAGCGTGATCAAGCTGTTGACCCCCAACGCGGACGATTACAGCGACGACTACAATGCGTGGTTGGCTACTGTGCCGCCCCACATCAAGGAACTCGTCTTTGTCGTGAAGCGGTTCTGGCAGCCGGCGTGGGGGGCCAATTGGCGGGAATACTTTGCGGTGGACATCATCAACGGTGAATCCTCCAACGAACTGCGGCTGGGGCGGAAAAAACTCGCCACGCAGTTTCTTCGCGTGGGTTACGACGCCGACGGTTCTTGGCGCACCTTCGGCCTGCGCAAGGACTTCCATCCAGCCGCCAAAGTCCAGATGGAGGATGATATCACGGCCAGCGTGACGGTGCCGCGCTCGGCCTTGAACCACCTCGACCAGTCGACCGCTCGCCAGCACTCGCTCAAGTTCGTGTTGAACTGCGAAGAACGACTATTTCAACGCCCGGACGACGCCATCATCCGGGGTTACGACCACACGACGGAGCGTGAGTTTGCCGAGCCGGGAAATTTCTTTTCCAACTACGAACCGCTGCCTCGCACGTTTGCCAACGAACTCATCGAGGACGCCATCGGGTTCAACCAATTCACGCCGGCCGCGCAAGGTTTGATTGAGCAGGTGGCGGCCGACGAATCAAAGCGGTTCTTCGTCAGTGCGGCCTTCCCTCGGCTCGTGGACGGCAAGCCGTCGAAGAATCCCCGTTACCTGCAATTGCGTCCCGACCTGCGGGAACCCCGGCTCCGGCGCATGGCAGACATCGGTCAGCGGTTGGCGCGTCGCCTGTCGTTTTCCGAACCGCTGCACACCCCGGTGACCAGCGTGCTCGCCGGCCGCCGGAATAATCCGGCCGAGGGCAAGATTCGCTCCCTCGCGTGTTATGGCCCGATCCATTACATGGAATTGCCCGAATTGTTCATGGAGTTCATCTCCAGCATGACCGGCAAATCCCCCTCCACCACTGGGGCAGGCAGCGAAGGCGCGCTCACCAAGGGACCGTTCAACGCGTTGCCGCCGATCTACGATCTCAACGCCGCGTTGCTCAGTTACCTCGTTAGCGGTTACGATACGTTTTTGACCAGCGCCGGTTGCTTGGGACCGAAGACGCGGGTGGATCACGACGTCTCGTTGCTGGTGCCCGAAGTGTGGTGCCGCCTGGGCTACGAGGAGCGTGATCCCCGCTGGCTGTTGGCTCACGGCATGTTGGAGAAGTTGAACGACTTCGATTATGACGGCCGCCGGGTGCTGGCCAGCCGACTCGGCTACCGCATCAATCACAAGTTCGTTACGGCCTATTTCGGGCGCCTCTTCAATCACCCGCACGCGGTGCTCACGGAAGCGATGCTGCGGCCGGAATTGCAGGATGCCGCTGAATTTGCCGACGCGGTGGACAACGTGGTGGCCACCCACCGGCGCGTGGCGGAACATTACTTCGCCGACGGTTCGGTGGCGGAAGCCTGCCCACCGCTCCGGGCCCTGCTGCAAGTGATGCACGACGGTCACTTTGAAGGAAAGTCGCTCGACCATCCGGACCTCCGAGCCCTCTTCGACCGCGACCGCGTGCTCGCCAGCGATTGGTATGCGGCTCGCCTCCGGGCCAAGCAGCGGATTGATCGGCAGCGGTGGCAAACCCACATCCGCTACGTGGAGAAATTCGCCAACTCGCCCGCCTACGCCGATGAAGTGGATCGCCTCGGGATTCGTGACCGGCTCAGCTACGCGCGCGTCATGCTGGAGCAGACCAAGCGGGTGGAATACCTCCAGCAACTGATCGGCACCACGGGGGCGGAGCCCTCGCTGGCCGAGTAGGGTAGGTGGCTCCCGACTGCATGGCTGGAAGCTCAGCCCACCCGTTCGCTTGGCGGACGGGTAGGTCGGACATTTCTTCCGCCGATCCTTTTCGCCGGTGAATCCTTTCGGTAATACCCCGGCATGATTCGCCTTTGGACCTGGAGCTTTGCCCTCGTCGTCGCGGCCGTGCTGCCCCAGCTCGCCGCGCAAACGCCCGAGTGGATTTGGGCCGCGGCGGGGCCGGCGGCGGAAAGCCGGTTCTTTCGCAAGGACTTCGTGCTGCCGGCCGGCGTAGATCGCGCCACCCTCAGCGTGGCGGGGGATGACGAAGTGGAAGTGTTCCTGAACAACCGGCGGGTTGCGAAAAACACCAACTACCATGAGGCCACCCGGGCGAATCTCGCTGGCCGTTTCTCCGGCGGTCCCAATTCACTCGCGGTGATCGCGAAGAACCAAGTTGGCCAAGCCGGTTGGTTGCTGAAGCTCGAACTCGCGGGCGGCGGGTTCAAAACCAACCTCGTCAGCGACGCTTCTTGGTTTACCGCCCCTCAGGTGGCCCCGGGTTGGGGCACCAATCCGCCGGCGGGCCCCGCGTGGGTGGCGGTGAAAAGTCTGGGCAAACTTGGGGTCGCGCCGTGGGGCGACGTCCTGAGACCGCCTGTGGCGACGCCCGCAGCGGCGTTGCAAGTCGCCCCCGGTTTTCAAGTCGAGTTGATCCGGTCCGCCGGGGAGGACGAAGGTTCTTGGGTCGCGTTGACCATGGATTCAAAAGGTCGGCTCATCATTAGTCCGCAGGGGCCTGAACCGATGTTGCGTTTTACCCTCGCGGCCACCGGCTCAGTTGAGCGGCAAGAAACCATCGGACTGCCGGTGCGCGGCGCGATGGGTTTGCTGAGTGCCTTTGGCGCGCTTTACGTCAACGGGCAGGGTCCCGAAGGCTACCACTTGTATCGCCTAACCGATACCAACGGCGATGACGTTTATGACCGCACGGAACTGTTGCGCCGCTGGGTGGGGGGCGCTGGCGAGCACGGGGCGCATGGCTTGGTGAAAGGCCCCGATGATCGGATCTACGTCCTCAACGGCAATTTTGTGGACGTGCCGACTGATGTTTCCCGCAGCTCCCCGGTTCGCCACTACGCGGAGGATCTCGTGTTGCCGCGTTTGGAAGACGGCAATGGCTTTGGCGCCGGCCGCAAGCCGCCGGGCGGCTACGTGCTGCGCCTGAATCGCGACGGCGGCCAGCCGGAGCTCTTTGCCGCCGGCCAGCGCAATTCCTACGACCTTGATTTCAGTCCGGCCGGTGAGCTGTTCGCCTTCGACTCCGACATGGAGTGGGATTGGGGCACCCCGTGGTATCGCCCGACCCGCATCCATCACCTCGTGAGCGGCGGCGACTACGGGTTCCGGGAAGGGTCCGGCAAGTGGCCCGAATTCTACGCCGATTCGCTGCCCGCCACGGTCAACGTCGGCATAGGCTCGCCGACGGGCGTCAAGTTTGGGACCGGGGCGAAATTTCCGGAGAAGTTTCAGCGTGCGCTCTACGCGCTGGATTGGAGCTATGGCCGAATTTTGGCGGTTCACCTCGCGCCCGACGGGGCCAGCTTCACCGGTGCAGTAGAGAATTTTGTGACGGGCAAACCCCTCAATGTGGCGGATCTCGAAATCGGGTCTGATGGGGCCCTCTATTTCATTACCGGGGGCCGGGGCACGCAGTCGGGGCTCTATCGCGTGACTTACGTGGGCTCCGAAGCGACCGCCGCGCTGCCGCCGGTGCTGCCCAAGTTGAACGTGATCACGGCCGATGGGCTGGCACAGTTGCCTTACCGTTCGCAATTGGAATTCTTTCACACGCGTGAGGATCCCCGCTTCGTCAGCGATTACTGGGCGGCGCTTCGAAATCCGGATCGACAGCTCCGTTTTTCTGCGCGGGTGGCGCTAGAAAACCAACCCGTCGCGACGTGGAGCGAAAAAGCCCTGACGGAATCGGACGCCACAGGTGGGCTGACGGCTTTGCTCGCCCTCGCTCGGGTGGGCGGCCCCACCCACCAACTGGCCTTGCTTCAAGCGTTGACCCGGTGGCCGTTGGATTCGCTCCCGGAAGCTGATTTCTTGCTCAAACTGCGGGTGCTCCAAGTCAGTTTCGCGCGGCACGGCATTCCGGCGACGATGCGTCCGCGCGCTTTGGAAAAATTGGGCGCCCAACTGCCGGCCAAAACGTGGCCGCGGAATCGCGAATTGGTGTCGCTCCTCGTCGCGTTGCAGGCGCCGGAGCTCGCGGGTAAAATTTTGGATTTGCGCGACGCGGCGACGACGCAGGAAGAGCAGTTGCATTACCAGATCGCCGTGAGCCAACTGAAGGACGGTTGGACCACCGCCTTGCGGCGGCGATTCTTCACGTGGTTTGCGGACCAACCCGGCACCGGCACGCGGCGCTCGGGCCATCCGGCGGAGTTTACCCAGTGGTTTGAAGCGGTGGGTGTGCCCGCCCACAACGGGGCCAGCTTTGACAATTTTCTGAAGCACGTTCGCAGCCTCGCATTGAAGGCGACGCCCCCGACTGAACTAGGGGAAATGGCCCTGATTCTTTCTCGCAAAGCGCCTGCGCCAATCGCCCCGGTCGGGCCGGCAAGGGCGTTGGTCCGGGCTTGGAAGACGGAGGATCTGCAAGCCTCCCTTGGGCAGTTGAAGGAAGCCCGCAACCGCTCCCGTGGGCGGGAACTTTTTACCGCCGCTCAGTGCGCGGCCTGCCATCGGTTGGGCGGGGCAGGCGGAGCGGTGGGGCCGGACCTGACGGGGGTGGGTTCAAGGTTTACCCCGCTGGATTTGCTTAAGTCTCTGACCGAGCCGAGCGCGGTCGTGTCGGAGCAGTATCAGTTTACGATCCTGCACCCCAAGAACGGCGAGGAAGTGGTGGGGCGAATCGTGGCGGAAGCCGGTGGCCGGCTGACGGTAATGACGGATCCGCTCAAACAAACTACGGTCGAACTACAAGTCGCCGACCTCGAATCGCGCCGCCCCTCGCCGCTCTCGCCGATGCCGGAGGGATTGCTCAACAACTTCGCCGCGGAGGAGATCCTCGACTTACTCGCCTACCTGCAGGAACCCGGCCAATGACGGGCTCGAGTCAGCTGCGGCGGTGGCTCCGGGGGCAATCGCTTCAATTTGGGCGTATTGAGGCCCCCCGATGACATTCGGGACGGGGCTCCGGGGTGGCGAAAAACTCCACATTTGAGGATTACTATCGGCATTGCGTTAGCTAGGTTGGATTATTGGAGGACTTTCCCTCTGTATCCCTCTGTATCCCTCTGTATCCCTCTGTATCGCTATGTATGGCTTAGTAAATCGTTCGATCGAAGAATTGATTGTCGCCCGCTACGGCGATGCTGCTTGGGCACGGGTCCGCCTCGGCGCCGGGGTGGATGAGGAGGTGTTTTTGAGCAACGAGAGTTACCCGGACGCGGTCACTTACAATTTAGTCGCGGCGGCGAGTCGGGAGTTTGGGGTGTCAGTCGCTGAAATTCTGGAAGCATTTGGCGAACATTGGGTCTTAAAGACTGCTCAAGAGCACTACGGCTTGTTGCTTGATTCGTGTGGGAACGATCTCCCGGACCTGCTCGCAAACTTGAACAACCTCCATTCCCGGGCGGTCCTGCAATTCCCCAACCTGCAGCCGCCCAAATTTTCGGTTTCATCGGTCACCGCAACTTCGGTCGTCCTGCACCATGAGACGCATCGCGAAGGGTTGTCTCCTTTTGTGTTCGGCCTGATTCGGGGCTTGGGCAAACGGTTTAACCTCGCGGTTAAAGTCACGCAGGTCGGGTTTAGAAGTCCCGGCCACGCTCACGACTCCTTCCACATCGAGTGGCCAGACAGGGCGGGCACAAGGCGGTCGGTATGAGTTCCTCAGTTGCGCCTGCGGTAAACCTTGTCGGGCCCAGCCCAGCCCAGTTTGCGCGGCTTTTCCCATTTCACCTCGTGGTCGATGGTCAAAATCGCGTGGTTCAGGTCGGCTCCACTTTGCTCCGGCTTTGTCGCGGATTTGGAGACCAGCCGGATTTTAATGAATTTCTGGCGATCCAGCGGCCGCTGGTGGAATCGCTGCCCGGGGCGATCCAAAGCCACTTGGGGGAGCTATTCTTACTGCAATTGCGGGGTCACAATTTGAGGCTTCGCGGACAAATATTGCCCTTGGACAATGGGCAAGTGCTGTTCGTGGGTTCGCCTTGGATCATGGAGTTGGCCGACCTTCAGCTCTATGGCATTTCGGTGGACGAATTTGCCCTGCACGATGCGTCGCTGGATTTGATACTCGCGGTTCAGGCGCAACGAATGGCGGCCGGGGATCGCCAGCGGTTGGTGGAACGACTCAAAATCCAGCGCTCAGAACTACAGTTGGCGTGTGCCCAGCTCAAATTACGCGAGGCGGAAGCTTCCAAGTTGGCCAATGTGGCCGCCCGGACGAACAACGCGGTGGTAATCACGGATTCAGAAGGGAAGATCGAGTGGGTGAATGACGGGTTTGTCCGTCTGACCGGTTTTAGCCTGACCGAATTAGTCGGCAAAACGGCCGGCATGCTCCTGCAGGGCGCAGCGACGGACCCGAAGACTGTGGAATTTATGCGCGGCAAAATAGCCGCCCAAGAAGGATTCAAGGCGGAGTTGATCAACTATGCCAAAGACGGACGGCACTACTGGGTGGCCCTTGATGTCCAACCGGTGCGCGACGAGACTGGGAGCCGAGTCACGCATTACATAGCGATTCAGCAGGAGATTACGGAGCGAGTTGAATCCGAGCAGCGGCGCCAGCTTCAGCAAGCGGTATCCACTGCGCTCGGTGAAGCCGAAACGTTGGCGCAGGGGATTTCCTCGGTGCTGAGCCTTTTTGGGGGCGCGGTGGCGGCCAGACTCGGCGGCTTCGGGTTGGCTGAATCGTTCGGTGATCTGGCTGTCGAGTATTTATTCTGGAGCAGCGGCGACCGCTGCGAGGGGCTGCCGACGGAGTCTTATTTTGCCGATTTGGAAGGCCGGCTGAACTGGAGTGAAGGGGAGGAGTGGCCGCGCATTATCGAGGCGGCAACGGCTGAACCGGTTCCGTCTCACGGGTTGTCCGCGGTTGCGATCGCTTGTCGAGCTGACCGACGGTTGGTGGGCAAGATTATCCTCGCCGGGGTGGCCCTGCCAAAACCCTCCGGCGAAATGCTGCGCTTGCTGGACCTGCTCAGTAATCAGATCGGCCAGTTCATCGTCCGCCAACAAGCGCGACTAGAGCTCCAGCGCTCGCGGGATTTTGCCCTAAAGGTCATGCATCTCATGGGGCAGGGACTCACCGTGACCGACGAAAAAGGAACCTTCAGTTTCGTCAATGAAGCGTTCGCCGCGGTCGTGGCGCGGTCGCGGCAATCATTGATTGGTATGAATCCGGCGGAGTTGGTGCCCGAAGACCAACAGGAGGTTTTTCGCCAAGTCTTGGCCGAGCAATCGCGTGGAATCACTTCGGCTTACCAAACCCAATTGGTCCAGCCGGGCGGAGTGAAAATCCCGGTCATGATAACCGGAGTGCCTCGCCACGAAAACGGGCGGATTATTGGCACAATTGCCGTGATTACTGACCTGACCGAGCCGAAACGGGTGGAAAGCCAAATGGCTGAGGCACTGACGCGTGAACGTGAATTAAACGCCCTAAAAAGTTCCTTTATCACGATGGCTTCGCACGAGTTTAGGACGCCGCTCACCAGCATCGTTTACGCCCACGATTTGCTCGGCAACTGCGTGCAGGCCCTGCCGGAAGCGACGGCCGGACGGGCCTTTCGTTATCTCGGAATCATCTTCGATAGCACGCGCCGAATGAGTGAACTCATGGACGACCTGCTATTGCTCGGCCGGATCGAATCGGGTAAATTTAATTGTGTCCCAATACCTGTTGATCTGTTGGGTTTCTTGGAGGAACTAAAGCGACAGGCGGGCGAAGGCCAGTCCCGGGTAAGTATCGAAATCGGGAGTGGTTTGCCGACGCTGGCACTGTTGGACCCTAATATTCTCCGGCACGCTTTGCTGAATCTACTGATCAACGCTCTGAAATATTCGTCGGCTCCGGCGAAGGTGACGCTGAGCTTGTGCCTCGAAAATGAGGCAGGATCGAGCCTGCGGTTTCAAATACGGGATCAGGGTTGCGGCATTCCGGCGGCTGATCAGGAAAAACTGTTTCAACCGTTTTTCCGGGCAAGCAACGTCGGCAAGATTCGGGGCACTGGCATTGGCCTCACGATCGCGCGTGACTGCGCCCGCCTGCACGGCGGCGAACTCACGGTCATAAGCCAACTCGGGGTGGGCACCACGGCTTCCCTCAAAGTGCCTTACTGGGTCGGAAGTTGACCTGAACCCGGTCCCACGTTCTCTCGTCCGGCGGGAAGGCTTCCAGTTACAGGCGACCGGACTGAAGTCGGTTTGAAGTTCGGGCAGTAGGCATTTTTCCCCGCCCGCTGAAGTTTCATTGAGGGGACGATTCCGCTTGAACTATTTTTCAGTAAGGGTGCTCTAGTTTCTTAACCTATGACTGTTTTCGCGCGATTACTGCTCTTCCTTGCGGCTGTTTGGTTGGTGAAAGCGGCACCGGAGCCAGCCCCCGTGCTTTGGCGCACCAAACTCAACGACGCGGTGCGCGGCACGCCGACGTTGGCGGCCGATGGAACCCTTTACGTCAGCAGCAAGGGCAGTCCGGATCGGTTGGCGGCCGTCAATCCGGACGGATCCATTCGCTGGAATGTTTCTGTCGTCACCGAAATCGTCAGCGCTGTGGCACTGGCCGAAGATGGCACGCTGTATTTCGGCGACAGCACCCCGTTCCTCCACGCCTACCAGAGCGATGGTTCGGTTCGCTGGGAAACCCGGCTCGAGGATCGGATCGCGTCCTCCCCAGCGGTGGGGCCCGACGGCGCGATTTACGTCGGCTGTGTGGATGGTCGCGTTTACTGCGTGAATCCCAGCGGTTCCGTGCGGTGGGCGTTTCTGACCGGCGGGACCGTGTCTTCTTCCCCGGCACTCGGGGCGGATGGCACCGTTTACATCGGTTCCAATGACCACAAGCTCTACGCGTTAAAGCCGGACGGCACCAAACGGTGGGAATTTACCACCGGGCAATTTCTGAATACGTCGCCGGCCCTTGGGGCCGACGGCACGATTTACTTCGGAGGTGTGGACGGGAAGCTCTACGCGTTGAAGCCCGATGGGAAGGTGCGCTGGTCGGTGAACCCCGGGTTGGGAATGGGTTCCCCGGCGCTGGGGGCCGACGGCACGATTTATGTTCCGCAGGGCTTCTCGCTCGCGGCCTATTCGGCCCAAGGCGCCTTCAAGTGGGCGTATCCGCTCGGTGGGCGCATCTATAGCGGCCCGGCCGTGGCGGCGGATGGCACGGCGTATCTGGGCGCGGAAAGCGGGCGTTTTGCGGCGGTGAAAGCCAATGGCGACGTCGCTTGGGAGTTTGTCCCGGGCACTGTTTTCCTCGAAAGCAGTCCGCTCGTGGGACCCGATGGCACGGTCTACATCGGCAGCGGTGACGGCTACCTGACTGCACTCCGCGGTTCGGGTCCACCCGCGGCGTCGTCGTGGCCGATGTTTCGGCGCCAAGCCGATCGGGGCGGCGCTTTGCCCCCGGGTGGACCGCCGGTCGTGACCCGCCAACCCGAGGGCATCAATGTCGCCAGCGGTTCCAACGTGGTGCTCCGGGCGTCGGTCGTGGGCACGCCGCCGTTGCGCTACCAGTGGCGGAGAAACGACCGGGAATTGCGCGACCAGTGCAACGTCTCGGGCGCCCAGACCGATACGCTCGTGATTGCGGAGGCGCTGCCGGCGGATACCGGCGACTACTTCTTGGTGGTCAGTAATGAGCAGGGCGTCGTCGGCACTACCCCGGTTCGCTTGAACGTGCTCAACGGTTTCATCCCGCCCAGCACGGTGCTGTGGGAGGCCACGATCGGAGGCAATACTTACAGTTCGCCCGCCGTCGGCCCCGACGGTTCGGTGTATCTCGCTACCGATTCTGGCTCCGATGATGGCGTGCTCCATGCCTTTACCACGAACGGGGCTCCCCATTGGACTCTCCCCTTAGGCACTCAGGCGCGGTGTTCCCCGACGTTGGCGCCGGATGGCACCCTTTATTTGTGCGTCTCGTATCCTACCAACCAACTCCTCGCCGTGGATCCGGCCGGCCGCGTCAAGTGGCGCTTTGAGGCTGGCTCCACGCTCCAATCCGCGGTGTCCCTCGGAGCCGACGGCACGGCCTATTTCACCGCGAACAGTGGCACCCTCTTCGCCGTCCGGACCAACGGCACGCAAGCTTGGCGGTTTGAAACGGAAGCCGGGGCGGGGATCTCCACTCCGTCGCTCGCGAGTGACGGCACGATTTACGTCGGCGCCGGCAAACCCTTAGCTACCGGCGGCACGGCGGGTGTGTTCTATGCCTTGAATCCGGATGGCACCGAGAAATGGCGTTTCGAATCCCCGCGCGGCCCTTTTTCGGCCACGCCAGCCATTGCGGCGGACGGCACGATTCTCGCCGCCTCGTTTTTCAACGACGGCATGCTCTACGCGTTGAGCCCGGACGGCCGTAAACTATGGGAACTCAAGACCGGGGCTAGCCTCAGGGATCCGGTGATCGCCCCGAATGGAACCATTTACGTGGCCAACTTGAATCAGGTCCTGTGGTCGGTGCGGCCGGACGGCAAAACCAACTGGGCCCTCAACACGCAGTCCCCCCGGATTTCGATCCCGGCACTTTCGGCCGATGGCGCGCTGCATTTCGTGGATTCCTACTCGAAGTTACGCGCTTGGGCGCCCTCGGGACGGGAACTGTGGAGTGTTGAAATCGGGGGCAACGGTTCCTCCTCCCCCGCCCTTGATTCCGCGGGGCGGTTGCTGGTGGGTGCCTGGGGCAAATTGGTGGCGGTGGCCGCCTCGGGCCCACCGCCGGCCACCGGGTGGCCCATGTTCAGCCGAGATCCCACCCATCGGGCCAATGCGACCTTCGCGCTCCCGACTCCGCCGCCCCAGCCCTCGAACTTGGGCATCGTGGACGGCAAGTTGCAGTTCAAGGTCGTGGATCCATTGGGAAATTGTCTCGTGGTCGAGGTTTCCACCAACCTTGTCAGTTGGACCAGCGTCAGCACCAACCGCCCCAACGAAACCTTCACCGAGGTAAACGCGGACGTGGCGACCCGCTTCTATCGCGTGCGCGGCTTGATCCCACCGTGAGGTCGGCCCAGTCGGGGCTCGCCCTCAGGCCGGCGCCAAGGTGCCCGCGTTGACGTGCCAGCGGACGCAGTCGCGGCCTAACTCTGCCGGCCAATGCTCCGCTGTGCAGGTCATGAATACCTGTCCCCCCGTGCGGTGGGCTTGGTTTAACAACGGCAGCAACCCCGCCCGCCGGCGGGCGTCGAGTTCCCCCATAACGTCATCGATGAGCAGGATGGGAGGGCTGCCGTGAATCCCGGTGAGGTATTCCGCCTGGGCCATCTTGAGGGCGAGGGCCAGGGTTCGCTTTTGCCCCTCGCTGGTGAAAAGCGCGGCGGCTTGGCCGTTCACTACGAAGCCTAGTTCATCGCGGTGAGGCCCGACCACGGTGGTGCGCATGGCCCGTTCCCGCGCCCGATTGTTGGCCAGCGCCACGGTGAAGTCGCCGGTGACGCTGGGTTGGTATTCGAGCAGCAGTTCGTCCGCGTCGGCGGCGATGCGGCGAAAAGCCAACCGAACGAGCGGCGAAAGCTTGGGTGTAAAGGCCCGACGGGCAGCCATCAACTCTTCGCCGAGCGTCACCAATTGGGCGGTAAAGCCCTCCAGTTCGTCCGCGTCCGGTTGCGAGTGTTTCAGCAGGGCGTTGCGATTGCGCAAGGCTTGGGTGTAGCGCAGGAGCAAGGGCAGGTAACCCGGCTGGGTCTGGGAGAGCAACAGGTCGAGAAACCGGCGGCGCACCCGGGAAGTCCCCTTCACCAGTTGCAGATCCTCGGTGCAAAAGATCACGGCTCGCAGGGTCCCCAGGTAATCCGCCAGGCGCTTCACGGGGGTGCCGTTAAGGCTGAGTTTTCGTTCCTTGCTCGACCAGTAGGCTTTGATCTCGCTGGTGGTGCGCCCGACGACGGTGGCGCCGACGAAGTAGCCCTTGGCGTCGTGGCGCACCAAGTGCGCGCCGCCCACGCCGCGAAAGGACCGCAGCGTGGCCAGCAGATAGATGGCTTCGAGGATGTTGGTTTTCCCCTGGGCGTTATCCCCCAGCAGGACTTGGAAGCCGGGGGTAAACGCTGCATCCAGCCGCGCGTAATTGCGGAAGTCGCGGAGCCGGAGATGAGCCAGATGCACGCCGACAGGTTCAGAGGTTGGCCGGCAAAGTTCAAAGTTCAAAACCAGGTCCGCCCAGACAGTGAAGAGGCCGCTGCCCCCGGGCGCACCCGGCCCTCTGGCACCCGACAAAAAACTCGCTCCGGAAGATTTTGAACTTTGACCCGGGGGCGCCGCCGACTTCACTCGGCCGGTCATGAATCAGCCCCTCGTCGCCCTCATCATGGGGTCCCAGTCCGACTGGGAAACGATGCAGCACGCCGCCCAACAGCTCACCGCCCTCGGGGTGCCGCACGAGGCCTCCGTGGTGTCGGCGCACCGCACGCCGGATTTGCTCTTTGAATTTGCGGCGGCGGCGGCGGGGCGGGGCATCGAAGTGATCATTGCGGGCGCCGGCGGGGCGGCGCATTTGCCGGGTATGTGCGCGAGCAAGACGGTGTTGCCCGTGCTCGGGGTGCCGGTGCAATCCAAGGCCCTCAACGGCTTGGACTCGTTGCTGAGCATCGTGCAGATGCCGGGCGGAATTCCGGTGGGCACGCTTGCGATCGGCAAGGCCGGCGCGATCAATGCCGCGCTGTTGGCCGTGGCTATTCTGGGCAATAAACATCCGCAGTTTCGAGCGGCCTACGAACAATTCCGCACCGAACAGACGAACAAGGTGCTGGCTCACCCCATCCCGGGGCAGCCGGCCTGACCGGGCGTGAACCGTGGTTTCCTCGGCCCCTGAATTCTTCGCGCGCTTGTTTCGCGGCGACCGTTACCGCTTCGAGTTTGGCGTTCGGCGGGGGGATCGCCGTTGGTTTGCGCCGCCCTCGCCGGACTCGCCCATCCTGAAGGAACGCCGCCAGTGGCTAGCCCAAACGGCGGTGCCGGTGGTCGGTTGGCAGGACTCGGCCGAGCCCTTGTTGGCCGAAACGTTGGGCCTGTTCCCCGCCGCATTTCGGTCCACCTGCCTAGGGACGGGAAGCGCTCGCCTCCGTTCCCTAGCGGCGCAGTGGGAACCTGATTTCGTATTGCTGCAGCGTGCGCCCAGCGACGAGTTTCAAATGGTGGGTTCGGCGGTGTGTTTCCCCTCGGCGTGGGCCCCGGAAGCAAAGCTCGGCCAAACGGTGGCCGTGATTCACGGGCCGGTGCCGACGCTGAATGAGGATCTCGGGCCCCGGATTCGGAACTTTCTTGCCAAGCTACCGGCGGGGCTGGTCTTCGAGCGGGAGAACTGGGGTTTGGCCGCGGTGCCGGCGCGAAATTTGCACCCGCTGCGGGGCCAACCACGGCTGGCGGCGACGACGCCGCTGGCGGAAATCTGGCTGCGGGTGGAGCACCAGGCGTTTTGCGCGTTGCCCGACAGTGGTGGGCTCCTGTTCCTCATTCACCTCACCGTGCACCGGTTGTCGGAGGTGTTGCGGAATGCCGAGGTGAATTCGGCCTTCCGCCAATTGCTGGAAACCATGCCGGAAGGAATTGCCTCCTACAAAGGCATCCAACCGGCCCGGCTGAGTCTTCTGCGACAGTTGGGCTGAGCCCGCTTACTTCTTCGGCAATAGGTCGCCGACGGCCTTGGAGGCATCTTGCGCGGCCTTGCTCGTCGCATCCTTGGCTTTTTCGGCTAGCTTGCCGGCTTCTTCAACCGCTTGCCCCGTGGCCTTTTTGGCGTCTTCCGCGAGTTTCGCCGCCTGTTGTTTGGCTTGCTCGGCGGCGGCGGCGGCCTTGGCCTTGAGTTGCTCGGCCAGGCTGGTGAGCGCCGATTTTTGCTCGTCGCTCAACTTCACGTTGCTAGCGAGGCTTTGCACGGCGCTGCCGGCGGCGGGCCAATCGGCACCTTTAACCGCGGTGATCACTTTTTCGAATTCGGCCTTGATGGTGGGTTCCGCCGAGGCAAAGGCGGACTCCGTCTTGGTGGTGTCCACGGCGGCGGCCGCTTCGGTGGAGTCCTTTTTGCCGCAACCGACGGGCAAAAGGGCAAGGGTGAGGAGCACGGAAAACACGAGGGGGAATTTCATAGGGAGGTTCTGGATTAGACCGACCTCACCAAAGAAGACGGTGGTCGTGGGCGAGTCAACTATCGGGCTTGGATTCCTGTCGGTGCCTGACCTCGCGATCAAGCCAGGGCACCGGTTGGCCCTCCCCCCGGCCGAAGCTAATCGCCCTTCAGTTGCCGTCATTCAGCGGCTGCGTGCTCCGCAGGTAGGCGAAGAGATCCCGCACTTGTTGGTCGCTCAGGTTGGCGAGCAGTCCCTCGGGCATCAGCGAGCCGCCCGCGGCTTCCACAGACGCGATTTCGGCGCGGGGCAGGGGAAGGGTTTGGCCGTCGGGCGTGCGCAGGACGAGCACTTGGGAATCCTGATCGGCGCGAAAGCCGGTCAAGGAGCGGCCGTCCTGGGTCTCGACGGTGACGCTTTCGTAGCCTTCGCGGATCTCGGCGTTGGGATTGACGACGTTGAGCAGCAGATTGGGCAGGTCGTTGCGTTGGTAAACGGTCAGGTCCGGACCGACGTTGCCCCCCGTGTTGAAGAGTTTGTGGCAGGCACCGCAGTTTTCCAGAAACAGCTTTTTGCCGACGTAGGGCGAGCCGGTCGTGAGGTTGATGACCTCGGCGAGGCGGGTGATTTCCTGTTCCAACTCGGCGGAGGTGGCTTCCCGCAGATTGGGCCAGTGCTTGGTGAGCAGTGCCGCCATAGTGGGGCGGGCTTCCAGCCTGCCGCTACGGGCCTCTTGCCAGTGAGCGGCCTTGTTTGGGGCTGGAAGCCCCGGAGACAGGCTGGAAGCCGGTCCCACTTCGGCGAGCGCCTTGATTCGGCGCACCACATCATTCGGCACGGCTGCCTGTTCCAAACGCCCCGCATCGACGGCCTGTAACAGCGCCAAAGCCCAGTTCGCCCGGCTGGCGAGCAGGCCGAAGGCGGCGGTGCGGACGTCGTTCGGATAGCTCGCCAATTGCGTCAGGACTTCGCCGGCGATGGCGGGCGAATCGTAAGCCTGAAGCGCGCCGAGCGCGGCTTTGCGCAGATCGGCCTGCTTCGCGTCGCGGGTGACGGCGAGCAGCGCGGGCACGGCGCTGGCCTGCTTGGTTTCGCCGAGCACTTGGACGAGCTGGAGGCGCTTCGAAGCGTCGGCTTTGGGATCGGCGATCAGGGCGAGAGCCTGTTCGACGGCGGCGGGTTTTCTGCGCCGGGCGCCGATGAGCACGGACTCGCCGCCGGCGCGTTCCATGGCGGAAAGCAGTTCCTCGGGCAACCCAATCATCGGGCGGCCCTGATAGGCTTCCTCGAAGCCGCGCGTGAGCTGGGCGGTTTGGTCGGGTCCCGGCGACCGGGCAAAGAGTGTGGCGCAGGTGAGCAGGTCGTCGCGTTTGCCCGTGGCGGCGAAGCGGCGCATCAGACGCGACAGGAGGTGCTGCTGGACGAGCGGCGCGCGCCACAGTTCGCGGTCGGCGAAGAGGGCGAGCACGGCGTCGCGGTCGGTGGCGCATTTGTCCTCGATGGCCCACCAGAGCAGGAGCGGTTGGCGCGGGTCGGCGGCGTCACCGTCATGCGCCAGCAGGTTGCGGACGATGGGCAGGGCGTCGGCGGCGGGCAGGCGCTTGGCAGTGCAGGCAAGTTGGGCGCGGACTTCGAGGTTGGGTTCGGTGGCGGCCAAGTCCGATAGTTTGGGAACAAGTTTTGGATATACCAACCGATCATCACCCAATAGGCGCACGGTCCAGGCACGCACGAAGGGGTTCGCATGGTTCAGGAACTGTCCAACAATCTGAATAGCATAAGCCGGTGTTGGAATGCCTTGCCCCTGTCGCGGCAGGCGGCCGACCGAGTGTTGGACCCACAGCCATTCCAAGGCTGCCTGAGAAGATGCTGCACCAATTAGGTCATCAGAGTCGCGGGCGAGCGTTCGGTTTTCCGCGATCAACCTTTGTGCCGTTTGCCGGATATGACGGTTCGGATTTTGGAGCAAATGGGACATTCCTCGGGAAGTCGCTCGCGACAAGTCGGTAGCGCGTTTTGGAGACCAGTCCTTCGCCCGCAGCCGGTAAATCCGTCCGTTGCTCGCGTCCATCTGGCCTTCGTGGTTGCGGTAGTGGTTCACCTGGCGGTCATACCAGTCGCACACGTAGAGCGCGCCGTCGGGGCCGAGCTTGATGTCCACGGGGCGGAACCATTTGTCGTCGCTCGTCACCGGATATCCGAGGTCGCGCGTGCGGAAGGTCGAGCCGTCGGGCGTGAGTTCGCTCAGGACGATGCGGCCCTGGAGCGGTTCCACGCCGAAGAGCTTGCCCTGGTAGCGTTCGCCGAGCGCGCCGCTGTCGTAGAGGACGAAGTTGTGCGTGAAGCGGTCCACGTCGGGGTGCGGCATCTGTGGGAAATAACCGAAGGCATACGGATTCGAGAGCGGGCCGTGCTTGTCGAAGCCCTTCTGGAGATAAGCGCCCTGGACGTAGTGGAAGCCGCGCGTGTTACCGCCGTTGTGCCCGCTGAAGATGCGTCCGGCGGAGTCGATCTCCAGGCCGAAGGCATTGCCGCCGCCTTCGCTGAAGACTTCGTAGATCCGCTTCTCCGGGTGGTAGCGCCAGATGTTCTGCCCCTGGGAATAGATGGGGCGCATCGGGCGGCGGAGTTTCTTCGTAGGAGCCGATGTGAGGAGGCTCTGACTGGACCCGTTGCTGGATGCTGGGGTCTGGATGCTGGATGAAGATGGTGGGTTGCCCGCCCTCACCCCAGCCCTCTCCCCCGGGGAGCGGGGGAAGGTAGCGACTCCGGTCGTTGAACTGGCGTTGCTGGGCTTCGATTCAGCGGAGGCATTCGCTGGAGTGGCCGCCGCGCTGTCCTGTTGCGCGGCGGCTGTGAAGTTGTCCGCGGCCGGTTTCGCGGCTCCCTCTCCGCGGGGGAGAGGGCGGGCGTCCTTCTCACTTTCGGAACCTACTTCAACTTCCTCCAACACCTTTCCGTCCGCGCCATACACGAGGATGTTTCCCGTCACCGTCGAGCCTTGGCAGCCGTAGAGCCAGCCGTCGGGGCCCCAGCGCAGCGAGTTGGCGATGCTGTGGGTGTCTTCCAAGCCGAAGCCGGAGAGCAGCACCTGCGGATCGCCGTCGGGCACGTCGTCGCGATTCTTGTCCGGATAGAAGAGCAGGTAGGGCGGATTCAGCACGAACACGCCGCCGCGGCCGAAAGCGACGCTGGTGGCGATGTTCAAGCCGTCGAGGAAGGTCTTGTGCGTATCGAACGTCCCGTCGCCGTCCGTGTCCTCGTGGATCGTGATCGTGTCCGCGCCCTTGAAGTGATGCGGCGGCGGGGGCGGCACCTGGTCATAGACGGCGCGCCAAAAATTATCGCGGCTCACCATCTTCACTCCGGCTGGGTTTGGATACTGCCGGTATTGCACGACCCACATCCGGCCGCGTTCGTCGAAGGTAAGAAACACCGGCTGCGCGACGATGGGTTCGGCGAGCACCTGCTCGAACACGAGGTCGTCGGCGACATGAAACGACTTCGCCGCCTCCGGGGGCGAAAGTGGGCCCAACTGTTCGGCGGGTTTGGCGGCGGTCGGTGCTTCCAGCCCGGTCACCTTCGAGAAGACGGGGGCCGCGGCGGCCTCCGGGGAAAGGGCTGGTCCGGTGGTTTGGCCCAAGAGCATGAGCGGAACCAGCAGGGACGCAGCGAAGAAGACGAACGGGTGCTTCATGGCGGGAATTGCTTTCGCCAGCATGGGTCGCTCGGTCTCGCCTCGCCAAGGGGCGAGATGGGGGAATTCATCGGCCAAGCCGATCGACGAGAGCCCAAGCTAGTGGGCGGATGGCCCGACGTAGCTCCGCGCAATCACCACATTATCGAACCAGACGACGTTGGTGGCGTGTTTCGTCCAGCGGTCGGTGAAGTAGCTTTCCAAGGTCAGCGCGTTGGCCTTCAGCGCCGCGGTCTTCCGCCAGTTGAAGCCCTTCCAATGGCCTTGCAGGACGCCGTCGATCCAGAACGCCTGTTCGCCGTCGGGCTGGCCGGGTGTGTTGTGCTTGAGCATGAACTCCGCACAGATCCAGCGGTCCCGCGGGATGACCGGCGCGGCGGGCACGGCGAAGGAATTGCCCCAGAACTTGCCGTCGGGCGACGCGGTCATCTCGTGCCAATAGCTGTAGAAGTTCCACCGGCCCGGCGGTGGATTGCGGCCCCAGTCACCCCACGGCTCCAGCGCGGTCGAGAAGCGTTCGCCGCCCTCGGGCTTCAGACCGGCCCCGCCGAAGCCGCTCCAGCGGTCGCCGCCCTTCAGGCCCTTGTTCGCCCGCAGCGTGGCGAAATGATGCAGGTAGTCGCAGTCGGGGGCGAACTTCACGTAGAAGCGCACGAACACCGTGTCCGCCGACTCGAACCACTGCGTGAGTCCGCCGCCGGTATCCTGCCCGAGATGCGCCTCGACGCGCAGCGCCCGCTGGCCCAACTCGCGGTCCGCGCCGGGACTGGCCAGCGACAGCACCTTGCCGCCCTGGTTCCCGACTTCGTCCCAACCTTCGCCCAAGCCGCCCGCCTCGAAGTTGTCGGCAAAGATCACCTGCGGGTCGTTTCGCAGCCCTACGTCGCCGGGGAACTTCGCGGCGAGGCCGGGGCCGTGGGGAAGGGGTGAGGTGACGGCAAGGTTGGTTTTGAGGTTCGGTTCGGCCGCGAACGCCGAGAAGCCGAGCAGAACTGCACTAATTGTCGCCCTCAGGGCGCAAATGTTACCCAGTTGATTTCCCATTTGCTTGGATTGTTGCCCACTTGCGCCTTCCGAGCCAGCCCAAGGCTACGCACCAGCCAGCAGCCCGTTAGCACTGTTGGGTATTGGTCAGCTGGTCGATCCATGGCCAAAGAACCCCTCATAATGGGCGGAAGCAACTTCGGAAAGCCTACCCGACGGAGGGGAAATCCCTTGGTGATTTGCTACGGCAGCGCCGAGGCGAACGACGGCTGAATCAACGGGAACTGGCGGAAATCCTGCCAAGCCAGTCTGCCATTGAGGCTGAGGTCAAAGCCGAGGGCGGCACGGCCGTTGATTTCGATGCCTTGGACCCAACCGGTGCTACCATTGCGCTTGGTGACCTCAAGCAATCCGTTGACGGTTTGCGCCCGCCGCGAAACGAGAGCGGTAGTTTTCACTGCTTTTCCATGACGAATGTAACCACATTTGGTTACTCTCCAAGTGTTCGGCCTATGGCGATTCTACCTTCGCCTATGTTATCGAAACAGCTCTCACTGGCCTTCTCGTTTACCTTGCTCGCCAAGGCTTCAGCCGCAGTAATCTATTCGGAGACCCATACCATCACCGCAGGGTCGCCAACCACCGGATGGAATGTCTATAGCAACAGCTCGTTAGGCGGGGAAACACGACGGTTTGACTTCACGACGTTCACAGTGTCCGCGACCGGTTCCTACTCGTTCAAAGACACTGGCGCTGGGATCGGCGACACGGTCGTAGGTATTTACTCAGCATCCTTCAACACTTCCGACCTCTCTATTGGATGGTTGACGGGGGATGACGATTTTGATTGGCAAGGATCGGGGCTGGCGATCAACCTGACGGCTGGCCAGACCTACACGATTGTCACAAGTCCCTATATGAGGGTAGAATTCATAGACGAGTTGGGTGACATAGAGTGGCAAGTGGACGGTCCCGTCGGGGCGACGCTGACTCCGGTTCCTGAACCCGAGACTGCGGTGATCGTTTCCGCCGCCGGACTGTTGGGCGTCGCCGTTTGGCGCCGAGCGGTGGGTCGTAAATCGCCACCTCGAGTTGAATAGGGGCCGTCGGTGTCCGGACACGGGACGAGTCCCAGACCGCCCTCTTCGAATGGCTCGAAGTCTTTTACAACCGGGGGCGGTTCCACAGCGCCCTAGACTATCCTATCAGTCACCTTTGGACTTCGAACTCAACCTCAACAATCAAGCCGACGGCTCATGTCGCTCGCCGGCTATCCACCAATCCGAAGCAAGGGCACAAACGGGTTGAGTGGATTCGAAGCCATCGATCAGCGTTTGCCAAGCGCGCCTTCAGTTGGCGAAGCCCACGCCAGATTGTCCCCCGTGCGGAATTGCCATTCCCCATCCAGCCGGAGTGCCTGGCCATTCGCGCTGAGTTCCGGGGCGCGGCCTTTGAAGCCGCCGCGGCCGCCGTGGTCGAAGACGCGCACGGCGACGAAGTGCGAGGCGCCGGGCGTGACTTTCACGGCGAAGGTTTTCTCCGGGCCGAGTCCGCTGGTGTAGTTCGGCGGCAGTGTGCCGACGGCGCCAAGGCGCTGGCCGTCGAAATAGACCTCGCCGGCATCGTCGAGCTGTTCGAGGGCGAACTGGGCTTCGGCGGGCCAATCGTTGGGAATCTTCGCCCAGCAGCGATACCAGGCGAAGCCGTCGAACTGGGCGAGCCTGCCCTGCGAGTTGTCGTCCCACGTGCCGGGGACCTTCAGCGTCTGCCAAGCGCCGCTGTAATCCACGGGCTTGGGCGTGCCGGGCGCGATGTATTCGTCGAGCGACCAGAGGATGCCGTTGAGCAGGAGGCGGCGGAAGTTGGGTTCGGCGAAGTCCTCCGGCGCGCCGAGCGAGGTGTAGAAGACGCGGCGGTTTTCGCGGGTGTTGATCCAGGCAATCGGCTCGACCTCAGACCGGCCGTCTTCGGTCTGGCCGCGGAGCAGGGGGGTGACGGTGTTCAGCAGCGTGCGGCTTTTGTAGAGGTGCGAGGGTGAGCGGAAGGTGGCGTCCACCTGACTCAAGATGGGGTGCCCGGCGGTCTCCGTGATTTGGTGGACGAGCGTGTCCTTGCCGGGGCCTTTGCCGTAGTGGTCCTGATAGTCGGCGCCGAGGACCTCGGTGTCGAAGTTCGCCCACGTTGTGTCCGCAGGGTTTTGCTGGTCGCGCAATTCAAACGCATGGCTGGCCGTGCGCAGGCCGACGACCGCTTTGCCGGCCGCGACATGGGCGCGGAGGGCGTCCATCATCGGCTTGGGCGTGGCGCGGCGGCGGGTGCTGATCACGAGGGTGTCGGCGCGGGAAATCGCTTCCCAGTTCCGAAAGTTGAAGTCGTCCGTCCGGGTCGAGGCCGTGACGAAGGACAGCGTGTAGCCGCGCCAGGCGAGTTCCTGTTGGGCAAACGCCGGGAGTGTTTCTCCGGTCTGGTATTCGTTTTCGCCGAGGATGAAGCAGACTTCCTTCTGGGTGTGGCCTTGGAAGCGGAACGCGTCGCCGCCGAGGAGGTCCGCGCTGGTGATGCTGGGGCACCAATACTTCTCGATGTGCTCGACGACGAGTTCGGTGCCGCGGAAGTGGGAGACGAACGGGGCCTTGCGGTGGTTATACATCGAGTCGGTCAGGTCGCGCATCAACACGACGTTTTGGCCCTGCCGGACTAGCTGGCGGATCGAGAACGGCCGGCCGAGGACGCACATGTTGATGTGCACGCCCATGACGATGACGTTGGTGATGCCGCGCTGGCGCATGAGGTAATAGGCCTCGGCGGAATCGGTAATCGCGTCGCCGTCCATGATCTCCAGCGCGGGATGCTGCCGGCTCCACGCCTTGTAACTCGGGCAATCGGGACAGCCATCGCAGCCGCCGTCGGAGTCATCAATCGGCAGTGGGGCTTCCCGGTCTGGCTTGAGGGAGCACCAGCCTTCGAGCGGGATCGTGGTGACCACTTTGGGCGCGGCTTGGGCGAGCTTGCGGCCCGGATGATCTTTGTAAAAATCCAGCGTATCGCTCGGGCAGTGGATGATGAGCGCGCCCTGTTTGCGGGCCGCCTTCAGCACTTCGTTCATGCGCGGCGCCATTTCACCGACCCGCGCGGTGGCGTCGGGACAGTGGTGTTTGTCCCACATGTCGCAGACGACGACGGCGGTCTTCGGGGCGGCCCAAGACAATTGGCTTTCCCGCACCTGCCAGGTGTTGGTCTGGCCCGGGACTTGAACCCGGGCGCGGGCGCGGAATGCAAGGGGGCCGGCGGCCAGCGAGGGGGCGCAAACCGTCAAAACGCCGAGCAGGAGCAGGAGGGGGAATTTCATGGCGTGACGCTAACGCCGGTGGTGGCGGCCTGGAAGTCCCGTCGATGGGTGACGTCGGGCGCCGCCCCGAATACGTCTTTCGCCGTATCGACGCCGAGGTTCCGCTCGCGTAGGGCTTCCTTTCGCCACGTTTGAAACTCGCCGTCTACCATCCGCTCACCACCGGTTCCGCCGTGCGTCTTATGCGTGTGCCCCGCGGATTGCGGGGGGGCGCGGGGTTGGTTTGGCTAGTCTGGACCCTGGGTTGGGCGGGGCAGGCGCAGGAGTCGTCGGGGCTGTCGGCAGTGGCCGCAGCGGCCCAGCCGGTGACCACGGTGGCGCCGTCGGGGGACGAATCCGGCCCTTGGACTCAGGTGGGGGCGGCGGCTTTTGGGGTGGGTTTAGGGGCGGGCTTGGGGTTTTGGATGCAACGCCGTCGGCGGCCAAGGGCGGTGGCTTCCGAGCAGCGCGGGCGGGCTCTGTTGGAAAATTCCTTTGACGCCACGGTGATCCTGAATGCGGCCGGCAACGTGACGTATTTGACGCCGGCGGCGCAGCGGATGTTGGGGGGCAATCAGGCGTCGGCCTCGTTCATGGAGACGGGGTTCGCCGCCGTGGTGCATCCAGACGACCGCCCGCGGATGCTGGGGGCGCACGCAGCGGTGTTGCAGGCCCCCGGGCACTCCTGCCAAGTGAGCAATTACCGGCTCGTGCTGCCCGGCGGCGACCTCCGGTGGGTCGAGGCCGTGGGGACCAATTGCCTGCACGTTCCCGGCGTGGAAGGGGTCGTGGTGAACATTCACGACATCACCGAACAAACCGTGGCGTTTGCGAGCCTAGCTCGGACGGCGGAATTGCACCGTCGCCTCAACGAATTCGCTGGTTCGCTGTCGCCGCTGCACGATGAGGACGAAGTCCTTTGGCAGATCACCCGTCAGTGCGTGGACTTGCTCGGGTTCGTGGACTGCGTGATTTACCTTGTGGCCGGGGCGCGCGGGGTGTTGGTCCAGCGGGCGGCGTTCGGACCGAAAAATCCCCGCGCCCGGGAGATTTTGAACCGGATCGAAATCCCCCTTGGCCAAGGCGTGGTGGGCGGGGTTGCCCAAAGTGGCCTGCCCGCCCTGATCACGGACACTCGGCTGGAGCCCCGCTACATCGTGGACGACGAACGGCGCCTCGCCGAAATCGCCGTGCCGATCATCGCCGATGGGCAGGTGCTGGGCGTGATCGACTCCGAACACCCGCAGGCCGGCTTCTTCACCGCCGAACACCTCACGATTCTTTCGTCCATCGCCGCCATTTGCGCGACCAAGCTGGTGCGGGCCCGGGCGGAGGTGAGCCTGCGGGATGTGAACCAGCAGCTCGAACGCCGCATCGCCGCGCGCACCGTGGAAATGGTGCAGACGAATGAGCAGCTTAAACGCGAAATCGGGGAACGTCGCCGGGCAGAACAGGTGCAGCGGGCGTTGTTTGAAATCTCGGAAGCCGTCCACGCCGCGGTGGATCTGCCCAGCCTTTACGCCCGGATTCACGCCGTCATCGGCACGCTGATGCCGGCGGAGAATTTCTATCTGGCCCTGCAAGATGCGGCCACCGGGATGGTAAATTTCCCGTATCACCGGGACCGCGCCGATCCGCCGCCGCCGCCCCGCACCGGCCGGCGCGGCATGACGGAATACGTGCTGCGGACCGGCCGCGCCGCGTTGGTTGGGCTCGCCGACATCCAGCGGCTCAAGGACGCCGGCGAATACCACCAGTCCGGCCACCCAGCGGCGATCTGGCTCGGGGTGCCGCTGACGGTGGAGGGGCGGACCTTTGGCGTTATGGCCGTGCAGGATGCCGCCAACGCTGAGGCGTTCGGCGAAGAGGAGAAACGCATCCTGAGCTTTGTCGCCGGCCAGACGGCGCTTGCGATCGACCGCAAGCGGGCCGAGGAACAACTCGGTGCCCGCACCCAGCGGCTGCGGGAATCGGAGGAGCGCTTCAGCAAGGCGTTCTCGGCCATGCCTTCCAACGTCTCGATTGTTCGGGCAGTGGACCAACGGTTCGTCGAGGTTAACCAAGCGTTGCTCGATTATTCCGGCTTCACCCGCGCGGAAGTCATCGGCCGGACCACGAGCGAACTCTGCATCTGGGCGGATGAAACCCAGCGGGACGAATTCTATCGGCGGCTCCGGATGGAGGGTCGGGTGCTGCCGTTGGAAGTGACCCTGCGCGCCAAGTCGGGGCGCCTCGACACCGTCATCATTGCGGCCGAGAAGATCGACGTGGAGGGCGAGCCGCACATCTTGGCGCTCAGCGTGGTCATCACCGAACGCAAACAGGCCGAGGAGGAACTCATCCGTTCACTGGCGCGCGAACGCGAACTCAGCCGGTTAAAAAGTTCCTTTGTCTCGCTGGTCTCCCACGAGTTTCGCACGCCCATCGGGATCATTCATTCCTCCGCCGAGATTCTGGAACGCTACTTCGCCCGCCTGTCGGAGTCCGAACGGCAGGAACATCTGCGCGCCATCCAGACCCACGCTTGGCGGATGGCTGTGCTGATGGAGGAGGTGCTGGTGTTCGGCCGAGTCGAAGCGGGGCGACTGGAGTTTCGCCCGACTGACTTTGATCTGGCTGAGCGTTGCCAGCGGTGGGCGGAGGAATTGTCGCTGGCCACCGAGCACCGCTGTCCGATCCGAGTCTCGGTGGGTGAACTACCCCGGTTGGCCCGTGGCGACGTGGATCTCCTCGCCCACGTCGTCTCCAACCTGCTCTCCAACGCGGTGAAGTATTCGCCGCCCGGGCGCACCGTGGAATTCAGCATCCGGCACGAGGGCGGCGTGGCCGTCTTCGGCGTGGCCGACCGCGGCCTCGGCATTCCCGCCGCCAGTCGTGAACGTCTCTTCACCGCCTTTCAGCGGGGCGAAAACGTCCGCCACCTCCCCGGCACCGGGCTGGGCCTCGTCGTCATTCGGCACTGCCTCGACCTCCACCGGGGCACCATCGAACTCGAGAGCACTGAAAATCAGGGCACCACCGTCACCGTGCGCGTGCCGCTCTATGAAGGAATTCCATGAACCTGCCCCCCGCCCACCGTCTCCTCGTCATTGAGGACGAACCCCAGATGCTGCGGAATCTCGTCACCATTCTGCGGGCCGAGGGCTTTTCCGTGCTCGGCGCGCCGGGTGGACAGGAAGGCCTCGCCCTCGCCCACGCCGAGCTTCCCGACCTGATACTCTGCGACCTCATGATGCCGGACCTCGACGGTATCGAAGTGCTCCGCCGGCTCCGCGCCGTGCCTCGGCTCGCGCCCGTTCCTTTTATCTTTCTCACCGCCCGGGGCGAACGCGACGAAGTCCGCGCCGGCATGAACCTCGGGGCCGACGATTACCTGACCAAGCCGGTGAAAGTGGACGACCTGCTGGGGGCCATCCGAATGCGCCTAGCTCGGCGCCAACAGGCCCTCGCCGCCGCCCAGTCCGGCACCCGCCGGCCCACGCAGCCCGCCGACCTGGCCCGGCTTGGCCTGACGGACCGCCAAAACGAAGTCCTGTTCTGGTTGATCGAGGGGAAGGGGAACGCCGACATCGCCATCATCTTGGGCTTGGCCCACGCCACGGTGAAAAAGCACCTCGAACACATCTTCGGCAAACTCGGGGTGGAAAACCGCACCTCGGCGATCATGACCGCGCTGGAACGTTGGGCCGAAATCACCTCGGTGGAGTAGGCGAGCGCTGGTCTCCGACTCGGCGCGGGTGACTTGGCCGCACCCGGGAAACCTTCGGCGGGGCGCAGCCTAAAAAGGGGGCACCCTCACTCCCCCGGCTTGCGGCAGCGCCCGGCGACATGCTTCACTCCGCGTCCCGCGTCAGGGCTGCGGGTTTTCCAACCCGCTAGGCGAACTGGAAAGTCCGCCCTCCCGGGGAACACACGCACATGGACGACGAAAATTCACTGATCAAGCAGCGCCGCGAGAAGCTGGAAGCCCTCCAAGCGAAGGGCATCAACCCCTTCATGAACAAGTTCACGCCCGACCGCGGGTGTGACGAGGCCCGCGCCGGCCTCAAGGCCTGGTTCGACGCAAAACAAACCGACCCGGCCACCGCCGTCGGCCTGCCCGAGGGCACTCGCGTGCAGCTCGCCGGCCGCATCACCGCCCACCGCGACATGGGCAAGAGCCAGTTCCTCGACCTCAAGGACGTCTCTGGCCGCATCCAGCTTTACGCCCAGAAGCAGACGCTCGGCGACGACCAGTTCGAGATCTTCAAGCACCTTGATCTGGCCGACTTCATCGGTGTCGAGGGCACGCTGTTCGTCACCCGCGCGGGCGAACCCAGCCTCAAGGTCGAGAAGTTCACCATCCTCGGCAAGGCGCTGCGGCCGCCGCCGGCAAAGTGGGAAGGGCTGGCCGACACCGAGATTCGCTACCGCCAGCGTTACCTCGACCTGATCGCCAACGACGACGTGAAGAACGTCTTCCTCAAGCGTTCCGCCATCGTCCGCGAGATCCGCGCCTTCTTCCACGAACGCGGCTACGTCGAGGTCGAGACGCCCGTGATGCAGGCCATTCCCGGCGGCGCGGCGGCGCAGCCCTTCATCACCAAGCACAACGCGCTCGGCTGCGACTTCTACCTGCGCATCGCGCTGGAGCTTTACCACAAGCGCCTGCTCGTGGGCGGCGTGGACCGCCTGTTCGAGATCGGGAAGAACTTCCGCAACGAGGGCCTGTCGCGCCGGCACAACCCCGAGTTCACGATGCTCGAAGCCTACCAGGCCTACGGCGACTACGAGACGATGATGGAGACGGTGGAGTCGCTGGTGAAGCGGGTGGCGGAGCGGGTTGTTGGTGGCCTTTCGGTCTCTAGGAAAGTGGTTTCCGGTCAGGTCGCCTCAGCAATTGACCGCGCTATTGAAGCCCTCGACGAACTCAAGAGGACAATTGAAGATGGCCGTCTTCCAAATCAGGTAAGCCAGGAAGCCATTCAATCCCTTCGTTCGAATGCTCTAGCGCACCGTTCGGAACTGTTGCTGCTTCGGACCACGTTGACGTCTGACAACGCCGCCAAGATTGCCGGCGCTTCGTTAGAGCAGATCAACAGCTTTAAGAAGTCTACTTTGCTGGATGCGGTATTCACTGGAGCCATGTCGAGTTGGGAGGCTTGGCAAGAGTTCGAGAAGTCGTTCAGGCGTTCAGAAATCATCGTCGACAGTGAACTTTCCAACCAAGCGATAAACCTCAACTCGCCTTGGCGACGCGCTCGTTACAAAGACCTCGTCCGCGAGAAAGCCGGAGCCGATTGGTTCGATGTTACGCCCGCCGAGCGCCGTCGCCGCGCTGTCGAAGACCTCAAGCTCGGAGGCGACATCGCGGCCGGCTACGAGGACTTCGAGGTGACCGGGGCCGTGTTCGAGAAGCTGATCGAGCCGACCCTGATCAATCCCACATTCGTCACGCACCTGCCTAAGGAACTCGTGCCGCTCGCCAAGCTTTCGCCCGACGACCCGACGACCGTCGAGGTCTTCGAGTGCTGCATCAACGGCCAGGAGATTTCGCCCGGCTACACCGAGCAGAACGATCCCATCGCCCAGCGCGACGTGCTCGAACACCAGGCCGGCGGCGAGCAGCAGAAGCTCGACGAGGACTTCCTCGTGGCGCTCGAACACGGCATGCCCCCCGCGGACGGCATCGGCATCGGCATTGACCGCCTGTGCATGATGCTCCTCGGCCAGGAAAGCATCCGCGACGTGATCCTGTTCCCGCAGCTCAAGCCGAAGGTCTGAGCGACCGGCGCGGCCACGGCCGGCGGCTCCGGCATGACATTTCAGTTTGGCTGGTTAACTTCGCGGTGTGTTCGTCCTTTCGTCCCGCCTTGCTTGGGCGTTGCTCCTGACCACCGTGGTCCTGGCAGACCCGGTGTGGTTGCGCGAACCGCGGTGGCGCACCTACGAAGTGCCGTCGCCGCCGGTCGGGGCGCGGGCGGCCCTGGCCGAATCCGGCGACTGGCTGCGGGCGCAATCCCGGGACGGCGGTCGGCCGGTGGAATTTGGCCGTCGGTTGGTCGTGCGATTTCATGGAGTGGCGGCCGCGACCGCCTTTCTGCAGCAAGCCGGTGACTCCGCCCGTTTGCTCGTGGATGAGCGCACCGTGGTGGTCGGGTTCCCGACGCCGCGTGCCGCCCTGCAAGCCGCCGCCACGCTCGCCGCGCAGCCGGAGGTCGAGTTTGCCCGGCCGGCCGCCCGCGGCGCCGCCCGCCGGCATCGGGCTTATGCCGCGGCGCCGAACGACCCGTTTTACCCGCAGCAGGCGCACTTGGATCCGCCGGAACCGCTCAGCGGAGCTTTCGCTCCGGCGGCGACGGTGAATGCGCGCGGGGCCTGGGCGATCACCCGCGGCGAAGGCGTAGTCATTGGAGTCGGCGACGACGGCTTCGACCTGACGCATCCCGACTTGGCGGCGAACCTCACCGGGCCGAGCCACAATTTTTTCACCGACTCCAGCTCAGGGGCGCATCCGCGGACCTCGTTTTACCACGGCACGGCGGTCGCGGGCACCATTGCGGCGCGGGGCGGCAACGGCTTGGGCGTGAGCGGCGTGGCGCCGGCGGCGGGCTTGGCGGCGTTGGTGTTGTTCAATTCAGATGACTCCATGCCGGACGACGCGGGCCTGGCGTCAGTGTTTGCGTATGAACGCGACACGGTGAGCATTCAGAACCATTCGTGGGGCAATTCGGACTTTCTCTGCTTGGAAATGCCCGCGGTGCAGTCGCTTGCCGTGAGGGATTCGCTCACCCGGGGCCGCGGCGGCCGGGGCGTGATTTTTGTGCGGTCGGCCGGCAACACGCGCTTCCAAGACTACAATTTTCTGGCGGGTGTGGGTGACTCGAATCTCGATGCCTACGCCAATGATCTGTTTCACATCACCGTCGGGGCCGTGCGCTCCGATGGGCGGGTGGCCAGTTACAGCACGCCGGGGGCGTGTCTGCTCGTGGCGGCGCCCGGGGGCGACAGCACGAGTGGTTTCGAAGGGTTGTTCACGACGGATCCTCAGGGCAAGAACGGCGACAATCGGTTCGTCGATCCGGCGAACCCGGTGTTGGCCGATTATCTTTCGGGCGTGAATGGCTTCATTGGGACCTCGGCGGCGGCCCCGATCGTGTCCGGCGTGGTGGCGCTGGTCTTGTCGGCGAATCCGCAGCTCGGCTGGCGGGATGTGCAGCAGGTGTTGGCGTTGTCCGCGCGGCAGGTGGACCGCACGGACCCGGACTCCGTCACGAATGGCGCCGGGTTTGGAGTCAGCCACAACACCGGCTTCGGCGTCGTCAACGCCGGCGCGGCGGTGCGGCTGGCGCAGACTTGGAGTAACCGGCCGGCGCCCGTTCGGCACCGCTATGCTGACCTGAGCCGCACGGCCATTCCCGACCAAGGGTTCCGGGTCTTAATCACGGGCGAAGGCGTGCCCGAGGCCCTGCGCAGCCTGCCCGCCACGGGCGGAACCGGCCGGTATCCGGACGCGCCCACCGCGGCAGTTCCGCTCGTGGACCGGGGTTTGGGCAACCTCGCCCCGCTGTCGCCCTTGAATGGGGGCGCGGCGTTATTGGAGCGCGGCGGCGGCACCTTTGCCCAAAAGCTAAAAAATGCGGCCGAGGCGGGGGCGGCGTTGGTCGTGCTCGCCAACGATACCGGCACCGACGAGCGCGTGCTGATGCTCGATACGGATTTTACCACGCTGCCGGCCGCCGGCATCGGCTTCGACGCCGGGAAGGCTTTGCGCGCTTGGGTCGCCACGAATGCGAGCGTCCGGGTGCAGTTGGCGCTGGAGTCGGCGACCCGCACGTTTTGGGTGCCCGAGGCCCTGCTGGTGGAACACGTCCGTCTGCGGGTCCGCTGGCAACACCCTCGCCAAGGCGATTTGCGGGTCACGCTGCGTTCGCCCGCCGGCACGGTCAGTCTGTTGCAACGGCCCGGCACGGTGGAGTCGGCGCCGTTGGCCGAGTGGACTTACGCCTCCACCCACCATTTGGGCGAAAGCAGCGTTGGGGCATGGACGCTGGCCGTGACCGACATTGGTTTGGGTGCGGGTTCCGTCGGGACGTTGGAGGAGGCGGAGTTGCTGCTCGACGGCGTGCCGGTGACCGACACGGACGCCGACGGTTTGGACGATGCTTGGGAGCGGCATTGGTTTGGCGACCTCGGGTGGGGCCCCCGCGAGGACCCGGATGCGGATGGCTGGAACAACGCGGCGGAACAGTTGCAGGGCAGCCCGCCCACCGCCGCCAACGTGCCCTTTGCCGCGGAGCTCACCGTGCAGGCGAAGGCTCTCCGGGTGGCCTGGCCGGCGACGGCGGGCACCTCGTATGAAGTCGGGCTGGCGGCCCAGCCGGCCGGGCCGTGGAGCCAAGTGGTAGTGCCGGGCCAGTTCCCGGAGGCTGCATATTATTTTGCGCCCGGCACCAACGCGTTCTTCCGCGTGGTGCGCCCGCATTGACTGGCCGGCGGGAATTTTACAAGCCCACCGCTTGGAGCCCGATTCGCAGCCAAAAAGGAATGGTGATGAAACCGACCATCGACGTGGCCAGCACAATGCGGATGGCCGTGGCCGGGTCGCCGCCGTAATGCCGGGCTAGCATGATCGGGAAGACCGCCGCCGGCATGGCGGCTTCGACTACCAGCACTTGTTTGAGTTCGCGTGAGGCGGGCACAAAGTGGGCGATCAACAACAGCAGCGCGGGGATCAGGGCGAGGCGCAAGGCACAGGTCCACACGCTCAACCGCACGCCCAGACCTTGGCGTAATTCGCGCAGGGAATCCGCCATGGTGGCCCCGATGAGAATGAGCGCGAGGGGGAAGCAGCATTCGCCCAGCATGTGGGCCGTTCGCCGGCCAAACACGGGCAACCAGTCGTTCGCGCCCAAGGCGTTTAACCCCAGCGCGGCGACGATGGAGAGCAGGGGCGGATTCAGGAGCTTGCGCCATTCGCGCGCGCCGCCGTGCCCGAGGGCGATCAGGCAGACCGTCCAGAGGGCGACATCCACCCCAAGGTTATGGACGAACAGCACGCCGGCGGTATCCCCGGGGAACAGTTCCAGAATGAGCGGGAGCGGCACGTAACCGTAGTTTTGGATGCCGGTCGCCGAGGCGAAGGTGCGTTGGATGACGTCCGCGCCCGGTGCGGCGTGCCGGCGCACCAACCACGCGATCCAGACGCCGAGCAACACGCCGACGAAGCCCAAGATCGGGGGCAGAAAGAGGTTTTCGGGGCGGCGTAGCGCGGTGTTGCCGAGGACCTTGTCGAGGATCAGCGCCGGCGTGAGCACGTTGACCACGACCCGCATCAAGCTGGCGTCCGCCTCTTCGGTGAGCCATTCGACCTTGCGCAACCCGGCCCCGATCGCGGCGAGGCAGAAGACCGGCAGGACCGCGGCGAGCACCGTCTGGGTGTCGTTCACGCGGGGAGCAGGTGGTGGGCGACCGCCTCGAACTCGGCGTGCTGCACGCGACGCAGCCAAGCGACGTGCGGATCATCCAGGGGTTGGCGGGCGACCTGTTCGCAGAGATCGACGAACGCAAAGGGATCAAACGAACCCGGCAAAACCAGTTGGCGCGCCCACTCGGCCGCTTCCGGTCCACCGGTCAAGGTGTTGAGCCGGTGACCCAGCATCAGGTAAATCGGGTGCGCATCGGTGCGCCGAAACCAATACTTGGCGTTCCAGTAATCCGGTTCGCGCCGGTGCAGGATGGCGTGGATCAGGGCACCGTCACGGTCGGTGAGATCCTGCACGATGTCGTGGGCGGGATCGTGGTGGTCGTGGTAGAGCAGGCCGAGGGCGCGCAGGCGGAGCGCCGCCGCGGGCTCGACGTGGTGTTCGGCGAAGAACGAATCCAACTGGCCTTCCAAGTCGCGGCGCGGACGGACCCCAAGTCGTGGTCCCGCCCCGAGCTCGGGCGGCTCGGGCGTGCTGACGTGGCGGCAGAAAAGCGCCGCGACTGGATTTGAACCACTCATGGGTGAAAGGCGGCGAGCATCACGGCGGGAGTCCGGCGCGTCAACCGGGTGAGGCCGTGAAACTGAAGTCAGCGTTTCTTGGCTGGCGGGGTGGCCGCCGGCCGCTTGGCCGCGGGGGGGCGCGGCTTCACCTTGGCGAGATAGGTGATTTCGCCGGACATCAGGGTCCGCCCGGCGAGGAAGGAGGAAGCGCGAAAGGTATGAGCCCCGGGTTGGAGGCGATTGAGGCTGAAGGCCCAGACCCCGTTCGTCGCGTAGGGTTGTTCGGCGAGCAAAACATCCACTCCGTTCAGGAAATAGTTGAGCCGAACCACGCTGCCGGGTTCCGCCGAACCGCTGATCGTGAAGGCTTCATTGGCCGTCACGAGGCTGCCGGGCGGCGGCTCTAGGATGACCGGGGGCAGCATTGGCCGGGGGGGCACGGCGGTCACGTTTTGGCGCACCGGCGGTGGTTTGGGCAGCCAGACTAGGCCGCCAATCACCGCGGCCAACAGCAGCGGCACGACGAGAAAGGCGCCGTCGTAGCCTGGGATCCAATAGCGGGGTTTGCCGTCGCGAAACATCAGTTGTCCTCGTGGTCGTTGGACTGGGCCTTCAGCCCGGCCAGTTCGGCTGCGAGCTCGTTGCGTTCGCGGGTCATCACTTCGAGTTCCGCCAACAACGCGTCATCGGCCCCGCCGGAAGCGCTGCTGGAACGCAGCCGTTCCGCTTCCGCCTCCAGTTCGCGGTGGGCGCGGGACGTGGCCAGCAATTCGGCTTCGAGCTCCTCGGCCTTGCCCTTCCACGTGGACACCTCGCGTTCCCATTCCTGGACTTCTTCGCGCAGGGAAATGAGTTCACCTGCCTGGTCTGAGTTGGGTTCTGGCGCCGGTTTGGCCGCCGTGGCTTCGAGGCGGGCCACCTCCTGTTCCAGGGTTTGCCGGGTCGCGGTGGCGGCTTCGAAATTGGCCTGAAGTTGGGACACTTTCTTGCGCAGTTCAGCCAGCTCTTCGCTGGCTTCGCCCAATTGATTGGCCAATTCCTTCACTTCGTCGATGCGCGCCTTGAGTTTGTGTTCCGCCGCCTGGGCGTCCGCCCGGGAATCTTGGGCGGCGGTTTCGAGCTTCTCACAGCGGGCGGCCAAGGCGGCCTTGTCGGCCTCGACGCTGGCCAGCAGGCCGTGCGTCTCGCTGACCTGTTCCGCCGCTTGGCGGGCTTCGAGTTGGAGCGAGGTGAGCCCGCCTGTCTGGGCCGCGATGACTTGTTCCAAGCGCTCCTGTTCTGCCCGGGCGGCCTGCAATTCCTGGTCGCGAGCCACGAGGGTTTCCCCCTGTAGCGCCGCCTCGCCGGCCGCTTGGGTGGCCCGTCGGGACAGGTCGGCCAAGTGCTCTTGGACTTGTCGGAGTGCGCCCTGCGTTTCGTTGAGCGATGCCTGCGCCGCGGACTGTCCCTGCAAGGCGACGTTCAGGTCGGCTTCCAACGCTGAGGCTTTCGTAAGTTGCGCTTGGAGATCGCGTTCCAACCGGGTGACTTGAGCCTGGGCATCGCTGGCTTCACCCTCGACCCGAGCCAGCTCTTGGCGCAGCTCGGTTGCGGCCCCGGCGTGGGTCTCAGCCTGGGCTTCAGCGGCGACTAGGCGCAGACCGAGGGCGCCGTTTTGAGCGCGCAGCTCGACCGTTTCACCGCGCGTCTCCTCCAGTTGCCGCTGGGTGTCGGTCAAAGTGGACTCCAGTTCGATCGCCGTTTGGCGCGCCGTGGCGAGAGCGGTCTCGGTTTCGGCCAGCCGGGTCTTGGTCGCGGTGAGCAGGGACTCCGCGAGGGCGCGGCCTTTTTGCGCCTGATCGAGTTCTGTGCCGCGGGCTTTGAAGTCGTTTTGCAGGCGATTGTGGCCGAAGCGTTCGGACTCCAGTTCCTCCTTGGTCTTGCGCGCCAACGACTCCATGCGCTCGCGGTCTTCCCGCAGGAAGAAGAGGTCGAGCAGCCATTTGACGAGGAGGCCCAGAAGGAAGGCGGCAATCAGCCACAGGAACGGATGTTGGGCGATCAGTGTGCTCATGAAGGGAACGTCCGGCGTGACGTTGGCGATCGTAGGCGAGGTTCGCCGGGCGGCGCAATCACTGGGCCGATTAAAGTGACGAAAACCGGGCGCCGCCAAGGGGATCCACCCGGGTAGCAAGCCCGACTGGCCGTGGGCTTGGGGGCTCGCCCCGGGGCGGGCTCGCGGGGCGACCTGCGGCACGAGGTTGAGCTCCAACATTGCCCTGCGGTGGCCGCCTGCCAGACTCCGCGGCCTTGAGCGGAACCCCTACCGATTCTCTGGCCGCGCCCGTGCGCTGGCTGACCGCTGGCCCGAGCATCTCGCCCGGAGCGGTGCCCGTGCGCAGCCTTTACGTCCATGTGCCGTTCTGCGCGCACAAGTGCGAATATTGCGCCTTTTATTCGGCCCCGCCCTCCGGCGACGTGGTGAACCGCTACGTCGCCGCACTAGTGCGGGAAATGGAGTTGATCGCGCCGGATTGCCGGCCGGAGACGGTGTTTTTCGGCGGCGGCACGCCGTCGCTGCTCACGCTGAAACAGTGGGAAACTGTCTTAGGCGCTATGCAGCGACTGAATCTCCTCGGGGCGGCCGAGTGGACCGTCGAGTGCAATCCGGCCACGGTGTCGGCGGACAAGGCGAAGTTACTGCGGGATTTCGGCGTCAACCGCATCTCCATGGGCGTGCAGTCGCTCGACGAAGGACTCTTGGAACGCCTGGGGCGTATTCACACGCGCGAGCAGGTCTTCCGTAGTTTCGATACGCTCCGCGCCGCCGGCTTCGACAATGTGAACGTGGACTTGATGTTCGCGATCCCCGGGCAAACGCGGGTGCATTGGGAGCAGACGCTGACCGAGGCGTTGGCGCTCGGGTCCGAGCATTTGAGCAGCTACGAAGTGATCTACGAAGAAGACACGCCGCTGTTCGCGCAGTTAAAGGCCGGCGAATTTGACGTGGATGAAGCGCTGGCCTGCGACTTGTTTGAGACCTTGATCGACCGCAGTGGGGCAGCGGGCTTCCGACAATACGAAATCGCGAACTTTGCTCGGGACCAGCCGGCGAATGCGCCCGGTCAAGGCGGCGCGGGGCAAACCCTGTCCCTGGACCTGCCCGCCTATGCGTGCCGCCACAACGTCGGCTACTGGCGGGGGCTCGACAGTTATGGCTTGGGACCGAGCGCGAGCGAATATGTCCGGGGCCTGCGCGCGAAAAACTGGTCCAACACGACGCTCTACTGTGAGCAGGTGGAGAAGGGGCGCCGGGCGAAGGAACTGGCCGAAGCACTCGCTCCAGCGCAGCGGGCCGGCGAATTGGCGGCCTTCGGCCTGCGCATGAACCGCGGGTGGGGTTTTGCCGAGTTCACGGAGCGCACCGGTTTTTCGCTGGCGACCGGCTGGCGGACGGAGATGGACGACTTGATCGCGCGGGGTTGGGCGGCTGAAACGGAGGAACGTTTTCACCTGACCCGGGCGGGTCTGCGCTTCGCGGATACAGCGGCGGAGCGGTTCCTGCGGTTGGAAGGGGAGTGTTGAGGGTGGGTTGAACCCACAAAAAAGCCGGCTGCGAGGGCAGCCGGCTTGGGGATCCGCGGTCGGGAGGGGAAATCAGGCGGTGAACGACTTGCCACACCCACAGGAGCTGTGGGCGGTGGGGTTGTTGATCTTGAAACCGCCGCCGCTCAGATCTTCGCTGAAATCAATCGTCGCCCCGCGCATGTAGTTGGCGGAAAACGGGTCCACGAGCACTTGAACGCCGTGGAATTCAGCCGCCACGTCGTCGTCGCGCTTTTCGTCGAAAACCATGCCGTATTGGAGCCCGGAACAGCCGCCGGCTTCCACGAACACGCGGAGATTTTTTCCGGCGTTTTCGGAGTCGGTGGCCAGCATGGTGGTGATTTGGCGGGCGGCGCTTTCGGTCAACGTGATCAACGTATCGGTGCCGGGAGCGGTGGCGGTTTCAGTCATAACGGGGGCACGCTAGAATTGAGGGGAACAGGTGTCAAACGGGCAGGGACGTTCGGTGGTGGGCTTGCCCCGGGAAGGGTTCAGGGCGATTCCGGAGCGGGGGCCTACGCCGTGGGCACCGCGGCGGTCGGTCGGCCGGGCTTGGCGCCCAATTTCGCCCAAGCGAGTCCGGCGGTGAGCAGGGCTAGGGTGCCGCAGGTGAGGTAAAGCGCGGTGGGATGCAGTTCGTAGAGCGAACCGGCGAAGATTGGTCCGGCGATGCGCGCGAGGCTGCCGGCACTTTGGGCGGTGCCGATGGTGACGCCCTGCTCGGCGGCGGAGGTCAGATTCGACAGCAGACCGAAGACTGGCGGGCGGGTGAGGCTGGAACCGATGGACAAGACCGCGAGCACCAGCAGCAGTAGCGGCCAAGTGCGCATAAAGGGCAGGGGCAGGAGGCTGAGCCCCAACAGCAGCAGGCTGAGCGCAATCAGTTGGGGTTCACCCAGCTTTTTCACGATCCGACCCAAGGGACCGCCCTGCACAAACGCTCCGATGACGCCGCAAAAGGCATAGAGGTAAACGACCTTCGAATCGAAGACATGCACGCCCCCTTTGAGGTCTTGGAGCACCAGATTGAAGTTGCGGCTGACCAGCAGCCCGAGGGTGGTTTCGAAGCAGGCGAAGCAGAACGTGGCGAGGAAGAAGATCAGCACCAACACGCCGATCCCGGGCCGTTGCAACGTGTGGACGAGTTGTTGGAAGCGCGGCCGTTCCTCGGCCGGTTTGGCCTCGGCGGGCCGGCTTTCCGGCAACCGCAGGAAGGCGAAAATAAAGTTCAACGTGCACAAACCGGCGGCCAGCCAGCCCGGCGCGCCCAGATTGCCCGTCTTCAGCGCCAGTCCGCCGAGGGCCGGTCCAAAGATGAAACCCATGCCAAACGCCATGCCGATCAGGCCCATGCGTTTGGAGCGCTGCTCCGGCGGCGTGATGTCGGCGATGTAGGCTTGGGCGACCGTGATGTTGGCCCCGCAGATGCCGGCGAAGAGGCGGGCGGCAAACAGGAGGATCAGCGCGCCCAGCCCCGTCTGGCTCGAACCGAGGGCAAAGATGACATACGAAATGGCGGCACCCGCAGTGCTGAGGAGGAGAATTGGCCGCCGCCCGACGCGATCTGAAAGCCGGCCCCAAATGGGCGCGAACAGGAACTGCATCGCGGAATAGCTGGCCATGAGGCAGCCGATGACGAAGCCGGAAGCGTCGAGGCTCTGGGCAAAAATCGGCAGCAACGGCAGCACAATGCCAAAGCCCACGAGGTCGAGGAAGACCGTCAGAAAAATTACCGGCAGCGAAGGTTTCTTCATTCGTCGTTCGCGAGGCTGGGGCCGACCGACTTCCGGTGCAAATCCTTCGTGCCGCCCGCGGGCGGGGCGAAGGAATCGCTTCGCCTTCAGGAGCGGCTCCGATTTTAGGCGGATCGACCGCGCGAAGCTGCGCGGGGGAGAGAATGGACTCCGGGTCGCCCCCTTGGCTCAGTTTCACCCCGGCAGCTTCCTTTTCCCCGTTGGCGTTCCGGCGCTGGTTTGCCGGGTGCCCTGTGCCAGCAACTCAAGGCCGGAACCCAGGCCGGGCAGTTTGTGCTTCGTTCGCCCGCCCGCCAAGGAGTCGATTCAGGCGCAGCGGCTGAGCTCCGCGTGCCTGCGCGGGGAAGTCCCGGCGGGTTTTTACTCACCAAGTCCGGGCTTCTTTCCTACTCTTTGCCGGTGTTCGAACTGCTGAAGACTGATTCCCACTCCCGCGCCCGCCGGGGCCGACTGACCACGGCCCACGGGAGCATTGAGACGCCCGTGTTCATGCCGGTGGGCACGCAGGCCAGTGTGAAGGCGCTCGATAACCGCGAATTGCTGGAGATGGATACCCAAGTCATCCTCGGCAACACCTATCACCTCAATCTCCGGCCTGGGCTGGAGATCATCACGCAGGCCGGCGGGTTGCATCGGTTCATGGATTGGAATTTGCCGATCCTCACCGACTCCGGCGGTTTCCAAGTCTTCAGCCTCGGCAAGATCCGAAAGATCAAGGAACACGGCGTCGAATTTCGCAGTCACCTCGACGGTTCGCTGATCTTTCTGGGCCCCAAGGAAAGCATGGCGATCCAGCGCGTGCTCGGTTCTGACATCGCCATGGTCTTCGACGAATGCCCGCCGCACACCGCGCCCGCCGAGGAAATCAGCCGCGCCGTGAAACGAACGATTCGCTGGGCGGCCGAATGCTTGGAGCAGCCCCGGGCGCCCGGGCAGAAGTATTTTGGCATCGTGCAAGGGGCGAGCGACCCGAAGCTCCGCCAGAAATGCGCCGAGGAGCTCGTGGCGATGGATTTCGACGGCTACGCCATCGGCGGCGTGAGCGTGGGCGAACCCGAGCCGGAGATGATGAAGGCGGTGGAATATACCGAGCCGCATCTACCCGCCCACAAGGCCCGTTACGCCATGGGCTTGGGCACGCCGGCGCAATTGGTCGAACTCGTCGCCCGCGGGGTGGACATGTTCGACTGCGTGCTGCCGACCCGCGTGGCCCGCAACGGCACGGCGTTCACCAGCAAGGGCACGTTTGCGATCAAGGGCGGGGCGGTGAAGGCCGATTTCGGGCCCATCGAACCCGGTTGCACCTGCTTCGCCTGCCGTCACCACACCCGGGCTTACATCCGCCACCTGCTGAACGTGAACGAAATCCTCGGCCTGCGGTTGGTCAGCATCCACAACAGCCACTTCTACCTCCAGGTGATGGCCGATATCCGGCGCCATCTCGACGCCGGCACGTTCAGCGAATTCCGCCGCGAATTCGTCGCCAACTACGTGCCTTCGCTCAAGGTGCGGGCGGCGCGGGGCGAAGTCTGACGGGCGGGCCGCCAAGTGCGCACGTGCAAGCGACTGGCTTGCCGGGACCGCAGTTGGTCGAGCGCCCGTTTCAGCCGGACGCTCAATTGCCGCGCGGACGGCAAGTCGGTGCCCGCCACCACCAGCCGGTTTTCAAAGTCGCGCAGGTGAATGACGAGGGCGTTTTTGAAACCACCGGCGAGGCGGTCGAATTCCGGCTGCCACCGGTCGCTGGCGGGGCGCAGTAAGTTGAACACCGCCCGCCCGCCGGGCCGCAGGCGTTGGCGGATGAGTTCGGGCAACCCCGCCCACGTGACGTCCGGTTTGAGCACGTCGCCGCCCACGGGGAGAGATAAGTCCTCCAACACCAAGTCGAAGTCCGCCGGCTGCCGCTGCAACCACGCCGCGGCGTCGTCCTGCTGCCAGCGCACGCTGGTGATCCAAGTCGGACAGTGCTGGCAGAAGAGTTCGTAACTGGCGCGATCGAGGTCCACGGCCTCGAGCTGGGCCGCCCCGCCGAGGCCGTGCCACGGCGCCATCATGCCGCCGCCGGCAAAACCCAGCACGCCGACCCGGCCGCGAGGGGCCAGCACGATGACGAGCGCCGACAAGACATCCCAGACGCTTTGGGTGGGCCCTGGGGACACCCGCAGTTCGCTGATGACCACCCCGTGCTGGCTCAAGCGCAGGCCGTGGCGGGTGGGAGTGATGTCCATTGCGGAAAGGGAGCAAGGGGGCGGTTCGCTCGGCGTGACCGGGCGGCCGGCGGCGGGTAAATTTGGTGGCCAGAGAGTGGGGGGCAGCCTTTCAGGGTCAAGCCCGGCCCAGCCCCAAGGCCCGGTGGGCCGCCTGAAATTCGCCTTTCCCACTCCGCTCAAACCCGTTGCACTCGCGCTCGCTTCCCCGCATCGCGACGAACCGACGAGCCCCTACGTTCATGGCCGAAGAGCCCATCACTCACCAGGTGCACTACGAATTCCGGCTGGCCGACGGCACGAGCCGCGAGTTTGCCGTCAAGCTGCGGGTCCCCGACTTGCGGTTAATCCCGTCCGACTCCGTGGCGCTGCCGGCGTGGACTCGCTTGGGCGAGGGCCAGTGCACCCATTGCCCCTTGAAGGTCAGCACCCATCCCCATTGCCCCGTGGCGGCCAATCTGGTTGAGGTCATCGACGTCTTCAAAGACTGCCTATCCCACGCGGAAGCCGAGGTCACGATCCGCAGTGAGGCGCGCGCTTTCCACAAGCGAGTCGCCCTGCAATCCGGCCTCAGTTCCCTGATGGGGTTGATCATGGTCACTAGTGGTTGTCCCATCTTGGACAAACTCCGCCCCATGGTGATCACGCACCTGCCCTTTGCCACCTTGGACGAAACCCTCTTCCGTGCCCTCGGCGCCTATCTGTTGGCTCAACATTTTCGCCGCTGCCGCGGGCTGTCGCCGGATTGGGAACTCGCGGACTTCGCGGCCGTTTACGACGCCGTCGCCCAGCTCAACCGTTGTTTTCGGGAGCGCTTGGCCCGCGTGGAAATGCGGGATGCGAATTTCAACGCGCTCGTGCATTTGGATTGTTTCGCGGTCTTTGGGGCGATGAGCGTCGAGGGCGACGGCTTGGCCGGCTTGGAACCGGTCTTCCGCGCCTATCTCGAAACGAATTCGGTCGGCTGAGGCCCGGCTCAAGCCCCGATGACTGACCCAGAAAAGCAACCGGCCGGCGCTGCCGCTGCCGGCGCGTTCTGGGACGAAGCTCCGCGGGCGCCCTCGCTGCACCTGCCCCTCGTGTTTGAAGCGGGCGAGCGGGTCCGGGTGTTGCCGGAGCAAATGGACGAACTGTGGAACGCCGGGTGGCGTCATTTCGGCCGCTCATTTTTCCGTTACTCGTATGGGCTGGGCGCCGATCAGATTCAGCGCGTGCAGCCCATACGGGTGCCCTTGGCGACGCTCACGTTTTCGGCCCGCCACCGGCGGATCCTGCGGCGCAACGCGGATCTTGTCGTCGCGTTTGGTCCGCCGGAGCTGGACGCCGAGCGGCACGCGCTGTTCGCCCGGCATCGGCTCCGCTTTCAACGTGCTGTGCCGGATGCGCTCACGGATTTCTTGGGCCCCTCGCTTGCGGACTATCCGTGTCCCTTGGTTGAGGTGACGGCCCGCCTCGCGGGGCGGTTGGTGGCGGCCAGTTACCTTGATCTAGGCGTGGCCGGGGCTTCGAGTGTTTACGCAATGTTCGAACCGGCCGAGGCGCGGCGCAGTCTGGGCGTGGCGACCCTGCTGTGGGAAATCGGGCGGGCCCGGGCGCAGGGGTGCGCGCATTACCATCCCGGCTACGCTTTCCATGAACCCTCGGCGATGGACTACAAGAAGCAGTTCAGCGGTTCGGAATGGTTCGATTGGCGGGGCCGCTGGTGGCCGCTGGCGCGCTGAGGATCGCGGCGGCCGCGCGGCGGCCGGCACCGGGCGGGCCGAGTGATTTCGCCACGCGGGCCAATTGAGCCCGGGTTTCGGCGCGGCGCTCCGGGCTGCGGAACCATTCCAAGGCGACGGCGGCCAACGCCTCAGGCGTGGCGGCGGCTTGCACGAATTCCGGCATCACCGCTTCGCCCGCGAGCAGGTTCGGCATGGCCAAATACTTTACGGTGATGAGCCGGCGGCCGACCTCGTAAGTCAGCCACGAGGTCCGGTAGAGCGCGACGGTGGGCACGCCGAACCACGCACATTCCAGCGTGACGGTGCCGGTGGAGGCAAGGGCTACCGTCGCGCCGCGCAAGGCCGCGGCTAGGCCGCCGATTTGCACTTCCAAGCCCGGGAGGGCGGCGGTGAACGGCGCCGCGATCGCGCGCAACGATTCCTGGGGCAAAACCATCCGCACCCGGGCTCCGGTCGCCGCCGCAACGTGTTCCGCCGCGGGAATCATCACTGGCAGATGGCGCTGCACTTCGCCGACCCGGCTGCCGGGGAGCAGGAGCAGGGTCGCGGGCGGGTCCGGGTCGGGGGCGACCACCGGTTCCTGCCCGTGTCGGTCGACGATGGGATGGCCGACGAATTCCACGCGCAGGTTCGGTGCGCGCGCCGCATACCAAGCCGGCTCGAAGGGCAGAATACTCAGCAGCAGGTCCTGCGTGCGGGCCAGAGTTTTGACGCGGCCCGGCCGGGAAGCCCAGACCTGGGGCGAGACGTATTGGACCAGTTGGGGACGCCAATTGAGGAACGGGCCCCGTTCCCGGGCCACCCGGGCGCGCAGGGCGGCGGCAAAACGAAGGTTGAACCCGCCATAGTCAACGCCCACGACGATGTCAGGCCGCTCGCGCATCGCGTGGTCGAGCAGGTCCTGAAAAGCGCCGCGGAGTTCGGCGTAGCGCCGCAAGATTTCCAAGCCGATGACCGAATGCCGGGTGAGGTCGTGGCGGAGTTCCACACCGGCCGCCGCCATGGCGGGACCGCCGGCGCCCCAGAGTCGCGGCGGGAATGGTCCGGCCTGCTCCCGCAAGGCCTGGGCCAGCTCAGCGCCCAGCAGATCCCCGCTGGGATCGCCGGCAATGAGCAGGATGGAACGCGGTTTCACCGCCGCGGAGAATCAGGACCCAAGGCCGTGGGTGCAAGTCGGCGACGACGTGTCACCCCGGCAAATGCACCGGGCGAATTTCGCCGCCCCGGGCAATTGGGCCGCGGTGACGTGGGAGAAGAGGGTGGGCCGCAGCTCAATGAGGCACGGCGTAGAGATGCTTCTGGAAGCCGGCAAACGCCTGCCCGATTTCCTCCGGCCGCCCCAGCTCCGCTACGGCATCGGCGAGGGAGTTGTGGTATTTGAGCCGGAGCAACGGCGTCAGCTTTTGCAGGTCCAACTCCTCCACCCCGACGGTGACGTAATGGGTGAGCACGAACTCCAGAAAGGCCCGCTGTTTGGCGTTGAAGGTGGAGTTGATATACACCCGCGCATGGTCGGCGCGTGCTTCGCGAGGCACGGGTGGCAGGTTGTAGGCCACGTAAGCCAGCACGTCGAAGAGATCGCTGTTCTCCGCGCCTATGATTTTCTGCATTTCCACGAGCGAGGCCTGGCCGAAATCCTTTTCCGCGAGGGCTTGCAGCAGCTTCGCCCGCGTGTCGGGTGCGCTCCAGAGTTTGCGTAGTTCCTCCTCGCTCTGAAAAAAGTCGGGCAGCTTGCCGAACAGCAGCTCCATGAACTGCGGCGCGCTCATGGGCGTGCCGTCGGGGTGCCAGAAGGTCGTCAGCATCATGTGCTGGATCGTGCGCTCCTTCCCGTCGGCCAGCTTCACCTTCACCTTGCGCTTCTTCTCGCACCCGCAGCGAATCTGGCCGCAAACCTCACACGGCTCTTTCGGGCATTCGCAGGGCGACTTGCCGCAGACCTCGCATGGCTTCGGCGGCTTCACTTCGCAGGCGCACGGACGCTGGCCGCACTTCGGGCACGGCGCTTCCTCTTGCGGCGGGCCGTCCCACTCCGGGTCTTGGAAGTTCAGGTGCGCCCGCACGAAGTCGTAGATCGTGAAGTAATCCTTCCCATCAAAGAGCCGCGTTCCGCGTCCGATGATCTGCTTGAACTCGATCATCGAATGGATCGGGCGCAGCAGCACGATGTTCCGCACGTTCCGCGCATCCACCCCCGTGCTGAGCTTCTGCGAGGTGGTCAGGATCGTGGGAATCGTCTTCTCGTTGTCCTGGAAGTCCCGCAAGTGCTGTTCGCCCAGCGCTCCGTCGTCCGCCGTCACGCGGTGGCAATAGTTCGGGTCCTTGCTCGCCTTGAGCTGGTTGATGAGGTCGCGGACCAGCAGCGCGTGGGGTTGATTCGCGCAGAAGACCAGCGTCTTCTCCGTCGGGTTGATCTGCGCGAGGAAGATTTCCACGCGCTTCTTTTCCCGTTCGCGGATTTCGATGCTCCGGTTGAAGTCGGCTTCCTCGTAGAGCTTGCCCGCCTCGATCTCGCCCTCCACCACCGCGTCGTCGGGCGTGTAGCGGTAGTAATCCAGAGTCGTCTGGATCTGCTTCACGCGGAAGGGCGTCAGGAACCCGTCGTTGATGCCCTCCTTGAGCGAGTAGATGAACACCGGCTCGCCGAAGTAGCGGTAGGTGTCCACGTTGTCCTTCCGTTTGGGCGTGGCCGTCAGGCCGAGCTGCACCGCCGGGGCGAAGTAGTCGAGGATGCCCCGCCAAGTGCTTTCGTCGTTGGCCCCGCCCCGGTGGCACTCGTCGATGACGATGAAATCGAAGAAGTCGGGCGGGTATTCGCCGAAGTAGGGCGACGGTTTCCCATCCTTCGGGGGCCCGGACATGAAGGTCTGGAAGATCGTGAAAAACAGGCTGCCGTTCTTCGGCACCTTGCCCTTCTTGCGGATGTCCTCGGGCTTGATGCGAACCAGCGCATCGTCGGCAAAGGCGGCGAACGAGGTGAAATCGTTATAGGCTTGGGTCGCCAGCGTGTTCCGGTCGGAGAGGAAAAGAATTCGCGGGCGACGTGTCGGTTCGCCGCTCCATATCCAGTCGTTCAGGTTCCAGCGTGCCTGAAACAGCTTCCACGCAATCTGAAAGGCGATGGACGTTTTCCCGGTGCCCGTCGCCAGGGTCAGGAGAATCCGCGTTTGTTCGGCGGCAACCTTCTCCAGCACGCGGTTGACCGCGATTTCCTGATAAAACCGGATCGTCCAACTGCCGCTCTTGTTGGGATAGGGCACGGCAGCGAAGCGGTCTTGCCATGCGTTAGGGTGGGCAAAGGTCTTCGCCCACAGTTCGTCCGGCGTCGGATAGTCGGCGATGTCGCCTTCCGCGCCCGTGTCCATGTCGATGCCGTAGAGACCACGGCCGTTGGTGGAATACGTGTGGCGGATGGCCAGCTTGGTGGCGTAGTTCTTGGCCTGGGCGACACCCTCCGACACTTCCTCGCCCCAGGCCTTGGCCTCGACCACGGCGAGCTTGGTGTTGCGGTATTCCAGCACGTAATCCGCCGTCAGCGGTTTGCCCCGTTTGCCGTGGCCTTCGATGCGGCCGGGCGCGATCGAATACTCGCGGCGGATGCGGCTGCCCTCGACGACGCCCCAGCCCGCCGCCTTCAAGGCGGGGTCAATGTGCTCGGCGCGGGTCTCGGCTTCGTTCATGGGTAGGGTAGGAATTCGTTCGGCTCGCGCGTGAGCAGGCCCATCAGCTTGGGGTGGATGAACAGCTTTTCCCGGCCGACGGCCTGCTCCTCCAGCACTCCCACCTTGACCAGCTCCTTCAGATACACCGAGGCGGTCTGCCGCCCGGCGATCTCCCGCTCTGTCAGGTTCTGGATTCGGCAATACGGCAGCTCAAAGATGAGGTTCACCAGCTCGTGGCTGTAAGCCTTCGGCGCGGCCCGGCGCACATGCTCCACCGTGTGGGCCTGCAATTTCCGGATCGCCGCGATCTTCGCCACCGTCCAGCCTGCCGTCTCCTCCACGCCCTGAAGCATGAACAGCACCCACCCCTCCCACCCGTCCGTCTGCGTCACCTCCCGCAGCAGCCGGTAATAGTCCGCCTTGTGCCGGATGATGTAGCGGCTCAGGTAGAGGATCGGCAGCGTCAGCAAACCCTCGCTGATGAAAAACAGGCTGTTCAGCACGCGCCCCGTGCGCCCATTGCCGTCCGTGAACGGGTGAATGGCTTCAAACTGGTAGTGGGCCACGGCCATGCGGATGAGCGGATCGATCTCCGTGGCTTCATGCAGAAAGCGCTCCCAGTTCGCCAGCAGCGACCGCAGCAACTCCTCGCCCACCGGCGGCGTATAGACGATCTCCCCCGTGGACCGCGCCAGCGCCGTGCCCGGAATTTTCCGCACCCGCATCTCCCGCCCCTTGATCAGGCTGCAAATCTCCTCCGCCGTGCGCGTGACGAGCGGACGCTCCCGCAAGGTCCGGAATCCCTCCAGCAAGGCCCGGCTGTAACGCAGCGCTTCCTTCGTCGGCCCATCCGCCGCGTCGTCCACCTCGCGGTATTGGAACAGCCGGTCCGTCGTCGTGATGATGTTCTCGATCTCCGAGCTGGCCTGCGCCTCCAGCAGCGGCAACGTGTTGATCAGCACGCCCTGGTTGGGGATGAGTTCCGCCGCCTGCTTCAGTTCCGCCAGCGCGGCCCGGGCGGAAATGCACCGCTTGAGCACCGCCTTGGTCTCCAGCTCCGGCGCGGGCGGCAGCAGCGGCAGCGCGTTGAACGGTTCCGCGGGACGCCACTCCGGCTCGTTCGGCGGTCGTTTTCGGGCGGATGGCATGGGCGCACGTTATGTCGCGGCGTTCGACACATCAACCGTTCATGTCGAAGGAATCGGTTGTTTTCGACACGACGGCGGGACGTGTCGAAACCGGCGACAAGTCACAGTTCTCCGGTGAAGGCTTGGTGCAGCAGCGACTTCTTCACCGCCTCCAGCGCGGCGTGCATCCGCTCGTGGAGGCGGGCGAGGCGTTGGGTGGCGCCAGCCCTGAAAGGGCGTGATGTGATAGCCCGGGGCAACGCCCCGGGTTCGATGTCCCAAGGATTTCCCGCCCTGAAGGGGCGGAACAATCAGCGCGGGCCAACCGGCGAGGTGTGAGGTGTTGTCGCCCTTTCAGGGCTGGGGAGGTTTTTGGGAACACCGATACCCCGGGGCTTCACCCCGGGCTGTCACATTGCGCCCTTGCAGGGCTGGGATGGGCGCGGGCGGATTCACTTCACAGTTCTCCGGTGAAGGCTCGGTGCAGCAGCGACTTCTTCAACGCCTCCAGCGCGGCGTGCTTCCGCTCGTAGAGGCGGGCGAGGCGTTGGGTTTCTTCAACGAGGGCGTCGAACTTGGCGGCGATCTTCTTTTGCTCTGCGACCTTTGGCGGCAGCCAAACGGAAAGCGCACTCCACTTTGATTTGTTGATGATGGGCAGCGTGGCTTGGCCGGAAGCGTGGATGACTTTGCGCTGAAATGTTTCGGTAAGCATTTGGTAATAGATGAATCGGTTGGACGATCCATCGCTCGGCGTGAGTGCGTTCACTTGCTGGTTCGTGGTCACGTCTTGGTCGCAATAGCCGCATTTCCCTATCGTCGCACCAATACAGACCATGAGCACTGAGCCGGCAGGAACAATGCGTGCGCCTTCCGCTCCGCTTTCGCTCAATCCATCTTTGTCATAGTCCAACGTGCCGTCCGTGTTGAAATCGCCCGGCTTCACGAACGAAATGAAGTCTCCATAGTTCGATTGGTCGGATGTCTTGGGCGTCGAGCCGGTCTGCGTCTTTCCAATCTCTTCGAGCTTCTTCTCCACCCACCCCGGGCCGCGCTGGGTGACGACGGATTGGAGGTGGCTTTCGAAGAGGGCGCGGGCGTTTTGGAGGTTCTTTTCGGCGTTGGCTTTGGCGGTGGCGAGGCCCTCAAATGCTTCGTCCAGCAGCCTAACAATCCGCTGCTGTTCGGGGAGCGACTCGGGGTA
>CAIJLV010000009.1 GCA_903821635.1 uncultured Verrucomicrobiota bacterium | reverse complement strand
TGGCCGCACACAGTTCCACCCAAGGTCAGGTCCCGGCGGGTGGTCCCAGCAACTCCTGCAGCCGGGCCTGATGGGGGACGACAATCTTGGGCTGCAAGCCGGCGCGGTGATGCTGTGCCCCAACCTCGCCGCTCAGAGGAGTGACCATAACTCCGCCTCCGAAATGCGTGCACGAGCCAGATACTTGTTTCTCAATGTCTCTCAGCCAGTTGGGCCAACTTCAACCCGCTCAGATGGGAAAGACCCTTGTTTAATACGCTCGAGGGTATCAATCCCCTGTGAGCTTCGAACTCAACTAATCCAACCCAGTCCACTGTTTCGATACAGACTCACGTATGAGCTCTCACCATTTCTAACGGCAAGGTTCTAAGTCAAACGAAAGAATGTCAGTTTGGTTTGAGTTGTGTGGCGTCAATTCCCTTCCCGCGAATCTCGCGGAACTGCTTGCTGCGGACAATCGTCTCGATCGCCACGCTGACCTTGTAGTCGTGCTTTTTCAGCTGCTCGCGCATCTCCGAAATCAAAGGAGCGTCCGAGAGCAGCACACCGCGGCCGAGCGAGTAGCCGAGCAGCTTGCGACAGAATTGTTTCAGGAATGCATCGCGCTTCGTGGTCAGCAGGTAGCGGCGCAGGCCTTCGAAGCCGTCGATTTCCGAGCCGTCCATCACTTTCGTCTTCACGTCGATGGCACGGCCGCCGACATCCTTGTCCCGGAAGCGCCCGATGGCGTCGTAGGCTTCGAGTGAATAGCCATACGGATCAATGCGGCGATGGCAGCCGAAACACTTCGGGTCGCTGCTGTGCTTCTCGGTAAGCTGGCGCATGGTGAGCGTTTCCGTCGCCTCGTCTTCAGGAAGCTGTGGCACGTCCTTGGGCGGACGCGGCAGCTTGTCACCGAGCAGCACTTCGGCGAGCCAGTTGCCACGCAGAATCGGACTTGTGCGGGAAGCCCCCGACTGCTTCGCCAGCGTCGTGGCTTGGCCGAGAATGCCGCCGCGCGAAAACTTCTTCACGCCATCGACGCGCAGCCAATCATTGCTGCCGCTGAACTTCACGTTAGTCATTCCATAGTGCTTCGCCAGGTCGGCATTCAGGAACGTGTAATCCGCATCAAGGATGTTCAGCACTGAACCGTCGTTCTGGAACAGGTCAGTGAAGAAGCGGATCGTCTCCTCATACATCGGGCCACGCAGTCCGGCAAAGGTCGGGAAGTGCCGGTCGCTCTTCTCGCCCAGTTCATCGAAGTCGTAGATATGCAGCCAGGCACAGGCGAACTCGGTCGCGAGCCGGCGCGTGCGTGCGTCCTTTAACATGCGACGCGTCTGTGACGCGAGCACGTCGGGCTTCCGCAGCTTGCCGCTGGCGGCGACAGCGCGAAGTTGGGCATCCGGCGCGGACGACCACAGGAAGTAGCTCAAGCGCGTGGCCAGTTCCGAGTCAGTCACTGGACCAGACTTATCGCCCGGACCTGGCTTCTCCGCCTTGTAGAGAAATGCTGGCGCCACCAGCGTGCGCGCGAGCGTGAGGCGAATGGCCTGGTCGTGCGGAATCTCCTCTGTCCGCAGCTTGCCATATAGGGCGCGCAGTTCCTGCTTCTCGGCATCGGTGAGCGGACGGCGATACGCGCCATCGGCAAACTTCAGCACGGAGTCGACGTGTTTCGGCTGCGTGTCCACGAGCAGCTTCTTGAACTCCTCCGCCCTTTGATTAATCGGCTCGCGCATCGGCGTGAACGCGCTTGGGTCGGCGTCCTGCGTGGCGTATTGCCAGAGCTGCTCGAAGGCATCGACGAGCTTGAGCGCGTCGTGACTGGTGTAGTGAAGCTCAGCCCAGAGTTGTTCCAGTTGCGCCGTCTCCTTCTCGTCGAGCATCAGCCGACGCAGCGCGTCATCCTCGCGGTAGTAAAGCGTGAGCGTCACGACCTCGTCGACCGGCACAATCTTCGTGTAGCAAAGCGCGGCGGGGAACAACTGGCGAAACGCGTCGAGCGCGCCCTCGATCCGTTTCCGCGCGACGCTGCCGTCCGTGACGATGATGGGCGAGTCGGATACCACGGGACGTTCGCCGTCGGACCATGTGCTCTTGCCGCCTTGTTCCGACACCACGCCGGCCGCGAGGCCGGGGCTGCCGGCCGGTTTCGTCGTGAGCACCTGCATCTGCACGCTGCCTTCGGCACCGGTCTCCTTGTGCAACGCGCCCGTCGCCACAAACTCACAGCCTTCCACCAAGTCTGCGGGCAGGCGCAGCTCAATAACCGACGGCGCGCGAACGCACAGGCTCGTCGCGTTGACCTTCGTGCCGTTGGGGTGCTTGCCGAAGAGCGCCGGGTCGAGACCATAGCTCGTATCAGCCGACGTCATTCCGCTCTGTTTTGCCTCGGCGGAAGTGGTGTTGCGGAGAATCGAAGACAACAACGGCCCGTTCAGTGAGGTGAGTTGGCGGTAAAGCACCGCATCCGGTGCGTCCTTCGCCAAGCTTGCCGCGCCAGCGGCCAGCAACTTTTGAAGTTCGCCCGCCAGCTTCTGCTTCTCTTCGGCGCTCGCGCTCGATTGCCATTTCGCGAGCAACGATCCCGCCGGCAAGACCGGCTCCGCGCCGCCGCCCTTGTCAGGTTCACTGTAGAAATGCCACACGCTCGCGTTGCCGAGACTGTCCGCGTGCGGGTTGCCGGCGAGGATGTTTGGCGAAACATCCTTCGCGAGATTCCAGGTGCGCGTGCCGTCACTGAGGTTGAAATCCACCGCCGTCATATCGCAGGAATGATTCCCGTCGCGCGGGCTCACCACTACGGACATCACGTCGCCCGGCTGCACGGCGAGATTTTCAAGCGGACCAAACTTCACTTCCTTCGCGCCCTGCGACACGCCGGCGGCAAGCCGTTGCCGCGAACTGCCACGCCGCAATTCCACCGTCCAAGCCACGCCGTTTCCGCACTCAGGATGCGCGTGTTGCACCACGCCCTCGACTCGCAACGTCGTTGCGACCGGACTGCGCCAGCCGACGATGACACGCCGCTTCGGCGACGGATGCACCGCGACGCTGTGCGGCTTCATGTTTCCGGGAATGCGCACATGTTGGTCGGACGAGTTCGCGAGAACGCTCAAGGCATCCGCGCCCGTCCAGCCCTTGATGAAATCGTAGCTCGCCGCGCTCTCCATCTTCGCCGTCATGTGCGAGTTGATGCGCGCCTCGCCCGCGCCGATGCCGAGGCATTCCAGCCACGCCGTGAGTATCGCCGGTTCGATTCCGTGCTTCTGCGCCAGTTGCGCCACCGCGTTCTTGTCCGGTGAACCAGTAACCTCCGCTGCCGCGGCTAGACACTTGGCAGAGCTGGAGAAAACCTTATCTCGATGCTCCGTCAGCGACTGCACCGCCGCCCGCACGTCACGCAGCGACAAGTCCGGTCGACCGGGCGCCACGAGGCGGGGATTTTCCCAGACGGCGAAGTCGTTCGCGTTTCCGTCGCCCGCATCGGAAGCCGCCAGATACAACGTCACGTCACTCTTCCCCGCAGCTGGCGCAGGAATCTTCATTCGCACTTCCCGCGCACTCGCGAGCGGCGTGACTGGAACCTGCCACGCCTTCGGACCATCGCGCTTGCCGATGTGGCCGACCTGCGTGAAACGCCACAGCGTCTGCTGCCACAGCGCAATCGTTTTCGTCAGGGCCGGCGCGTCGCCCGGCTTCGCCGCACGCCATTGCGCCCGCACCTCGTCGAGCACAAGCGAGGGCTTCGAGTCATTGAGCGCCTGCCAGAGCGTAGCCAGATACTTCGCGTTCAATCCGTGCGCACGAGCCACCTCCATGATCGACTTCTTCCTGGATTTCAACGCGTCGCGCTCGACCAGCGTCGCCTCCAGATATTTCTCCAGCGGAAGAACGCCGCCGTCCTTCGTGTCGAACTTGATGCCTTGCAGGTTCACCGCCGAACCGCCGCCGGGCACCGAGAAGCGCCCGTAGAACTCGCGAATGGCCGCGAGACGTTCCTCGGCCCAATCGCGCTGCGACGTGCTTGACGACCAACCAATGCCGTCCGGCAGCAACACCGCGTGATCAGCGACGTCCTTCGCCGCGTCGAGATACTTCGTCACGAGCGATGGCGACATCACGAGGGAGTTGCCGACGTTCATGAAGCCTTCGCCCGAGGCGGAATCGACGGGAAATTCCTTCGCCGGATCGAGCGACGTCACGCCCGTCAGATCGCGAACCGTATAAGTGTATTCCGCGTTGTTCAGCCGACGCAGAACCACCAAGCCGGGGTCGCCAACTTGGGCGTGCGCCGCCGCTTCCAGGGCCGAGTTGATCCAACCGGTGAGGTGCTCGCGCTGGGCTTCGCTGGGCTGGGGCTTATCCTTGGGTGGCATTTCGCCCAGCGCGATCTGGTCCACCACAGACTGCCAAAGCTTGGGTTGTTTTAGCACCTCGGCGAAGGAGGTGAAGCGTTCCAAATCGAGGTCGTCTTCGTGCTTCTCGGTCGAGTGGCAGCCGAGGCAATACGTTTTCAGCACAGGCAGGGCCCGGCGCGTGAAGTCGCGCTCTAGGGCGCTGGCGTTAGGGAGGTTCGCGGCGCGTGAGCCGAATGGGCATAGCAGCACCATACCCAACGTGAGGCTGAGGGGGACAAAACGGCGGACGATGTTCATCGGGACCTGGGTCGAATTTCGAAGGGCAATGGATTCCCTCGGTGGTGGAAAAGTCATGGCTGGGTGCTGGTTCCCCAGAGTTGTTCCAGCAGGGCGAAGAGGTGCGGTTCCTCGCGTTTAAGTTCGGCTCGATTGAATGGAAAGAAGTCGTTCACGCCGAAAAACGCCTCGGTCATCTCGGCAAAGAATTCCTTCTGATCTGTCAACGCGTAGTGCGGGATCCGCTGTCCCTCAAGGTGCAAGGTTCTTCGGTAGCGTCCGCCGGCGCGAAACGTTTCCCACGCGGCTTGGATTCCGCCGTGGTCGAAGTCGAGCACTTGGTCGTGGTAGGCGTGGGCGAGTTCGTGCAGGACCGACCACGGTTGGACGCGTTGATGCCCAAGGCTGGCGAAGTCGGCGGCGTCCGGAATATGGACGCACTTAGCCAAGGCCGAATCGTAGCCGTGCTCCGTCAGCCAATCTGCGCTGGGATGATATTGCGCTGAGTGCAGGCCGCCGTGGGTCCGGTCGAGCCAGAGGGGAACGGCTTGGAGGCGCGTCACTTTGTCGGCCGGCAGCACGAACCGGATTTCGAAAAGGCGGTTCGCCAGCAGGCGTAGGGCGCGCGCTCCCAGGGCTTGGTCGGGGCCGTTTAGGAGCCGGTCGTCCACTTGGACCGTCCAGCCTTCGATATTTTGGCGGGTGTGAGCCCTTGGCTTGAGTGGTGTGCTCGTGGGCTCCGGGGCGGTCAGCAGGCGCTTCATGCCTTTGCCCAATGCGTCGCCGACGAGCAGGTAGGTGTGCGCGTTGGCGAACTCGTGGTGGCCGTGTCCGGGACAGGGCGACTCCTCCGCGGGCCGCACGCAGTCATGGGTTGCCACGAAGAGGACGTTGCCGGCGAAGCCTTCGTGCGTCGCGGCCTGTGCCTGGGCTTGGCGTAGCGCCGCCCATTCCCCTTCGGCCCGCACCCACGGGCCGGTGAGTTCACCGATGACGACGGGAAGCTTCGGGGTTTGCAGGTCCCGGCGCACGTCACGGATGAGGTTTACCAGGTTGCGTTCGTATTCTGGCACGGCGGTCTTGGGTTCGCAGCCGTCGTTCCAGCCCTGATACCAGACAAAGCCCGCCAGTTCATACCCTTCGCCGCGCGCGCTGGGAAATTCCTCGGCCAACCGGGCGAGCCCTGCGCGGATTTCCGCCAGCATCTTGTGGTAATACGGTCCAGTCTTGCCGCCGGAACTGGGCGGGCGGAAATCGCGGTAAAGACTCTTGCCGCCCCAGGCGGTCTTGAGGAGCAGAACCTGGTGGGTGCAGAAATCACCGAGCACCCGGCCGAACTGGAGTTCGGGTCCGAAGTGATGGCGGCCACCGTAAACCGTAAAGCCCAGCCCAAGCGGGCCCACTTTCAGCGGTGCGGCTTCCGGCTGATATCGCACCCAGACATCGTCGCGCACCGCCCAATCGCCCACGGCGGTGCGCAGTCAGATCG
>CAIJLV010000008.1 GCA_903821635.1 uncultured Verrucomicrobiota bacterium | reverse complement strand
CCGACAGTGACGGCAGCGGCGCCGGCCACACTGAAGCCCGCAGAAAACGGCGAAGCCGGGCATGGCGAAGGCGAAACCTTGAAACTCAGCGCCGAGGCCATCGAGGCCGCCGGAATCAAGGTTGAAGAGCTGGCAGCGCAGGAAATCAGCGAGCAGCTCACGGTAACCGCCACCATCCGCCCCAACCAGGATCGCATCACGCATGTCGCTCCGCGAGTGCCGGGGCGCATCGTCAAGGTCCAGGCGAATCTCGGCGATCAGGTGAAGGCCGGGCAGACGCTGGCCGTGCTCGACAGTCTGGAAGTCGGTGAAGCGCACTCGGCCTACCTTCAGGCAAAGACACAGCTGGCGGTGACCAAGGCCGACTTCGAGCGGGCCGAGAAGCTTCATGGCGACCAGATCATCGCGCAGAAGGATCATCTGCGCGCCCATGCCGAGTACGAGAAGGCGAAGGCGTCATCCGCGGCAGCCGGCGACAAGCTGCGCATGTTGGGCGTGAACGCGGCGCCGGCCGACGATGGCCGGGCGGTGTCAACCTTCCCGCTGAGCACGCCGTTTGCCGGCACGGTGATCGAGAAGCACGCCATCCTCGGCGAGCTGGCGCCCCCGGACAAACCAGTGTTCACGGTCGCCGATCTTTCCCGCTTGTGGATCGAGGCCAACCTGTTCGAGAAGGATCTCGGCCGCGTCAAGACGGGCGCCGATGTGGCGGTTACCGTCGACGCCTATCCCGGCGAAACCTTCCAGGGCAAGCTCACCTACATCGCGGCAGTGGTGGACAAGGAGACGCGCACGGTCCAGGCCCGGGTCGAGGTCGCCAATCCGGGCGGTCGGCTCAAACCGGAGATGTTCGCCACCGCCGCCATCGCCACGAACGGCATCGGGGGCAAAGACAGCAAGGTCAAGGCCCTGATTCTGCCGGAAGGGGCGGTGGTGCTGATGCAGGGTCAGCCCACGGTGTTCATCGAGGAGCACGGCGGCTTCGAGCCGCGTGTCGTCGAACTGGGCGAGAAACTGCGCGGCCGGGTGGTGGTCAAGAACGGACTGAAAGCCGGCGAGCGGGTGGTGACGGCCGGGACCTATGCGCTCAAGGCCCGCCTGCTCAAGTCGCAAATCGGCGATTCGCACTGAGGACCGGCCATGCTCAATTCCATTGTCGATCTATCGCTACGCTACAAGGTTCTGGTCCTGGTCGGATTCCTGCTCGTCGTCGTCTTCGGCGTGCAGGCGTTCCGCGCCGTACCCGTGGATGCGTTTCCGGATGTCACGCCGATCCAGGTCAATGTCTATACCGAGTCGCCCGGACTCGCCGCCGAAGATGTCGAGAAGCTGCTCACCTTCCCGATGGAAACAGCCATGGCTGGCTTGCCTGGGGTGGAAGAAATCCGTTCGGTCTCGCTCTTCGGCTTGTCTTTCGTCAGCGTCTATTTCAAGGACGATGTCGACATCTACTTCGCTCGCCGACTGGTCGGCGAGAAGATGCTCGAAGCCAAGTCGCGGATG
>CAIJLV010000007.1 GCA_903821635.1 uncultured Verrucomicrobiota bacterium | reverse complement strand
TCGTGACCATGTCACTGCCAATGCTCAGTTCTTGGGAAGAGGTTCCCCTGTTTGATAGCGAACAGGCAGAAGGCTCCTTTTGGTCGGAGAACCAAATTGAGTTGCGGCTCATGGAGGAGGCAAAAGTGATGGCGTCGGAACAGTCCGAATCAGTTACCATAACTCTGCGGATTGATCCAAGGATGCTTGGCCGGATCAAACGATTAGCCCGTGAGCGCTACCTGAATTATCAGAGCATGATCAAACAATGGCTCAGCGAACGCATGGAAAAGGAATTGAAGGATCGATAACCTTTCCGCGAGGCTCTATTTACAACTTCCGCGTATGATTACCGCCCTGCAACAACCTGCTGCTCCCGGTCCCATTTTGTTCCGGGAACAGGGGGCGTTCACGCTGATCGAACTGCTCGCCGTCATTTCGATCATCGCGGTGCTCGCCGGGATGGTGGTCGGGTTGGCCCCGGTGGCTGCCGCTCGCATGAAAGAGGCCCGTGTGCGGGGTGAATTGGCCGGCTTGGTGACGGCGATTGAGTCTTACAAGTCGCGGTTCGGAATCTACCCGCCGGACAATAATTACACCTTGAATCCCGCCGGTAACGGTCCGACCCAGGTGGACCCAGTGATGAACACGCTTTACTACGAGTTGACCGGGGCGTTGGTGGATAACCTCCGGGCAAGTTTCATTACGGCGGACGACGAGGTGGAGGTTTCCTCCAATGACCTGCTTAGTCGTTTAGGGCGCGAAGGCATTGTGAACGCCTTGCCCCGTGTTCAGGGAGGGGGGGCGGTCTTGACCCCGGCGGAGCGCCAACTGAAACGGCGCTTGTTCAATGCTCCACTCAAAGAATATCAAAGCTGCGAAATCTTCCGTCGCAAAGTCGACCCCGGCTATTTGGATTTGGAACTGTTGGCAGTGGGGCACGGTGGCGATGCCTCCGGAAAGAAGGGCGCAGGAGTTGCTTGGCCGTTGAATGATCCCCGATTTCCGCCCCCAGTCGCCTCTAATCCTTCCCTGAATCCTTGGCGTTATGTTTCCACCAATCCGACCAACAACCCAACCAGCTTTGATCTCTGGGCGGAAATTATCGTCAAGGGGGAACGCAAGATCATCGGTAATTGGAACAACTAATTTCCCGCCTGCCTTCACGACTTATCCCATGAATATAACGTCCCCTCCAAGTCGCCCCGCTCGCCGCGGTTTCACCCTGATCGAATTGCTCGTGGTCATCGCGATTATCGCGATTCTTGCGGGCATGTTGTTGCCGGCCGTTTCGAAGGTATCTGAAAAAGCCCGCAAGAAGCAGGGGAGTGTCGATATTGCCAACATCGTCGGTGCGGTGAAGGCGTATCAGACCGCCACCGGGCGCTTACCGGCTTCGCGTAACACCCGGAATGCGGTGAATTCTGACGTGCCGGATTTCACCTACGGGACCATGCAGAACGGCGTCCAAGTGTTGAGCGCCAAGCGCAATGCGTTTGCCTCGGTGGAGAACACGTCCGGGTCCAGTTGGCAGGTTAGTAATGCGGAATTGATGGCGATCCTGACCGACAAGTCGATGGATGCGAACTCATTCCGGGTCGGCGCGCTTCAAGGGGTGGGTTACAATGTTGTGATGGATTCAGGAAATCCGGCCCGCCCGGTCAATACTGATTCCGAATTGAACCCGCAGCGCCAAGTTTACCTAAACGCCAAGGTGGCCAAGGGCGTTTCCCAGTCCGGGATATCCGAAGCGGATTTTATTTTTCGCGATCCGTGGGGCTTTCCTTACCTCGTAATTCTTGATCTCGATTACGATAATCGCGTCAAAGATCCCTTTGATAACCGACTCCTCAAGAGTGGTGCCCGCACAATCTCGGAAAGTGTGGTGGCCATCTCGCTGGGCCCTGATGGGAAGATCGACTTTAACGTGGCTCCCGAGGTCGGCGTGAACAAAGACAACCTCTACAGTTGGCGCTGAGCCGACTTAGATTTCATGCATCCCCGTTTCGAACCCTATTGCGCCGCCAAACGGCAAAATTGCCGTCCGGTGATGGCCTTTACGCTGCTGGAATTGCTCATCGTGCTCGGCATCATCGGCGCGCTAGCCGCGCTGAGCATGCCGGCTTTCAAAGGGTTCGGTCAGGGTAACGCGCTCGCGGCCGCGGAACGCCAAATCGCCGATGACATCGGGTTGGCCCGCCAGTATGCGATTAAAAACCGCTCCACGGTTTACATGGTATTTGCGGTGCCGGCGACCGAAGGCGCGCAACCGTTTGAAACCGCGGCCCAAGCGATTGAGGCGCACTACGACAAGTTGATCTCCGCGCCCGCGCTTACGGCCTTACCCGAATTGCAAGAGCGGGCCTTGCGGGGCCTTTCCAACGTATTCGGGGGGATATTTTCCAGCTACGCACTCTACACAGAATATTCGGTGGGGGAACAGCCGGGCAATCGCCGGCCCCGCTACTTGTCCGACTGGAAGACTCTGCCGGACGGTATCGTTTTCCCGACGAACATGACCTTCTTTATCCCGCCCCAGCGGGTGCCTGAGTTTCCAGCCGGCCAGTTTGCGAGCTTGGCGAGAGGTGAATTCCCCTTTCCCCTGACGGCTCGGTTGGGCGATCCGGTAGATGCAGTTCCTCGTTTCAGCCTGCCCTATCTGGCATTTGATGCCGCCGGCCGACTGTTCGCGGCTAATGGTATTCCCACTGACCAATACCTCGCGATTGGTTTTGGAAGCGCGTTGATTCCCCGCAATCGGGTGGCCAACTCCAAGGCTCCGGGAACCTTCGCGTTGGGGCGCCCAGTGGATTACGTCGAAACGCCTCAACTTAACTACACCAACAGTATTTTCCGGGTCACCGCCCTTACGGGCCGGTCGAAACTCTTCAAGCCGGAGACCAAATGAAATTTCCCCTGCTCCAGTCCCCGCGTCGCCTTCGGCATGCGGCCGCCTTCACAATGGTGGAAATCGCCCTGTGCATCGCGATCGTTTCCATTGCGATGGTGGCCATTATGGGCGTGATGCCGATGGGGCTTTCCGTTCAGAAGCAGAACCGGGAAGACACCATTATCGACCAAGATGCCCAGTTGCTCATCGAGGCGATCCGCGGCGGAGCGGTGCGACTAAATGAGCTCACGCAATATGTGGACTACATCACGGTTTCTCACCAACCAACGAACAGTGGCGCAGCGGCGACCCTCAATGCGTTCAAAGGTTTGGTTTTTGAATGGTCGCCTTCGCTGAAGCTCCAAATCTATGACCGCGGCCAACTGGACCGCTCCGAAGACATCATCGGCTTGCTTTCGTTGCCGCGTCTCGATGTCTACCGGGACAAATTCGGCACCAATACGGTGGTGGCCCAGATGCGTTCGTTTAGCGGACCTTTGAACGAAAAGGTTCGGCCGTGGCCAGACGTGGAGACAGACCCCAAGAAGTTGGATTTTGCCTTTCGTTACCAAGTCACCTCCGAGGTTTACCTGCTCCCGGCGGGTCCGGAGAATGGCGCGCCGTTTGTGTCTCGGGATTTTACCCAGCGCCCGGTTTTCGACGTGCGGTTGACCTTCCGGTGGCCGGTCTATCTGGCGGGAGACACCTATCAAGTTGGCAATAGTCGCAAGTCCTACCGCACCCAAGTGACCGGGCAGTTGCAGGAATATCGGATCCCGGGCGAGCGGACCGCCGAAATCTTCGATAGTAAAATTCTCCGCCGCCGATTCGGCACCTCTTCCTTGGTCCTGCAATGACGCTCCGTGTGACCGCATGAAATTGAGCCCCTTTTCTCACCGGACCCTCCGCCGCTGGCATGCGTTTTCGCTGCTGGAAGTGCTCGTCGCTGTCGGCCTCATGTCGATCGTCATTTTGGCGCTCTATTCGATGTTCGATCAGACGCAGAAGGCCTTGCGTCAAAACGCAGCCCAGACCGACGTCTCGGAGGCGGGCCGGGCCGCGATTGAATTGATTGTGCGCGACTTGGAACGGGCTTGGGCCACGCGGGTTGCTGAAGTGACGAACAACGTGGTCATTCGGCGGACCTATTCGACGGCGTCGCTCGCGGAACTGGGCGACGGGTATTCCCGCGACACGGCATTTCACGAACTCTTCCTGTTGAGCCGCCCGGACACGGGGCAGGCTCCGGGGCTGGGGTTATTCGTCGCGAGTGAAACGAACGCGCTGGAGCGGACGTCGGACTATATCGGCACGCTTTATCGGTATGAAGTTCCGTTGAGCAGTGCGGTTCTGGGAACCAATAATGTAAATTTGGGCGCCGTCAGAAATTTTTCGCCCCAGACGCTTCTCCGTCCCGGCACCGCACCGCGGACGTTCAATAGTTTCTGGCGCGATTTTGCCGACCTAAGCACGGGAGTTCGGGCCGATTCTAGCCGCTTGATTGATGGGGTGGTCTTTTTCCGAGCCTTCGCCTATGGCCCCAATGGGCAGATCCTTGATCGCACCACGTTGACCACGACCAACCTCTATCCGAACGACATCCCGCCGGATGTGCAGGCGTATTTCCTAACCGGCCCCGGGAAGGAAAACGTGACCACGTTTGGAAATGCGGCCTTGCCGACCACGTTGGAGGTGGAAATGGGCACCTTGCCGCCCCGCCTGCTTTCGCAATTTCGCTCCCTGCCGAACGAAAACCTGAAGACCAATTTCCTGGCGCGTAACTTCGCCAATATCCTCGTGTTCCGTCAGCGCATCGCCCTGCGCACCGCCTTGCAATGAACTGCGCCTTTCCAGCGGTCCGACCCGCCTCCTCCGCTCAATGTCGCGGCGTGGCGTTGGTCATCACCTTGATCATGCTGTCGGTGGTGACCATCACCGCCGTGGCCTTCCTCGCCATGAGTCGACGCGAACGACTATCCGTCGGCGCTTACGGCGAACAGCTCGAGGCCCGGTATCTCGCCGATACGGCGTTAAATCGAGCCAAGGGTGACCTCCTTGGCCGAATGTTTCCCAGTTCCAATCGGTTTGCCTACGGGTTCGCCGTCTCGACGAACTACCGGAACACCAACTTCGTGCTCAATCGTTACTTCCCTAACTCTGGTAATTACGGACATCTGACCAATGTCGCCTATTCCAAGGGGCGTGGCGCGGCGGCGGTCTTTGATTTCAATCTCGCCGGTAATGCGACTGATCGCGAGAACTACGCCGGCCTGCTGGGTAACCTCTATTATGATCCGCGCCCCCCGGTGTTTGTGCAGACCAATTCGAATACCCGCTTGCCGTGGGAGTTTCGCTACTACCTCGATCTGAACCGCAATCAGCGTTTCGAAACCAACGGCTGGGTGACGGCCACGGATATGAATGGGGTGACCGTCACGGAATTGCAGGCCAACGGTTCCTTGGGCCCCAAGGTTGAATTTCAGGTCGGCGATCCCGAGTGGGTCGGTTTGCTGGAGCATCCTGACCTTCCGCATTCCGGAACCAACCGGTTCATCGGCCGGTTTGCCTACCTTATTTTACCAACGGGACGCTCGCTGGATCTCAATTTCATGGGTAACAACGCGAAGAGTCCGGACACGGCGGGCGTATGGCCGGTTCAGGCTGCCGCGCTGCTGAACAGCGGTTACTTGCGGAATCAAGGCGTCGGCTCGTGGGAAGTTA
>CAIJLV010000006.1 GCA_903821635.1 uncultured Verrucomicrobiota bacterium | reverse complement strand
CGGTTCGGGGCGTCAAAGGTGGCAAACGCTGGATAATGAGCCGAACGCCGCCAGAAAACATATAATCCCCGCCGGTAAAGGGCGTTGCCGTGGTCCTGCACAAAGGCGGAGTCCGTGCCATCCCACAAGCCCGCCGGCTGATACGGTTTCACGCTGGGGCCACCAATCTGGGGATTCAGCAATCCCGAGACCGCGAGGGCATGATCGCGGATGAATTCAGCCTCCAAACGCACGCGCGGGCCGCGGGTGAGCAGCCGGTTGTAGGGGTCGCGCTCCAATTTTTCCGGCGTCGCCGAGGCTGACTGGCGATAGGCCGCACTGGTCACGAGGAGCCGGACCAAGGCCTTTACATCCCAAGGCCGGGCGGACTTGCCGAACTTGCTCAGTGACTTCGAGTTCCGCTCCATGCCATCCCGAAATTGCACCGCCAACCAATCCAGCAACTCGGGGTGACTCGGCCATTCACCTTGGGAACCAAAGTCATTGGCCGTTTTCACCAAGCCATAGCCGAAGAACGTGGCCCAATAGCGATTCACGGTGACACGGGCCGTGAGGGGGTGCTCGGGCGAAACCAGCCACCGGGCCAACGCCAACCGATTGCTTGGCCCGGCGGGCAGCGGGGGGAGGAACGCAGGGGTGCCGGGGTAGACCCGTTCGCCCGGATTGCGGAAATCACCGCGCTGTAGGACGAAGGTCTCCCGCCCCGGCTGCATTTCCTCCATGATCATGGTGGTCGGAATATCGCCGTAAGACGCCTCCTTTTTACGCCGCGCTTCGGCCAAGGCGGCTTCGGAACGGAGATAATCCACGGCGTAGTTTTCCTTGTAGAAGCGAGCCAGTTCACTGCGCTCCTCGTCGGTTCGGTGGCCGCGCGATTTACCCAGCAGCGGTTGGTAGCCCTCAAATACGAGCCCCTGGGCATCCTCCGCGGACAAGGCTCGGTCGTAGAAACGGAGGTCATCAATCCAACCGTTGAAGAATGCTTCGCCGTTGCGCGAGCCGAGCCGAACCGGCTCCCGAGTGGCGAAGGTATCCTTCAGTTGATCCTTCTCCACTTCCACCTCCCGGTTGCGGCCGTTCACGAACAGCTTCACGCCGGCCGCCTTGCCCGAGCCGTCGTAACTCACCGCTACATGCAACGATTGATTCTGGGGGAACTGTTCTTTGGTGCGGACCTTCAGCCCCTGATCAGGCCAAGCGTTGATCAGGTGCACTTGCAGCCGCCGGTCGGTGAATAGCAGATCAAAGCCCCGATAGCCGGGCCCCGGCTCCATCTTGCTCACCACTGCGCCGTCGCCTTGGAGTTTCACCCAAGCGGCGATACTGAAGGCATTGGTGCGGTCGAAGGCGACCAATTGCCCGAAGTCGGCGTGAATTTTCCCGTCGAGCTTCAGGGCTTTGCCCAAGCGGGCATCAGCAAACTCGGCGGCCGTGGCGCCCACCAGTTTGCCCGCCTCGCCCAAGCCGGTGTCGAAGCTCAAGCTTTGACGCAAGCCTGCTTCGTTGGGCTTGGCAGGCGGACGTTCCTGAATCGCTCGTTCCCATTTCTCCTGGGTTTCACCGAGCTCGTTGATCCGATCTTGGAGGGTTTTCTCGGCGTCCTTCAGGCGGAAATCCGCTTCAACGAACTTCAGGGCCTGCGCCGTCGTGGGCACCGGCAGTCGGGGCGGCGGATTGTCGGTGCGAATGCGGTCGAGCCCCTTCTCCGGCACGTTGTGAAAGAGCGCGTAGAGTTGATAAAACTCCTTGGTCGAAATCGGGTCGTATTTGTGGTCGTGGCATTCGGTGCAGCCCACCGTCAAGCCGAGCCAGACCGCGCCGAGGGTGTTGACGCGATCCACGACATATTTGTTAAGATATTCGTCGGGATCCGCCCCGCCTTCGTCGTTGGTCATGTTGTTGCGGATAAAACCGGTCGCGATGCGCTGCTCGGCGGTGGGTTCGGGCAGGAGGTCACCGGCCAATTGCTCCACGGTGAAGGCGTCGTAGGGTTGGTTGTCGTTGAAGGCGCGGATCACCCAGTCCCGCCAGAGCCACATGAAGCGAACGCCATCAAAGTGATAGCCGCTGGTGTCGGCAAAACGCGACAGATCCAGCCAGTTTTGCGCCATGCGTTCGCCATAGTGGGGCGACTGCAAAAGGCGATCCACGACCCGCTCGTAGGCGTCGTGCGCCCGGTCGGCGAGGAAGGCGTCCACAGCTTCGGGCGTGGGCGGCAAGCCGGTGAGTTCCAAGGAGACCCGCCGAATCAAAGCCGCGCGATCAGCCTCGGGATTGGGTTTGAAGCCGTCTTTTTCCAAGCGGGCTAGCACGAAATAATCCAGCTCGTTGCGCGGCCAGCGACGATCTTTGACGGCGGGCAACTCGGGCCGTTGAGGCGGGACAAAGGACCAGTGCTCCTGCCACTTGGCGCCCTCCTTCACCCAGCGTTGTAACAGCTCCACTTGGGCCCCGCTCAGGGGTTTGCCGTGTTTGGGCGGCGGCATCAATTCATCGGGATCCGTGGTCACGACGCGCTCCACCAGTGCGCTCCGCTGGGGATCACCGGCCACCAGCACGTATTGGCCGGACTTTAGCTTCTTGAAGGCATCCGCTTGGCGGTCGAGGCGCAGGTCGGCTTTCCGTTTGTTTTCGTCTGGTCCGTGGCAGGCGTAACAGTGGTCGGACAAGATCGGACGAATGTCGCGATTGAAGTCGAGCGGCAAGGGAGCTGCGGTGAGGGCCCCAGCGCCCAAGACCAGCGTGGCCAGCCTCACACCCAACAGACGGAACAGACGTTCAACCGGGAACATGCGGTGCAGCATGGACCGCATCGGTGGCGCCGTTCAAGCGACGGCTGCGTTCAATGGCAGCCGGCCATCAACCCGCCCTAGCCGCCCCAGCCGTGACGTCAGGCGCCCACCTGAGCGGAGTAAGCCTCGGGGCTCAGCAGCGCGGCGACGGCGGCGGGATCGCTCACCTTGAGCTTGAAGAAGAAACCGGCGCCATAGGGCGCGGTGTTGACCAAGGCCGGATTGTCACCGACCGCCGCATTCACGGCGATCACCTCACCTGCGACGGGCGAGTAGATGTCACTGGCCGTCTTTACGGATTCGACAACCGCGCACGCTTCCCCTGCCGCCACGCTGCGGCCAACCGCCGGTAATTCGACGAAAACCACATCGGTCAGTTCGTGTTGGGCGTGGTCGGTGATGCCGATGGTGGCCACGTCGCCTTCAAGGCGGACCCATTCGTGTGACTTGGCGTAGCGAAGATCAGCGGGAACTTGCGAACTCATTTCGAAAGAGTGTTGAAAGGCCCGCCCAGCGGGTCAATGCCGTTCCCGCAAACAGTTCGAAATTGTCACGGCCGAGAACCGCGCCTGGGTTGCGCCGCGCTACCCGCCGGTTCGTTTCGAGGAAAAAACTTCGGCGCGACATACAAATTGCCGGCTGGCAGTGTCTATCCGGTCAGAAACAGTGCCGAATTCACCGTCAGCGACCTTTTGGTGTGAAGCGCTTTACGAAGCGCAGGCCGCGGCCTTGATTCTTTACGGTCGGGCCCTCGGTCTGAGCCATGGCGAGGCCGAAGATGTGGTCCAAGACGTCTTCCGGGAGCTGTTACGCCGGGAAGAACCGCCGAGTCAGCCCGAACGCTACTTGGTGCGGGCGTTTCGGAACCGCGCCCTAAACCACCGCCGGTCCCTTTGGCGCCGCGTAGCCCGGGAATTCGAGTCGCGCCGCTGGTTCGAGCCCCACACCGACGAATCACCCCGGGAACGGGCGGCGTTACAATGCCTGGCCACCCTGCCCCGGGAACAACGTGAGGTCATTATCCTGAAAATGTGGCACGGCCACACCTTCGAGGAGATTGCCGAATTGTTGGAGCTTTCGCCCAATACCGCCGCCGGCCGTTACCGCTACGGCCTGCAAAAACTGCGGACTTGCCTGCGGGAACCGTGGCCGGAGACCGAAAATGAACTCGCTGGACCCCTTGGAAACACTGCTCTCGAACTGGACACCCCGCCGCCCGTCGCCCGCGCTTAAGGACCGCGTGTTCGGGCCGCCCACCGTAGCTTCCCAAGCGTTGGCGTGGGCCCAGTTTGCGCCCCCGACCTTGGCGGCGGCCGCCTTGGCTCTGGGATTATTCCTGCCACCCGGCCGCCTCGAGAACGCGCTGCGGCCGGCAAATCCATGGGCCTCGTTCGCCGCGGCCCTACCCAGCCACCATGCGGCCCTGCAATGTGCCCAAAACGCGCTGCCAATGGCGTGTTTTACGTGGACAAATGCCACCCTCGCTCCGTCCACTAACGCCTCGCTTGGCGGCCTGTAAGCCGCCCGCCGATTTTCCGAAGACATCTCTATGGCCAATCCGAAGACGCCCGCCGGTATCGTGACGGGCAATCCCGCCAACCTCACGCCTGCCCCGACGCCCCGCCTTTACCGTCCGGTGGACTGGCTGACGCTGGCATTGACCACGCTGATCGTGATGCTGGGTTACCTCTACACGATCGCTCCGGATTTGACGCTGGAGGACTCCGGCGAACTGGCAGTGGGCTCGATGTATGCCGGCGTGCCACATCCGCCAGGTTACCCGGTGTGGACGATTTACACTTGGGCGTTCACCAAACTGATTCCGATTTCAAACATCGCCTTCCGCGTGGCCGTCTCGTCGGCCGTGGCCGCGGCCTTGTCGGCGGGACTCGTCAGCCTGCTGATTTCCCGGGGCAGTTCGCTGATCTTGGAGAGCATCGACAGCTTCAAGGAATTGGAGCGCAAATGGGAGAACCCCATCTGCCTCGTCTCCGGGCTCGTGGGCGGGCTACTGATCGGGTTCAACGGCTTCATCTGGAGTCAGGCCGTTATCGTGGAGGTATACACGCTGGCAGTGCTGACCTTCATGGCCATGCTTGCCTGTCTGCTGCGCTGGATTTACGCCCCTCAACAACGTCGATACCTCTATTGGGCCTTCTTTTTCTTCGGGCTCAGTTTCTGTAACCACCAAACCTTGATCGTCGCGGCCATGGGCATCGAATTGCTCATCGTCATGGCGGACCGCCGGCTCGGCCGCGACTTGCTGCTGGGGAACACGCTTATCTGGCTGCTCGGGCTCGCCGGTCACCTGACCGGCGCCGTGCAGACGTTTCAGCAAAACCCCGCGCTACTGGTCATCTTCAACTTGGTGGGCTTGGGCTCGGCCTTTGGGTTTGCTTGGCTGCTGTTTCTGCAACCGAAGTCGGGCACTGAATGGGTGCGAGACCTCGTGTTCCTCGTCGGTTTGGGCGCCGTGGGGCTGGCCCTGAAGTCCCTGATGTTTTCGGACCCGCGCGACGCCGTCGGCGCCTTTTTGAAGTTCGGCCTAGCGATCGTCTTGATCGCCGCCGCGATCTATTGCGCTTGGCACTTTCGCAAACACGATCGCGGCTTGGTGCTGGTTACCGCGTGCGGCTTCGCCTTCCTGCTGGGGGCGGCTTTCTACCTCTACATGCCGTTGGCTTCGATGACCAACCCCCCGATGAACTGGGGCTACCCACGCACTTGGGAAGGATTTATCCACGCCTTCACGCGGGGACAGTATGAGAAGACCAACCCCAGCTCAGATCCGCTGCTGCTGCTGTTACAGATCAAGATGTATGCAGAAGGCGCCCGGGAGGAATTCAACTGGGCCAACCTCCTCATCGCGCTCGTGCCGTTTGGTTTCCTGCCCCAGATGAAGAGCCGCGAGCGCGGCTGGCTCATCGGGATCACCGGCATCTATGCGACTCTAGCGTTCCTGCTGCTCATCCTTCTGAACCCCGGCATCACCAAGCAGGACCGGGAACTGGTGAAGGTGTTCTTCACTTCGTCGCACACCATCATTGCCTTGGGCGTGGGCTATGGCTTGGCGATCATTGGAGCCCTGATGCTGACGCAGTATCAAAACACCCGCTTTTGGCTGCTGATCGGCGGGGCCGTGGCGTGTGCTTTCAACCTGTTCGAGTTCGTCGTCGTCTGGAACGAGACGGTCTTCACAATTCTCCGGGCCGCCGCCGCCGTCAGCCTGATTCTCTCCGTGGTCTTCGTGCTGTTGATTCTGCTCCAGCGCCAGCGCGCCGCCCTCGCCCCGTTTCTCGCCGTGTTCACCCTAGTGCCGTTGGACTCGATTCTCTCCCACTGGTCCGACAATGAGCAGCGTGGCCACCTTTACGGTTACTGGTTCGGCCATGACATGTTCGAGCCGGGCATGGACGCCGGCCGGCCCGCCCCCAAGGGTAAAGAGGGCCAACCGCTGTATCCCTCGATGGCCCGCGACGCGGTGCTGTTCGGCGGCACTGATCCGGGCCGTTTCTGCCCGACCTACATGATCTTCTGCGAAAGCTTCATTCCGGCAGAGAAACGCCTGAACCCGAAGTTTGACCGCCGCGACGTGGTGCTCATCACCCAGAACGCCCTCGCCGACAACACCTACCTCGACTACATCCGCGCACACTACAACCGCAGCGCCCAGATTGATCCGCCGTTTTTCCAGGGCATGCTCAACGACGTGAAGTCGGCCCAGCGCGGGCGCACCAATCTCCTCGCGCGGATCACCTCGCCGCTCGACCGATTCTTCACGGACTTGGGTGCCGACATTGAGAAGCAACGGCGGGCGGGCGAGTCCTTCTTCGAAGCGGACCACTTCGCGGACTTGAACGGCTTCAAAGCCAAGCTCACGACGGCGACTGATCCGTTGTCCCAATACCTGAAACAGAGCTTGGGCAGTGCCGTTACGGGGGACGCAAAAGCGTTGGCCTCCGGCTTGAACACCCTGCTCGAGGGGCCTTCGTTCTACGAAAATCCCGCCCGTTTTGCGGCGGTAAAACTCAGCGACCGATTGCAGAAATTTGCCCGCCAGAATCCGCCGACGTTCAACCGAATTCGCCTAAACCGCCTGCTGCTGGAGGAAGCCTATCCCGGCCTGCTCAAGCCCAGCCCCGGCGGCCTGTATCCGGACCGTGAAATCATCACGCCGACCGTTGAAGACGCGTCCCGCTGTTTCAACGAATACTCCCAGGACGCCGCCCGCCGCTACAGCCTTCAGCAATTGGACGCGGGCGAGCAAGTCACCCAGTTGCCCGACGGCCGCATCTCGGTCCAGGGCCAGGTGGCCGTCATGAACATCAACGGGCTGCTGACCAAAATCATCTTCGACGCCAACCCCAATCATGAATTCTACATCGAAGAGAGCTTCCCGCTGAAGTGGATGTATCCGCACCTGGTGCCGGCCGGCATCATCATGAAGATCGAGCGCCAACCGCTGGAGCAGCTCACCGAGGAGCAGATGCAGCGCGACCACGAATACTGGCGCCAGTATTCCGAACGCTTCATCGGCAACTGGATCACCTACGACACGACGCCCAAGGAAGTCTGCGACTTCGCGCTCAAGACCTATCAACTCCGCGATCTCACCGGCTTCAAGGGCGACCCCACGTTTGTCCGGGATGACAACGCCCAAAAGGCCTTCAGCAAACTCCGCAACGCCATCGGCAAGTCGATCTATGCGTGGCGGGCGCAGAACCTGATGCGCTCCAATGCCGACGCGCAGCGTTATCTGAAAGAAGCCGAGTTTGCCCTAAAACAAGCCTTCGCCTTCTGTCCCTACAGCCCAGAAACCGTCTTCAACTACGCCTCCTTGCTCGCCGGCATGGGGCGCTACGAAGATGCCTGGCGCGTCGCCCAGACCTGTTACCTGTTCGACCGCGACAACGCCGGGGTAGCGGACCTAGTGCGCCAATTGGAACAGTTGAAGGCGACCACCGGCTCGCTCCCGACCAACAAGACGATCAACGACCTCGCCAACGAGTTCCGGGCGAACCCGACGGACGTCACCAACGCCTTTCAAATCGCCGGCTCGCTCTACCAGATGGGCCGCTCGAACGAAGCCGTTTCCCTGCTCGACGCGATGATGACCAATCCGCGCACCGATGCGGGCTCCTTGCTGAGCCTCGCCGAGGGGTATCGCCAGTTGGCCCGCGCCGACAAGATGGCCGACACCTTGAAATACTACGTGCAGAAGGCCCCGGAGGCCCCGGAAGGCTGGTTTGACTTGGCCGCCCTGCAAGCCGCCCTTGGCAAACCGGAGGAAGCGAGCGCCTCCCTGGCCAATGCCTTTCGTCTGAGTGACGCCCGCAAAGCCACCAATCCGGCGGCCCGCGACATGCGCGCCACCTTTGCCAGCGACCCGCGCTTCAACCCCGTGCGACCGCTGCTCAAGGTCCCGTAGCCACCGGTCGCCGCTCCGCCACTCCCCGCACGACCCACGGAGGCCAGAAATGGCCTTTTCCTTGGATTTTAACTGCATTTCAGAAGTTTTCTTCCGCTCCGATCCCCGTTGGTGTTGGGCTAGGAAATGCCTCGTTTTGCCCCTCAGCGCCTCAATTTTGTGCGGCTGTTTGTGCGGCTCGTTCCGAGGAGTTCGGCCGCACGTCACACGCCGCCGCCGTGCCCAGCAGGTTTTCGTCGGTGTAAATGCGAGATCCGTCAGCCGGCGGTCGCTGTGCCGCCTCAGGGCCATCGCCACGCAACTGGCCACACCCGCCTTGGCCAGATTTGTTCCGAAGGTCTGGCCCCGCGAATGGAAGACGACCTTGCGGACGTGGCCGGCCGCGCCCCGTCGGCATCGTTCCATCTGAGGTTGTTCCATCAGTGGACTCACGGCTGTCCACCAAGCTTGACGCGGTGGTGGTTAAACATAGTTTTACAACGTGACGAAGACGATCACCAAGATTGGCAATTCCCAAGGGCTGATGTTTGACGCGGCCCTCATGGACTTAGCCCGGCTCAAGGTCGGCGACGAGATCAGCGTCACAATCCACGAAGGAGGCTCCATCGTGCTCACACCCTTGCGCCCCGTCATTGGTCCCGAACCGGCCGCCGCAACGGCCAAGCGGCTGATTCAGATGAATGCTGAACTGTTCCGGCGCCTGTCATGAGCCGGCCGCTGGCGCATCCCACCGTCGAGGCGGTGAAGGCGATCCATGCCGAAGTGCTGGCCGCGCATGGCGGTTCGCCGGGGTTGCGGGAGCAATCCTTGGTGGAGGCGGCGGTGGCTGCCCCGCAGGCTGCGAAAATGGGCCAGCCGATGTTCACCGATCCGGTGGAAATCGCCGCGGCGTATCTCTTCTACCTGTGCCGCAATCATGCGTTCGTGGACGGCAACAAACGGGCGGCACTGGCCACCGGCCTCGTGTTTCTCAGCGAAAATGAACTGCTACCCGACGAGGTGCTTGATGCCGACGCCTGGGAAGCATTGACGCTGGATGTCGCCGCCAGCCGGCTGGACCGGGAGCAGACCACCGCACGCTTGCGAACGCTCTTGCGGCCGGACCGGTGAGCCGAACAGCCGGTTGTCCAATCAGTGGACTTACGGTTGTCTCATCGGGTAGCGTCGGCCCGTGAGTTATCAGCCGCAATTCACCATCACGCCCGCCTTGCTGGCCCGCGTGGAGCAGATTGCGGCCCTGCGTGAGCGCGTCCAGGCGGCCACCGTGGAGGTGGCGTGGATTCCTGCCCTGCAAAAGGACACCCGCACCCGGAACACCCATTCCTCGACGGCCATTGAAGGCAACCCGCTGACGTTGGAGCAGGTTCGGGCAATGGAGGAGGGCCGGGAAGTTCCCGCCGTCGCCGTCCGTGCGAAGCGGGAAGTCGTGAACTACTTCGCCGCCCTACGGTTCGTCGAAAAAGACGCTGCCAAGAAGACCATCACCCACGAGGAAATCTTGCGGCTGCACACGATCATTGCCGGCGACGTGATGGACCAGGGCACGGCGGGGCGTTATCGCACGATTGCCGTTCGGGTTGGCCTCTACGTGCCGCCACCCGCCCAGGACGTTTCCGGGTTGATGTTTGAACTGCTGGAATGGTGGAACAAGCAGGCGGCCGGATTGTCGCCGGTCCTCAGCTCGGCAATCCTGCATTATCGTTTTGAAGGGATTCACCCATTTGCCGACGGCAACGGACGAACCGGCCGCGCCTTGGCCTTGTGGGAGCTGTATCGGCGGGGCTTCGACACCCATCACATTTTTTCCGTGGACGAGTTCTATTGGGAGGACCGGCCGCGCTATTACGCCGCCTTGGATGCAGTGCGCCGCGACGGGGAAGACCTGACCGGCTGGCTGGAATACGCCGCCGAGGGCTTGCAGCTCACCCTGGAGCGGGTCTGGACGCGGGTGCAGAAGTTTTCGGCGGGGGCGACGAAAGAAAAACTGGTGTTGCGCCCGAAGCAGGAACAACTGCTGCAACTGTTGCGAGATCATAAAAGCATGACGCCGCAGGAGATTTGGGATGCCCTTGGGGTGACGAAGCAGGGCGCGATGAAATTGATGCAACCATTGCTGGACGCTGGTCTGGTGCAGCGCATCGGCACGAGAAAAACAGGGCGTTACATTCTGCCCTGACCGGGCGACCCCACGACCGCACCACTCTGATCATGGCCCGACAACCCCACAGCAACACCAGCACGGCGAACATCGGCTTTGAACAAAAGCTGTGGTTGGCCGCAGACAAATTGCGGTCGAACATGGACGCGGCGGAATACAAGCACGTCGTCCTCGGTCTCATCTTCCTCAAATACATCTCCGACACCGCTGGGAAATTCCGAATGCCGAATGGCGAAATCCGAACTCGGAATGCGCGACCCCTTCGAAATTTGTCATTCGCCATTTGCCCCCGCCCGCCGATGCCCGCTGGTCCCACTTCCAGGCGAGCGCCAAGCAGCCCACCATCGGCAAGACCGTGGACGACGCCATGGTCGCCATCGAGCGTGACAACCCGCGCCTCAAGGGCGTTATGCCCAAGGACTACGCCCGTCCCGGCCTCGACAAGCACTGCTCCCAGACGAAGCGTTTACCAGAGAGGCGTGTAGTTGTTGCAGATTTTGCAACAGCTCAAATCGAAAGAAGGCTGCACCCATGAGCAAAAACAAACCCACTCCCGGCGGACGAGCCACGAAGAAGACTGAAGTCTCCCTCGTCCGCTCGTCGGCGGCGGAATACCTGACTTTTGTGGCCGCCAGCGGGCAGGGTGGCGTCGAGGCCGTTTACGCGAATGAAAACGTCTGGCTCAGCCAGAAGATGATGGCGGTGCTCTACGATGTGGATGTCAGGACGATCAGCTACCACCTGAAAAACGTCTTCGCCGATCACGAGCTGGAGGAGAAGTCAGTTATCCAATTTTTTCGGATAACTGCCGCCGACGGCAAAACCTACAACACCGGCCACTACAACCTCTCCGCCATCATCGCCGTCGGCTACAAGGTGAACTCCGAGCGCGCCGTGCAGTTCCGCAAATGGGCCACCGGCATCATCGAGTCCTTCACCATCAAGGGCTTTGCCATGGATGATGAGCGACTGAAGAACGACGGCTCCATTCTGGGCAAAAAATATTTCGAAGAACAGCTCCAGCGCATCCGAGAAATCCGCCTGAGCGAGCGCAAGTTCTACCAAAAGATTACCGACATCTACGCGACCTCCATCGATTACGATGTCACCGCAGCGGCGACGAAGCGCTTTTTTGCCACCGTGCAGAACAAGCTCCATTGGGCCATCCACGGCCAGACGGCGGCGGAGGTCATCCTCAACCGCGCCGATGCCACCAAAGACCACATGGGCCTGACGACCTGGAAAGACGCGCCCAAGGGGAAGATTCAGAAGTTCGATGTCGCCGTGGCGAAGAACTACCTCACGGAATCCGAAATGGCCCAGCTCCAGCGCCTCGTCTCCGCCTACCTCGATGTGGCGGAGGACATGGCGTTGCGGCAGATTCCCATGACCATGCAGGACTGGGAAACCCGCCTCAACCGCTTCATCGCCGCAACCGACCGGGAGATTTTACAGGATGCCGGCAAGGTCACCGCTGAGATCGCCCAGGCCCACGCCGAGAGCGAGTTTGAGAAATACCGCATCGTTCAGGACCGGCTGTTCGAGTCGGACTTTGACCGCATCATCAAGGATCTGCCACCGGAGGGAGAGAAATCATGAGCCACAAAGCATCCAGCAAGACCAAAAACGACTCCACCGCCACCATCGGCTTCGAGGCCAAGCTCTGGCTCGCCGCCGCTGGGAAATGCCGAATGGCGAATGCCGAAATCCGAACTCGGAATGTCCGCTCCCTTCGCCATTCGAAATTCATCATTCGCAATTTTCCTTGGTCCCACCTCTAGGCCAGCGCCAAACAGCCCACCCTGGGAAAGTCGAATTGCAAAGTGCGAATGCCGAACCGCCGCCGCTCCATTTCGACATTTGAAACTCGAAGTTCGAAATTCGTGTGAGTGAAGAACTGAAGAAACGAACGAAGAGGTTTGCGCTCGACGTCATCAAGTTGGCCGCTGGCTTGCCTCAAGTGTTGGAAACCCGCCACGCCATCGGCCAGGTCATCCGTTCTTCGAGTTCAGTCGCCGCCAATTATCGTTCAGCGTGTCGTGGGAAATCCAAAGCCGACTTCATTTCGAAGCTCGGCACAGTCGAGGAGGAAGCGGACGAAACCGGCTTCTGGCTCGAACTGCTCCGCGACATCATGGAATTGCGAAGTGCGAATGACGAACGCCGAACGCTAGTCAGTAATCCAAAGTCAGATATTCGACATTCGAAACTCGACGTTCGAACTTCCCAAGAACTGGCCCGCCTGCTCGACGAAGCGAACCAACTCGTCGCCATCACCGTGGCGTCACGCAAAACAGCGAGGGGAGGCGAATGATGAACGACGAACTTCAAATGACGAACGGAACGCTACCCGAAAGTCGTGCCTGGCGCTGTGCATTGCCCCCAATTCGACATTCGAAATTCAGCATTCGTCATTCGCCTGCCTGGGTGCAGCACTTCATCCACCACCTCGCCCCGCAGGGCATGGCCGGCTTCGTCCTCGCCAATGGCAGCATGTCCTCCAACCAGTCCGGCGAAGGCGACATCCGCCGCGCCCTCATCAAGGCCGACCGGGAAATGCCGAGTGGCGAAATACGAACGACGAACCGCGTTTCCCCCACTTCGACATTCGAAATTCATCTTTCGAACTTCGCCTCCCTCCCCGGCCAGCTCTTCTACAGCACGCAGATTCCCGTCTGCCCCTGGTTCCTCGCGAAAAACAAAGCCGCCGACGCCAAACGCGGCTTCCGCGACCGCCGCAAGCAAACACTGGTTAACCTCGCCGAACCCGCCTTTACTAATTTCAGCAACAACTGACCGCGATGAAAAAGACGACGAAACCTTTGAAACCAAAGCCGCGAGCAAACCGGGCCGCAGAGCCAAAAGTCAATGGCCGCCAAAAGAACCAATCGCCGGGAAGCAAAAAAGCAAATGCCGACTCTTCAGTGCTCCGTGAAGACCCTGCGCCATACGGCGCAAAAGACACCCAGGCTGGTTCCAAGCTTCGGTTCATTGACCTGTTTGCTGGAATTGGTGGGATTCGTCTCGGGCTGGAACGCGCCGGAGGAAAGTGCGTTTTCTCTTCCGAGTGGGATACCGATGCGACCAAGACTTACGAGGCCTATTTCGGCGACAAACCAACAGGTGACATCACCAAAATCCAAAACTCGGATGTCCCGGACCATGACATTTTGGCAGGTGGTTTTCCCTGCCAAGCATTCTCAATCATTGGTGGGATGAAGGGGTTTGGCGACACACGCGGAACATTGTTTTTTGAGATCGAGCGCATCTTGCGTGCAAAGCACCCCAAGGCATTCTTGCTGGAGAACGTCAGGAACCTGGTATCCCACGACAAGGGGCAAACCTTCAAAGTCATCTTGGAGCATCTAAAACTGCTCGGCTACCATGTGCATTGGCGCATCCTCAACGCCCTTCATTACAACCTCCCACAGAAACGGGAGCGGGTAATCATCGTGGGCTTCAAGGGAAATCACCCTTTCGAGTGGCCTCAACACCAACCACTGAAGAAGACCCTCGCGACGGTTCTTGAGCCTGACGAGGCGATTAATCTGAAGAAGTTCTGGCTGAAGGCTCCGTTCGGAACTCAATTTCAAAACAACTGACGCCTGTGGCCCTTCTTGACGAACAAAGCACACCGAATGCTCTACGAACCAAGCAGGTTCTCGCGGGGCTGTTTCTATCTAGGTTCGACAAGGAAGGATTGCGCGCACTCGGATTCTCAAGTTTCACCGAAGCCT
>CAIJLV010000005.1 GCA_903821635.1 uncultured Verrucomicrobiota bacterium | reverse complement strand
GTCAGTGCTGGGGAACCGATTTCGGGTCTGGGGTCGAGGCCGCCGTCGTTGGTGCGGCTGAGGCCGCGCAGCTTGGGGTCCACGTTCCGGTTGTTCCGCGCCGCGTCCGTAAACAGCACCGCGGCGTTTGCATTCGCATTCAGCGCCACCGGCACCCCATTCGTCGCAAAGTTCCAGAACAGGTTGTCCCGGAAGTCCAACAGCCCGCTGTCCAGGTGCCCCTTGCTCTTGTCATCGATGCTCACCGCGTTCCCGCCGAACTCCGTGAACACCGAGTTGTAAACCTCCGGCGCCGCATACTCCCGGATCGTGAAGCCCCGGTTCCCCGCCGTGTTCGTCCCCGCCCCAATCCACGTCGCGTTATAGAGTTCGTAGTTCGCCACCGGCGCGTTGTTCGCCGCCGCCCCGTTCGGTTCCCCGTTCCACTCACCGCCGTTGTCCTTCTTGCCCGGCTCTTGGATCGCGAACCAGAACTGGTTCTTGCCCCGCCATCCCATGTCCACGTCGAACGCGTCGTCGTCGTTGAACGCCGACACCAAATACTTCGTGTTCACCGTCCCGCCGAAAAACTCGAACCCGTCGTCCGCCGCCGCATACGCCTCCACGAACTCCAGCGTCGTCCCCCGGCCCACGCCGCCCAACGACAGTCCGTTCAGCTCCTTGTTCGGCTGGAACACCACGCCCGCGTGCCGGATCGACACGTAGCGCAGCACGCCCGAGCTGTCCTCGTCCTGATTGCCGCCAAAGCGGTTCACCCGCTGCCCCACCAACTCCGTGTCCGGCAACCCCTCGAACACCTCGAACTTCGGCGTCGCCGCGTTGCCCTCCGCACTCGTCGCCGTGTTGATCGACGCCTGCCCGAGCAGCACCACCCCGCCCCATAGCCCGCGGTCAAAAATCCCCAGGTCGTCCGGATCCGTCACGTCGTCCGCCTCCGCCGTGAAAATCACCGGCTGCGTCGGCGTCCCTTCCGCAAAGAGCTTCCCGCCCGCCGCCACGATCAGCGCCGACGTCTCCGCATCCTTCCCCGGCTTCCCCTTCACCACCGTCCCCGCCTCGATGTGCAGCTCCGCCCCGCCCATTACGTAAACAAACCGGTTCAGCACATACTCGTTCGTCCGACTCCACTTGACGATCCCTCGGATCGGCTCCGTCACTTGGAGAGTGTCGGCCAGCGCCACTGCCCCCGCGGCCAAACTGCCGGCGAACAGCAGTCGGCCGAATTGAGTTACTGATTGGTTTAACTTCATGACTGTGTTTTTTGTGGTTCCTGAATGGCTCATATCCTGCCCCGGGCGCGTTCCGGGCGCGTCTCGCTTAAGTGACAACTCGGTGAAATGGCGGGAGATCGGCACTCATTCGAGGCAGCTCCATCCGCGGGCGGCCGGTTAGCTTGAAACCGGAAGCAGGCTGGCTCGGAGCGGACCTGAACGCCGGCACCCGCCGTGGACTTCAACTCCCCGGTTCAGCCGAGGAACCGCACGGGAGGAGAGCGCTGCGATGAGCCCGTCTGAGCCCCTGCAAGCGGATGGCTTCGGCTCAGAAGTCGTAGCTCAACGAAAGCCCAACCGAGATGCCTTTGGTGTAGGCGGAATACAGGGGGGCGCCTTCGTCGTTGCCGTAAGTTCGTTCAATCTCGGGGTCGAGCACGTTCCGAACGGAAAGCCGAAGTTTGAAATGCTCACTCAGCTTCTGCCCCAGAATGAAGTCGAGTTGCGGCACGGGCTGCTCGTAAATGTCGGGCGTGGCCAAACCGGCAATGGTGATCCGTGGCCCGGACAGGCTGAAGACTACCGTCGCGGTCGTGCCCCACGACTTGTGGTCCCAGGTCGCATCGAGGTTGAAGATGTAGGGCGACTGGTCGTAGAGCGGCCGGGTGGGCGTCGCGTCGCCTAGAAACTGCAGACGGTTGGCGAGCTCTTCCGGGGTCAACTCCACCGAGGACTGCAGGTAAGCCGCGTTGAAACCCAGACTGAATTCTGCCAGCTCATCAGTCCAGAATCCAAGGCCTCGGCGAAGTTCGACTTCAAAACCCTGCACCTCTGATTTCGGCCGGTTAATGAAGGAAATAATCTCGCCGTCCACCGTGATAAAGCGCCTTTCAATGGCGTTTTGGAGATCTTTGCGGAACAGGCTTACGGAAACCACGGCGCCGGCTTCTGGAAACCATTCCCAGCGCACGTCGTAGTTGTTGACGCTGCTCATCCGGAGCAGCGGGTTGCCTTCCAGTAACTCGTCAATGACCGGATCATACTGACGGTAAGCGGCCAACTCGCGGAACGAAGGCCGGGCCACCGTCTGGCCGAAGTTGAACCGGAAATTCATATTGGTCCGCAGCGCGTAGGTAAAACCGGCCGCCGGCAGCCAGTCGCCCTGCTTGATCGCGGAATTGTTCGTCCGCAGGCCGGTCACCGAATTGGCCAACGCACCCACCGAAAAGACGTTGAGGTCGGTCGTCTCGTAGCGAAAACCGGACAACAGCTTGAACCGCTCGTGCAGCGGCAGTTCGAACAGGAAATAACCGGCGCGAATCTTCTGTTCGGCGTCATACACACTTTCCCGGCCTTGGATCACGCGGTTCCAACTGTAGGTGACGCGGCCGGTGGTGCGGTTGGTGGTCACCGTCGGAGCGAAAGCCTCCTCGGGAAAGAAGGCGTTGGGATCGCCCGTGAACGGCCAGCGTGCGGCCGGCCCAAAACCGCCTGGAGCATTGGCCGGTTGGTAGTAGATTTCCCGATCTTCAAAGTCGCGTTGGGATTCGCTGTTGAAGACTCCCCCTTTGAGCACGCCCTCCAAGCCGTTCCCCAGCTCGAAGGGTTTCTTCAGGTCGAGCTTCAGGTTCACATTGTTCTCCGCCAATTCGCGGAAGTAGCGGGTCGGCTGCGTCGGCGTCAGCAAAAAGTTACCTTCGGCCAGAAACTCGTTGCCGGACTGGGCATAGTTGAAAAACCGGGCGTCCGGTTCATCCTGTGACGTGGTCGAATAGGCCCCCAACCAGTCCACGCCCAAGTCTCCGGCTTCAGCAAACACATGCGAGCCTTTGAGCTGATAGGTGGTCAGGTTTCGCTCGGTCCAAATCAACCGATTGAGCACATAGGGTGCGTAGTTGCTCTGATCATTGTTAAAGCCGACCTGCTGGCGGGCGAGGTCTTCGGCATTCTGGTTGAAGAGGAAGTTAAAGCCCACTTCTTGCCCCTCGCTGAATTCGTAGGCGACATTCGCAATCGCCGCCCAATTGATCTCCTGAATCCCACGCGTGTCCGTAAAGCCACGGCGCGGAACCAACACGCCAGGATTCGCCCCATCCGCCACCCAGCGTTCCGAGACGCCTTCGTTGAGTTGGTAGCTGTGCTTGTATTGATAACCGCCAAAGACCCCGAGTCGGCGGCCAAAGGCTTCGACTGTATCGCCCAACGAAAAGCTCAGGTTGTGATTCAACGGCGCCGTCTCCCGAGTTGGGGCAAACTCCGTGGGACCCAGAAGCGTCGTCAACTGCTGCAACTGCGCCGCGGCGGCCTGTTGTTCTGCAAAGCCCGGTTGGTTGGGGCGGACGGTGATGGTGAAGAAACCCGGCAGCGGGGCCCGCAGTTCGGACGGTAATTCCCGGGCACCATCGTCCAGCGCAAGCCAGTCGGTGTTCCCACCTTGGTAGCCCAAAAAGCTGTCTTTGAACGTCGTCTGCAAGTTGTATTCAACGCCCAAGCCGGCGGTGAAGGTGCGCTTTTCTGGAAACGACTTGGTGACCACGTTGATGGCTCCACCCGAGGCGTTGCCCGGTAGCTCCGGCGTAAAACTCTTGCTGACTGCGATCTGCGAAATGAGTCCGGCCGGGAAGAGATCCAGTTGCACCGACTTGCGGTAGGGGTCGGAGGAAGGCACTTCAGCCCCGTTTAGCGTAATGCCTACGTAGCGTTCATTGAGCCCGCGCACGACCGGATTTTTGCCGTCGGCGACCGTGATGCCAGGAACCTTACCCACGATGTCCGCCGCATCACTCGCCCCGATGCGGCTGAACTGGTCCGCGCCAATCGCGTCTAGCAAACCCGACGCCTCGCTTCGCTCCTCCATGAGCTGGGTCGTCTGCTCGTTGAACTCCTCGGCCGTGACTTCAAACTCGTCCAACTCAAAAAACTCCGGCCGGAGGTTGCCGTTGACGGTGGTCGTCAGTCCGGGCAGCACCCGAACGTCAGTCACCGTGGCACTGGCATAGCCGCCCTTCGTCAGGCGTAGCACTTGGTCCCCCGGCGGCACCGCCTTCAGCTCGTAACGGCCCGTGCCGTCGGATTGGCCAGCCAGCGTGGTGCCCCGCACCACGATCGTCACCCCAGGCAACGGCCGACCGTCCCAAGTGCTGATGACCTGCCCGGCCACGGCGCCGGTTTCCTGGGCCGAAAGTCGGGCCAAGCCGGTGGCCAACAAGAGCACCAACAGCCCGATGGGGCCGACGGTCAGGCGTAAGAAACAGCTCACGAATCAGGCTCCCTTGGCGCGCAGCGCCAGTTGTTCGACTCGTTCCAAATAACGCTGCACGTTGTCGCGCGGCTTCGACTTCTGCGCCTTGCGGAGCAACTGGACCGCCTCGGCATATTTTTGTCCCTGCACCTTGAGCTGGGCCTGCTTCAGTAGTGCGTCGGCCTCAAAACCTTCCAGTTTGGCGGCCGTCTCGTAGCGAAACTGGGCCTTCTCCTTCTGCCCGGTGCGCGCGTAATGGTCACCGGCCAGCAGCAGCGCCTCGCCTTCCAGCGGGTTCCGCTCGCTCAATCGCTCCAGCACGGCGATGGCCCGCTCCCCTTCGCCCGCGGCAAAGGCAGCCTTGGCCTCCAGTTTCAGCAGACGCAGTTCGTCAGTTCCACTGAGCGGCGGGGTAACGCCCTGCAACCGGGCGAACAGCTGTTTGGCTTCCGCCAATGCCCCGCGGCTCACCAGCAGTTCGGCCGCCCGCAACGCCTTGGCGGGATTCGCGCCCCCGTCCTTCTGAACGCCCTCCAGATACGCGCTCAGGGCTTGGTCGCGGATCTCTTGCGCGAGGTAAAGGTCACCGAGCGTGAACAGTTGCGCGGCGGTCGCCTTGCCCAAGCGCCGCAACATTTCGAAGTTCACCGTGGCCTTCGCCGGCTGATCCTTCTGGAGGTAGACGTTCGCCTGCAGCCCCCAGAGGCTGTCCTTTTCGGGAAACTGCCGGATCAGCTCATCCAACAACACCAACGCTCCGTCATAATTGGCTTGGGCGAGTTGGCATTTCACCAGCCCGAGTCGGAAATCGAGGTTTTCCGGCTCGAACAACAGCGCCTGGCGGTAAGCCGCCTCCGCCGAGGCATACCGCTGCCGATTCATCTGGGCGAAGCCCAATAGCCCGAGCGTCTTTGAATCTGCCCCCCCCAAACTGACGGTCCGGCTAAGTGGCTTGATCGCCGCCTCGTAATTGCCCGCCCGAATGTAAACGAGTCCAAGATTTTTCTGCGCCCGCCGAAAGTCGGGAAATTTCGCCAACGCCGCCTCGAAATGCGTGATCGCGTTCGTTAGGTCTTCGGTCTGGAAGTAAATGTTGCCGAGCGTGAAATCGAACACCGCGCTGGCTTCGGGTTTGATCAACTTTTCCAACTCGGGGATCGCCTGCTTCGGATGCTCGCGCAGCAGCGGCACGATCTTGTCCCGGAAGGCCTTCTGCTCTTCAGCGGTCAAGCGGGGTTCCGCCTCGCTCAGGAACCCGTAGCTGCCCAGCAACCGGCGAGTGAACTCGGGGTCATTCCAGAGCTCCGCCAGCGGATGTTCGGCCGCCACGGGGGCAAACTGGGTGGCTTCCGGGGACGAAGATTTCTCGGCGGCGCGGTCAAGCTTCGTGCGGTCAGCCGCAAACAGCGTTCCGGCGCACACCAACTGCAGGCAGAGCAGGCTTCGGGTGAATGGGATCATGAAAGTATGGACGGGCGGTTTCATCGGGGCGGCGAGAAGCGGAAGGGTTGTTTTACAAAGGTGCGAACGGCCTTGCCTTCGCGTTCGCCGGGCTTGAAGCGCCACCGCCGAATCGCTTCCAAAGCCGGTTTTTCAAACTCCGGTCGGGACGAGGTTTCAACGCGCGGGTCCGCGACCTGGCCTTGCTCATCAATCACGAAGGCGACGGTGACGGAACCCTCGACCTTGGCTTTGGCGAGCTCGCGGGGATACGTCGGGGCCGTCTGCGCCACAGGCTCCGGACGACGCTCAAGGTCGCTCACGTCGAAGGCCTCGTTGCCCGTGCCCGCTTCCTCGGTCGCAGTCGCTCGAAAATCACCCAAGCCCGCCAAGGCGCCGCCGCTGCCTAGCGCGACCTCCAAATCAGCGCTGATCGAAAGCGCCTGCGGCGGGGCTTCGGCTAATTCCGGGGCGGGTTCCGGCGCTTTTTCCTCGGCCGGCGGCGTCGGTGGCTGCGTCTCGTCTTGGGTCGGCGGCGGCAAGTCCACCACCCCGCCCTTGCGGAGTTCGAGGGTGCGTTCCGGTTTCGCAATCTGATGCGCAAACGGAATCACAATGAACAGCACCGCCGTGAAGGCGAGGCCGCAGGAAATGGCCACGAGCAGGCTGACGGTATTGCTCTCGGAATGGTAAACCCGGCGCATGAGATCTAGGAGAGAGGGCGGACCGGTTCAGCCCTTTTCGGTGGCGATGCTGACATCCTTGGCCCCACCAAGCTTGGCCTCGTCCAACACCCGGATGAGCACTCCGGAGCGGGCGTTTTCGTCGGCCTTGATGACGACCGGCAGGGCTTCCTTGGCACACAAGCGTTCCACCGTCGGGCGCACTCCACCGAGGCCAACTTCCTTGCCGCCGTAGGCGATCTTGCCGTCGCTGGTGACCGCGAAAATGATGCTGCTCTTATCGAGTTGTTTGGCGCTCGCCGCCTGCGGCTTGTCCACTTGCACTCCGGGTTCCTCGACGAAGCTGGTGGTGGAGATGAAGAAGATCAGCAGGAACATGATGATGTCGATGAGCGGAATCAGGTTCAGCTCAATCGGCTCTTCCGGCTCGGCCAAGGTGCGGCGAAATTTCATGACAAGTGGGCTTTGGGTGGGGTCGACGGGGCGGACGCGGTTTTACCCGATGGCCGGGTGAAGACGCGGGTCATTCCGTGAAGTTCGGGGCGAAAGTGCCGGAGCGTGATGCTTTCAAGCCGCGCAAAGAACGCGACAAACTCGTTGCGCCAGCGCTTGGCTAACGTCGCCACCATCAGGCCCGGAATCGCCACCATCATGCCAGTCTGGGTCGCGACCAACGCCTCGCTGATGCCCTTGGCAATGACGTCCGAGGTCGCACTGCCGCCCACGCCGATGGCTTTGAAGGTCAGCAACATGCCCAAAACGGTGC
>CAIJLV010000004.1 GCA_903821635.1 uncultured Verrucomicrobiota bacterium | reverse complement strand
GGGCGGCGAGTTTCAGTAAGAACCCTTCGGCGAGCAGTGAAGCGGGGCCGTTCAGTTGGGGCGCGACGGCTTCGAACACCGCGTGGACTTGGTCCAACTGCGGCGCGTTATTCACCGCACTGCGGGCTTTTTCGGAGAGGTTGTTTTCGGTCTTCGTCTGCTGCACGCGCGGCAGGGCGCTGAGGATCGCGTGCCAGGCATCGGCGCGACTGGTCTTGGCGAGCGCAATGACTGCTTGGGCGCGCGCCGCATCGGCGGTGGTGTCGGCGGTGGCAGTCTGCACGAGCAGCGGAATGGCGGCGGCCGGAACCTCCTCAGCCTCGGCCAATTGCGCGGCGATGGCCGGCAGGAGGCTGGGTTCGGTGGCGGCGCGGGCGAGCAAGGTGTTCAAGGCGTCGCCCGCGGGAATTCGGTGGCGGGCGAGTTCCCGGCCGATGAAGGCGGCTTCCTGCGAATCCGCCTTGGCCAATGCGGCCTTGAGCGCGGCGGCGATCGTGGGGGTTTCGCGCCAGGGTTCCGGTTGGTAAAAAGGTCCGCGAGTATCGGGTCGCGTGCCCCACGAATCGCCCTTCCACTTGCCTTCGACGAAGTGCAGGCGGCAGAGCGCGGTGAGGAGATCCTGCCGCCGGGTCGGGTCGGTCTCCCGTGGCAAAAGGCTGACCAAACCGGTCACCACTTCCGATTCAGGCAGCGCTTGCAGCACTTTTAGGCAGCCGATGCGGATGGCCGCAAAATGATCGCTCCGGCCCGAGGTGGCGGCGACCACTTGGAGGCATTCCTTGATCGCGCGCAGGCGGATCAAGGAGTGGACGGCGGTGTGGGCGACAATGGGGTCGGAGTCCGCCACCCAGGCGGTCAACGCTGCGGCTTGTTTGGCGGTGCCGACTTTGCCGAGGGCGATCAAGGCCTCTTTGCGACTCCGGGGTTGGTCGGCGCGGGTGGTTGCGGACTCCAAAATTGCGCTCAACGCTTTGACCGGCAGCGGATGCCGCTGGTCATTGCGATCCGCCAAGGCGCGCGCCGCCCAAGGCGCGATCGTTGCATCGCTGGCGAGCGTGCCGAGGAAGGCATGGGCATCAGTTCCGAACTTTTGCTTCAATAGGAAGAGTCCGGCGACCCGGCTCGCTAGGGGCTTGGACGAGTTCCGCACCAGCGTGCGGAGTTGTTTTTCGACGCCTGTGATCTTTTCCCGGCGCAAGAGCGTGCGCTGCGCGGCGAGCCGACGCACGTGGCTCGGGGCTTCCAAGAGCGCGACCAATTCCTCGTTCCTGAGTTGATCAAATTCGGGCAGCGGTTCCGGGGTGAAGCCTTTGGGCGTGGCCCGCGCGATGAAACCCACGTCGGGTCCGACCCAAGTAAATGAGGCGCCGCGCCAGCTTGCGGCGTAGATGGCGCTGTTGGCGTCCACGTCGAGGTCGGTGACGCGCGGCAGTTTGAGGAATTCTTCTTGGGTGGCGACAAAGGTCGCCCCCTTCGGCGTCAGGCCGTGGTGGTAAACCCAGTCGCGGCCCCAGTCGGCGGTGAACGGCGCGTTGTTCCACTTCTCGGGAATGCCGGGTTCGTCGATCCAGCCGGCGCCACAGCCGGAGCCGCCGCCGTAGTCGGCGAGCGGTTGGATGATTTCGTCGGGGAAGTTTTTGAAAAGGCGCGGATAACCGTGCTGTGTGTAGCCACTGAAGTGGTGCAGGCGGATGTCCCAGCCGCCGCCGTCGTTGGTGTTATCCCGCGTGAAGCCGTCGAGCAACGGGCTCATGGCCACTTCGAGGATGTTGCGGGTGCCTTCAGCCCACGTTTCCAAACCACTGCCGTCGGGCCGGAAGCGCACCACGCCGCCGCCGCGCATCTGGAGTTTCTGGCCGTCGGTGCCGGTGGCTTCCAGAAAGCCAAAATCGCCGATGGCCGCGTAAAGCCAGCCGTCAATCCCGAGGGTGAGGCCGTTGGAGCCGTGGTCCGCGGGCCGATCCTTGAAGGTCCAGCCAATGCCGGTCACGAGCGTCTTCTTTTCGTCGGAAATCCCATCACCGTCCCGGTCGATGAAGACGCTGATGTCGGGTGGATGGAGGAGGTAAAGCCGGTCGTGGTCCCAGACTAGGCCGCGCGGTGAATCCACGTCAGCCACGAACGCCTTCACCTCGTCGCCTTGGCCGTCGCCGTTCGTGTCGCGCACGCGGAGCACGCGGCCGAGATGCGGCTTGCGATCAAGGGAGCCGTTGCCGTCGCTAGATACATAGAGCGTGCCGTCCGGCGCGGCGGCCACGAAGACGGGATAATTCACCGCGGGCGGCGTGGCGAAGATCGTGACGTCGAATTCAGGCGGGGCCTTTACCAGCTTGATCAGTTCGGCGGCCTTTTCCGGCATGACGGCGGGCAGCTTGGCGAGTTCCGCCGGCGTCGGCTGGCGGTCGGTGGCGGTGTAGGTCTGGCCCTGAACTGCCAAGGCGAGTCCGGCGGTCAGCGAAGCGGCGAGCGAAGTTCGAAAAGCCTTCATGTGGGAAACGTAAGCGGAGCATCGACTGAGCCCGCCGGAGGTGGCGATTGAAAAGCGCGGCCCGCGCCGGGCACTTGACCGCCGGGCAGGCGGTCGCCTTCCTTTCAGCGTGATTCGGTTCTCCCTGTTGCTCGGCTTCACCTGCGCGCTTGGCCTAAGTGCCGCCGAGCCGACTTCGCTCGCTGAAGTGGCCACCGCGTTCCAAAGTTTGGCGGCGTCGAAAGGGCGCACCCACGATTCAGTGCGCCTGCGCCAACTGTTCGATCTGGAATGGCGCCACCATTTAATCGAGTCGCCCGAGTCCGCGACCTACAGCGGTTTCGCCGGGCAAAATCATCGTTGGTCTGACCTGTCGAAACCGGTGCTCGACCGGCAGCGGGCAGAATTGGCGCGCCCGCTGCAAGTGCTGGCGACGATTGACCGCGCCCAACTCGGAGCGGACGACCAGCTTTACTTCGACCTGTTCAAACGCCAATTCGATGAGGCACTGGAGGGCACCCGCTTTCCCGACGAACTCTTGCCGATGAACCAAATGGGCGGCGTGCAACAGGGGATCGCCCAAATCCTCAGCCTCATGCCCGTGAGCCGGGCGGCCGATTTTGCCGACGTCATTGCCCGCCTCGAAGCCTCCGGCCAGCTCGTGGAGCAGACGCTGGAGTTGCTGCGCGCCGGATTGGCCAAGGGCCTGACGCCGCCGCGCATCACGTTGCGGGACGTGCCGCAGCAGTTGTTGAACAACCTGCCCGCAGATCCGCGAGCAAGCGCGGTGTTCCGCCCGTTCCGCGAACTGCCGGCCACCCTTCCGGAAGGCGAAAAGGAAGCGCTTCGGGCGCGGGCGTTGGCCGCGATCACCAACGTTTTCTACCCGAAGTTTCGCGAACTCCACCGATTCCTCGTCGAAGAATACGTGCCCGGGGCGCGGGCCAGCACCGCCACTGCCGCCTTGCCCGACGGGGAGGCCTGGTATGCGTTTCGCGCGCGGCGTTACACGACGACCACGCTCACGCCGCGGCAGATTCATGCGATCGGGTTGGCCGAGGTGAAACGCATCCGGGCCGACATGGACCAGGTGATCGCGCAGACGGGTTTCAAGGGCACGTTTGCCGAGTTTCTGCAATTCCTCCGCACGGACCGGCAGTTCTACTTCGACCGCGGCGCCGAGTTGCTCGCCGGCTACCGCGATGTGTCCAAACGGGTGGACCTCCAGTTGCCCAAGCTTTTCGGCCGGCTGCCACGCTTGCCCTACGGGGTGCTGCCGATTCCCAGCCACGCGGAAAAATCGCAGACCACCGCCTACTACCAACCTGGGGCCGCGAGCTTCGGCCGGCCGGGCGTCTTTTACGCCAATACCTACGCGCTGGAAACGCGACCCAAATACGAGATGGAAGCCCTCACGCTCCACGAAGCCGTTCCAGGGCATCACCTTCAGATCGCAATCGCGCAGGAACTCGAAGGCGTGCCCGATTTTCAGAAGCACAGTGAGACGACAGCCTTCGTCGAAGGCTGGGGGCTCTATGCCGAAAAGCTGGGCGAAGAGATGGGCTTCTACACCGATCCCTATTCCAAGTTCGGCCAGCTCACCTACGAAATGTGGCGGGCCATCCGACTGGTGGTGGACACGGGCATGCATTCACTCGGCTGGACGCGCGAGCAGGCCATTGAGTTCTTCAAGGCCAACGCCGGAAAGACGGAACACGACATCATCGTGGAGGTGGACCGCTACCTCGTCTGGCCCGGGCAGGCGCTCGCCTATAAGATCGGCGAACTCAAGCTCCGTGAACTGCGCACGCTGGCGCAACAGGAGTTGGGCGCTCGCTTCGACGTCCGCCACTTCCACGACGAACTTCTGAGCAAAGGAGCCCTGCCGCTCGACGTGCTGGAGCCGCGAATGAAGGCGTGGATCAACCGACAGAAATTGAACCCGGCGCCCTAACTCATGAGCCACGTCCCCGATCGTCTGAATGGCGCGAACCGACCCGTGGCCGCCCACTTGAGGCGGCCCAACCCCCAATTGGCGAGTCGGCGCCGGCGTTCCCCGCGCCTCCGCGTCGTGGCTCCGAGCGAAAGCGGGGCCACTACCCCGACTTGCGCCTCCGCGGACCGCGCTCCCACACCTGCGTTTGCCCGACCGGTTTTTATTCTCCTTTCCATGCTGTGTGCGTCGCTCTTCGGTTCGTCAGCTTTCGCCGCCGATACCTCGTTCATCCGCGACTACGCCGAGACGCGCGGATTCCAACTGGGCCGGCCCGTGGCGCCGCAGCTCACGCCCGACGGCAAGAGCGTGCTGTTCCTGCGCGCCGCCGGCCCGCGCACGGCCAAGCAGAGCGTGTTCGAGTTCGACGTCGCCAGCGGCCAGACGCGTGAGCTGCTGACCGCCGAGCAGGTGTTGGGCACCGGCGACGAAGCGCTTTCGCCCGAGGAAAAGGCCCGCCGCGAACGCGCCCGCATCAGCGTGGGCGGCTTCACGTCCCTGCAACTGTCGAAGGACGGCTCGCAGATTCTCGCGCCGCTCGCCGGGCGGTTGTTCCTGCTCGAACGCGCCACGGCGAAGGCGCGTGAACTCCCCCTCGTCGGCAATGTGCTGGACCCGCGTTTCTCGCCCGACGGGCGCCAACTCGCCTTCGTGCGGGACTTCGATCTGTGGACGTTCGAGCTCGCCACGAACCGCGAACGTCGGCTCACCCGCGGCGGCAACGAGGCGGTGTCGCACGGCTTGGCGGAGTTCGTGGCGCAGGAAGAGATGTCACGTTTCACGGGCTACTGGTGGTCGCCGGATTCTAAGTCGCTGCTCTACCAAGCGAGCGACGCCCGCGCGGTCGAGGTGTGGCACCTGGCGGATCCCTTCAAGCCCGACCGCGCGCCGTCGCCGCAGTTTTATCCGCGGCCGGGTAAAGCCAACGTGAAGGTTCGTCTCGGCGTCATCTCCGCGAAAGGTGGGCGCACCCGCTGGCTCGACTGGGACGCGACGAAACATCCCTATTTTACCCACGCCGATTGGCACCCGGCCGGCGGCCTGACGATCACCGTGCAGACGCGTGACCAACGTGAAGTTGTCCTGCTGCGCGTGAACCCGAAGACCGGCGCCACGTCGCCGTTGCTGACGGAACGCGACCCGGTGTGGGTGAACCTTGATCCGAAGTTTCCGCAGTGGCTCAAGGACGGTTCCGGTTTCTTGTGGACCACCGAACGCCATGGCTGGTGGGAATTAGAACGGCGCGGGGCCGACGGTGCGTTTCGCGAAACGCTGATTGAGACGGAAGCCCGCTGGCACAGTCTGGTGCATGCCGATGAAATGGGGCAGACCATCCATTTTCTGGCCCAACGCACACCGGTCGAACGGCAGCTTTGCCGCCGGGATGCGGATGGTTCGATCACCCAACTGACCCGCGGTTTGGGCTTGGCCAGCGCGGTGTTCGGCGGCCCGTCGCCGCTGATGGCGCTCACGCGTGAGACGCCGGATTCGCTGGCCCGAACGAGCGTGCAACGTCCCGATGGCACGGTGTTAGGCGAGCTGCCGTCGGTGGCTGAAACGCCGAAGCTGACGATCCGCACGCATTTGCTCGAACTCAACGAAGGCGTTGAGTTTCACATCCGGGTGACCCGCCCGCGCGACTTCAATCCCACGAAGAAATATCCCGTGCTCGTGGACGTTTACGGCGGGCCGCATTCGCAGGTGGTGCAGGCAGCGCAACGCGGCTGGCTGCTGCCCCAGTGGCTGGCTGACCAGGGCTTCATCGTCGTGGCGGCGGACAACCGCGGCACGCCCGGCCGGGGCCGGGACTGGGAGCGGGAAATCTTTGGGGAGTTTGGTTCCGTGCCCGTCCAAGATCAGGTTTCCGTGTTGGAATTATTGGGTAAAAAATATCCCGAGTTGGACCTCGACCGCGTGGGCATCACCGGCTGGTCCTTCGGGGGGTATCTGGGGGCGCTCGGGGTGCTGCGCCGGCCGGACGTCTTCAAGGCCGGAGTCGCGGGCGCGCCCGTCACGGACTGGCTCGATTACGACACGCATTACACCGAGCGTTATCTCGGCGTGCCGGGCGACGGCGACACGGTATATGCGGCCAACTCGCTACTCCAGGACGCCGTCGGGTTGTCGCGGCCGCTGCTGCTGATCCACGGCACGGCGGATGACAACGTGTTCTTCCGCCACAGCCTGAAGCTCGCCGACGCGTTGACCCGCGCCGGGAAGTCGTTCGAGTTCGTGCCGCTGGGCGGCTTCACCCACATGGTGCCGGAGCCGGCGATGGCTGAGCAGCGGTGGCTTCGGACGGTGGATTTTTTTCAGCGGCACCTCGGCGGGGCGAAGTAGGCAGGGTGGGAGCGCAACACGAAGCCACCCCCGACCGGTTCCGGCCGAGGAGACGGTGCCACTCCCAAGCCACCCCAATTTCACCGACTGAGTTATTCGCGACCAAGGTGGTTTCGCGGGAGGAACTGCCACTGAACTTCCGCGGCGCACTCGGCGCGGGCCGTCTGATCGTCGGCTGGCCTTGGAGTGCTTAAGCTCACGGGGAGGGGGTGTGGGGTAGCGCCGCCCAAGAGGGCTGATCGGTGGCGGTGAATTGCGCCAGCGCCGCTTGCACGGCGGTGACGAGGGCCTTTACCCGCACGGGCAGCGGCCAGTCGCTGGGGGCCTCAAGGGTGTAACTGAGCGAAGTCTTGTGCTGGCCGAGCCAGAGCGCTTCGGGCCAGTCCGGCCGGAGTTCGGCCTCGATGAGCGGCCGGATGATGCCTGGTTCACTGATCGGTCGGCCGTCAATCTCCGGCGATTCATCGATGGGACAGACGGCGCGAACGGCGTTGACCATCGCGCCCGCTAGCGACGGCAGCGCGTGGGGATTGAGTTCGTAGCAGTAGAAGCCGTGCGCTTCCCAATCTTCATGCAGCAACAGGGCGAGATCAAAGCGCGGTTGCTGCTCCAGCCAGGTGAGGTGGCCTTGGGCTTCCGCGGAACGCGGTTGGCGATAATCCCGATTCACATCGATGCCGGCGGCGTTGGTGCGCGAATTGGCGCGGAGCCCAGTCGGGTTCAGGCAGGGCAGCAGCCATAGGTCGACGTCGGGCCAGCGATTTTCCCGCAGCAACTGGAGGGCCGCACTGGGGCCGGCGGGTTCGTCGCCGTGCATGCCGGTGGAGAGGTAGATGCGGTGCGCCTCGGCGCGCCCGGTGCGACGGACCCAGGCGCACCGGTTCAACTCGGCGGGCGGCAGCGGTTCGGGGCTCCAGCCGTGCTGGTGGGCGGCGGCCCGACAGGCGTCGAGCGTGGCGTCCACGTCGATGCGCTCACCGCGGTAACCGTTTTGATTCTGGTCGAGCCGTTGCACGGGCGGACGGTTAGCAGGCGTCGAGCAAAGGGACAACTGGCAGAAGCGGTGGTTGGGGGTCAGCGCGGATAAAGCCAGTGCGGGCGGGTGCGTTCCTCGAACTTCGCGAGTCCGCCTTGCCAGAGGCGTTTGCATTCGGCGAGGGACTTGCCCGCCTTGATCGCCTCCAGGGTGGTGGCGTCGCCGAGCAGGCGGGCCATTTTGTCGAGCTTGAGGGGTTCGCCGTAGAGCCGGTGCAAGGTGCTGGCCAGCACGACGCCGAGGTCGGCGGCGCGGAAGGCCTCGCGGTCGGTGAGCAGGAGTTGCACGCCGCGGCATTCTTGGTGGGCGAAGACGCTCGCCGTGGGCGTGAAGCGGACGGGAATGAACCGGATGCCCGGCAGTCCGGCCCGGTTCAGTTCGGTGGCCAATTGACCGTCGTCCACGTAGGGCGCCCCGAGCAGTTCGAAGGGCGTGCCCGTGCCGCGGCCAACACTGAGGTGGCAGAATTCCAATACGCCCACGCCCGGATACAGCGTGGCCGCGGTGAGGCTGCGCATGTTTGGCGAAGGGTTGCGCCACGGCAGTCCGGTTTCGTCGAACCACTGGGCTGGAGTCCAGTTTTTGCAGCGGATGACCGCCAGGTCGGCGCCGAAACCGCGTTCGGCGTTAAAGAGTTGGGCGAGTTCACCGGTGGTCAGGCCGGGGCGCAGCGGGATTTCGTGCCACGCCACGAAGCTGCGTTCGCCGCTCAGCAGCGGGCCTTCGACTCGGCCCCCGAGCGGGTTGACGCGGTCGAGCACGAGGAAGGGAACCTTCGCCTTGGCCGCGGCTTCGAGGCAGTTCCCCAAGGTGGAAAGGTAGGTGTAGAAGCGGCACCCGACGTCTTGAAGATCGAAGACGAGCACGTCGAGTCCGGCGAGTTGTTCCGGGGCCGGTGCCCGGCGTTGCCCGTAGAGGCTGTAAACGGGGAGTCCGGTCTTTTCGTCCGTGGAGTCATTGATCTTATCCTGATCCAGCGCGCCGCGCAGGCCGTGTTCCGGGCTGAACAGCGCGACGAGTTTAACGCCGTCGGCTTGGTGCAGGAGGTCGAGGGTGGGATTGCGGTCGCGATCTTGGCCGGTGTGGTTGGTGACGAGGCCGACGCGTCGGCCGCGCAGGGCGCGAAAGCCGTCGCGCTTCAGCACATCAATGCCATTGAGCGTCGGGCCGAGGGTTGCGGTTTTAGCTTTGGGCGGGGTGGCGGGGCGCGGGGTGGCGGCGTTGGAGTTGGTGGTCGGCCGGGATTCCAAGGCGCCTTCCACGCCGAGGAAGTTGAAGTGCTTCACGGCCAAGGCGGCGAGCGAGCCGAGTTCGCGGCGCAGGGGCAGAATGTTGCCGGCTTCAGTGGGGTGATTCCGGTTCGAGAGGAAGATTAGGAAAGTCTCGGAAAACGGATCGATCCAAAGACTGGTGCCGGTCCAACCCGTGTGGCCGTAACCGCCGAGGGGGAAGTGGCTGCCGCGCTGGCCGGCGTAAGGGGAATCAATGTCCCAGCCGAGTCCCCGCCGGGGCAGTCCGGGCGGCGTTTGGACGCTGGTCATGAGCCGCACCGTTTCGGGCTTGAAGACGCGCACGCCGTCGAGTTGGCCACCCCCGAGCAGCATCCGGCAGAAGCGGGCCAAGTCGGCCGCGGTGGTGAAGATACCCGCGTGACCGGCGACGCCGCCCATGATCCGCGCGGTCGGATCATGCACGACGCCGCGCAGCACGACGCCGAAGTTGGTGAGCGCTTCGGTGGGGGCGATGCGGTGGGCGGGTTGGGAAACCGAGGAGGTGATGGTGTTGGTGGGCAACCCGAGCGGGCGAGACGGGGTGTAGCGCCGGTAGCCGGTCTGGGTCATGCCGAGCGGTTGGTATAGTTCACGGGCGCAGAAGTCTTCGAGGGGCTGGCCAGTGACCCGTTCCACGACGAAACCGAGCAGGATAAAATTGATGTCGCTGTAGCGGAACAGGGTGTTGGGCGGGTTCGGCAGCGGTTCCGCACTCGCGACCGCCAAGGCGGTGTCGTGGCCTAACCACGGTTCGGTGCGCGGTAATCCGGGGCGTAGGCCCGAGGCGTGCGTCAGCAACTGGCGGATGGTGATGGCCTCCTTGCCCTGCCCGACGAATTCGGGGAGGTAGTTTGTCACTGCGGCATCGACCGACACCCGGCCGGCCTCAATGAGCTTCAAGATCGCTGGCGTGGTGGCGATGACCTTGGTGAGCGAAGCGGCATCAAAAATCGTATCCTCGGTCATCGGTTCGGCTGCCGGCACCACGGCGCGCTGCCCGTAAGCCCGGTGGTAGGCCGCGCCCTTGCGTTCGAGCCACAGCACGGCGCCCGGGGCGCGGTTGCTGGCGATGGTGGCGTTGATTGCGGCGTCGATCGCGGTGAGGTGGCTGGCCCGAAATTCCGTCAGCGGATCAATCGGCGCTGGCGTGGGGTTGGGGGACGGGGTGGGGCGGGCGGTGGCCGGCGGCGGCAGCGCGGGGCGGCAAGCTGTCAGCAAAAGGAGCAGGGCTACCGTAGCCACCCCCAGAAAGTCGCGAACCATGGGTGTAGAATGGTCCGCTCCCCGTTGGGGCGTCGAGCGCTGGGATGAGGTTCAACGCCGCCACCGGGGCGCACCCAGCAGGGCGACTCCCACCAAGACCAGCATCCAACTGTTTGGCTCCGGCACAATTCCCATCCCGGCCGGGACCGAAGCTCGATGCACGAGGCCAATCCCGAAATCGACCGGGGAAACGGGGGTGGGTTTAAAAATGGCCCAATCCGCCTGCAAACCGAGGCTTTTCATGACAGCCAGATACTGGGCATCGCGCCCATGGCGAAACTCGAACGGCACGGTGGCGCCCGCATTGGGGGCCAAATGCAGGCTCCCGCCGCACGAACTGATCAGCTCAATGGGGGCTCCCGTGACGCTGCCCGCGACGCTGCCAGACGAGATGAGGAGTAAAGTTCCTCCGCTTGAGTCGCCGCGTGCCCATTCAACGACCGAGCCTGGGCGAAGTTTGATCACCCCTTGCCCCCCGGGCAGTTCGACCACCGCTTCGCTCTCGCTGTCCGTCCGCAGCATGGCGCCGGGAAAAATAGGCTCGCCGGTGGTCAGCGGTTGCCATTCGGCGCCCAGTTTGGCCTGCAGGCGCACTCCCGTGCCCGTGACCACGACCTTCGCCGCTGGCGCCGAGGAAGAAATTTCGCTGCGGGAATAGCCCAGCCAGCGCGGGGGGCGGGTGATGCAGCCGCAGACGCAAACCAGCAGTGATAGACTGAGCCAGCGGAGCCTCAGCGAGGTGGGGCGAAGGGTCATGCTAAACCTTGGTTGCGCATGACGCCCCGGGTCAATCCGAGGAAGTTGGCCGAATTCTCTCCGATTTGGGGCGAAGCGAGAACTGGAGCGGCGGTCGGACCGGGAGGTTCGCGACGAGGTTTTTCGAGGCGAGTGAGCCGGCGATACTGCGCGCCTACTCCTCAACTGGGTGGCTTAGTCCGCCGTCGGGGCGCACTATCGGCGCGATCGCATAAAGTAGCCCACCGTGATCGAACCGACGATGAGCAGTGCCCACGTTTCTGGAGCTGTGAAGCTGGTCGAGAGTGGCACCCGGGATGGCGTGCCCAGCCCGAAATTCGAATCGTCCATGCCCTCGGTGGGCATGAAGCGCGCCCAGTCGGAGGTCAGGCCCAAGTTCCGCAGGGCGGCCTGGCGTTGCGTGTCGCGTCCGTGCCGGAATTCAAACGGGGCCGTGGTGCCTGGTGGCGCGGTCAGGGTGAGGCCGCCGCCGCAGGAGCTGAGGATCTCCAAGCTGGTGTCCGACACGCCGCCCGAGACGCGGCCGGCGGTGAGGATGAGGAGGGTCCCGGAGTTCGCGCGGTTGCGGGCATATTCCACCACGGAATTGCGCGCGACTTGGATCAGGCCCTGCCCCCCGGGCAATTCGACCACCGCCGCGCTGTAGGCGTCCGTCATGAGCAGCGAGCCCAAGGGCAATCCTTCGCCGTTGCGCACGGGATGCCAACTGTCGCGGCTTTTCGCCTGTTGCCAGACGCCTTCGCCGGAGACCGTGACCACGGCACTCGGTTCGGGAGCGGCCCCCACCAGCTTTTGCTCCTCGTAGGACAGGAGGTTCGTCTGGGCGACGAGCTCGGTTGCCAGCATAAGCAGCAACAGCCACTGGACGATGGAGCCCCGATTTTTCATGAGAGTGCTGAAGCTATGAGTGAGTCCAGAGTGGTGACAAGAATAAGCTCGCGCCGCGCCGGTTCAGCGGGGGCCGGCCGGTTGTAGGCGCGCAATGATTTCAGGCAAAATCGCGCTAACCGAGTCCACCTCCTCGATGGTGCTGGTCCGGCCCAACGAGAACCGCACCAAGGCATTTGCTTCGGCGGCCGAAACCCCCATGGCGCGCAACACATGGCTGGGTTCCAACGAACCGGCGGAGCAGGCCGAGCCGCTGGACGCACCGACCCCCTCCAGATCAAGCGCGGCCATCAGGGCCATGCTGTCCGTGCCCTGAACGGTAAAGGCGAGGGTGTTGGCCAAGCGCTCCGTTGGATGCCCCCGCCGGGTGACGCCCGGGATTCGAGTCACGGCGGCGGCGAGTCGGGCGGTGAGTTCCCCGAGGGCGGCGGCCGGGAACACCGGCTGCGGCACAAACTGCTCCCAAGCCGTCACCAAACCGACGATAGCGGCGAGGTTTTCGGTGCCGGCGCGCCGTTCATTTTCGTGGCCACCCCCAACTTGGGTGGCCTGCGGTTGGAGCGGCGAACGCACGAAGAGCGCGCCGGCCCCCTTGGGCCCGTGGAATTTGTGCGCACATACGGTCACTAGGTCGGCGTTGAACTGGTGGATGTCGGCAAATGGCAATTTGCCGAAGGCTTGCACGGCGTCGGTGTGAAACTTGACCCCGCGGGCGCGGCAAAGGGCGCCGATTTCGGCCACGGGCTGGAGGGTGCCCACTTCGTTGTTGGCAGCCATGACGGAGACCAGCGTCGTGTCGGGCCGGAGGGCGGCGGCCACGTCGTCCATGCGCACGCGGCCCAACTCATCGACCGGCAGCCACGTCACCTCGAAGCCTTCGTGCTGGGCAAGGTGCTGAAACGCGTGCAGGACGGCATGATGTTCGATCGGGCTGGCGACTAGGTGCCGCCCTTGGCTCTTCAGCAGCCGGGCTGTGCCGAAGACGGCGAGGTTGTTAGCCTCCGTGCCGCCGCTGGTGAAGACGACTTCGCTGGGCTTGCTCCGCCACGATCCGGCCAGCCGGTAGCGGGCGTCATCCAAGGCGGCCCGGGCGGTGCGGCCCACCGAATGCACGCTGGAGGGATTGCCCCAGATCTCCCCAAGGAAGGGCAGCATCGCCTCGCGCACCACCGGGTCGAGGGGCGTGGTGGCGTTGTAATCGAAATAAACCGGCTTCACCCCCCGATGATGGCGACCGGGCGCCGCCGATTCGAGGTTCGAGTGGCGGGCTCGGGTTGCAATCGGCCGCGGCTTTGAAAACGCTGCGGAGTGCTGATCGCGTTTAACAAACCCTACGGGGTGCTGTCGCAGTTCACGCCGGACGGATCGCCGAACCGGCCGTTGGGCGAGTTTGACCTGCCGGCGCAGGTGTATCCGCTGGGGCGGCTGGATGCGGATTCGGAGGGCCTGCTCTTGCTCAGCGATGAGGCGGGGTTGAACACCCGCCTGTTGGATCCGGAACGCGGGCACCGACGGACCTACTGGGCGCAGATCGAACGGATTCCGTCCGCCGCGGCGCTGCACGAACTGGAACGCGGCGTCACCATTCAGGCTTACCGGACTCGGCCATGCCGAGCGTGGCTGCTGGACCCGCAGCCGGAGGTGCCGCCGCGCGACCCGCCGATTCGCGCCCGCAAGACCGTGCCCGACTGCTGGCTCGCCCTCGAACTCGTAGAAGGTAAGAACCGGCAGGTCCGGCGCATGACGTCGGCGATTGGCCACCCCACGCTGCGGTTGCTGCGGGTGAAAATCGGGGAGTTTGAACTTGGCTCCCTGGCCGTGGGGCAGGGGCGCGAATTGACGCTGAATGAACGTCGCCTGGTGTTCGCCTGATCAGCGCGGTGGGGGCTGAACGGACGCAGGGTCGACGGTAAAAGGCGATTTCGGCTCCACGAACGGGATCAGTTGGGACCGGTAATAGATCAGGCGATAGGCGATCAACCCGATGACGAGCGCGGCTAGGGCGATCAGTGCGAGGCGCCGGGTCGCTTGGCGGGTGGCGGGTGTGCTCACCGGCGTCAGGCGGGGGAGTTTTTTCGCGTCGCCACCGAGAAGGGTTTGCGTGCGGGCGAGGATCGCGGCGGGTTCAAAGCGCCCGACCGGGCTGAGGGCAAGCGAGTAATACCGGGCTTCGCACCCTTGGCGCGGGCAATAACCGAGGCGCAGGCGTTCAAGTTTCGGTGGCAGGCGGGGGGCCTTGGATTCGGTTTCCGCAGCCGCCATGGCGAGTTCGCTGAGTTCGGTGCCGCTTACGGACAGGCCGCAACCGGTGCAGGTGGCGCGCACGCCGGTGGCAAAAAGCGCGGGCAGTTGTTGCCCGCCGACGCCGGCGTCACCGAGGGCGCACGCCAGCGCTTGGAAAGCCCGCGGCAGGTCGGGGACGCTCAGTCGCACCTCGGCGGGTCCCGCGGGGGGGCGGTTGGCGGCCGATTCTTCAGGTGCTGGGGCAGCCGGCTCAGACATCGGTGGAACGCTTACTGATCGGCGGCCGTTTTGCCAGTCGCCTGATACCACATCCAGTCACCAGTGGCCTCGTAGGGATGGTAGGGATCGACGGTAAGCGCCCGGGTGAAATTATGTTCCTTCACGTGGCCGTCGGCGAACAAGATGGGCGACCGAAAGCGAGCCGGGGCCGTGCGGGGATCCGCAAATTCGGACGGACCGGCGCTGCCGAAGTGCCACTGAAACCACCGCGGTCCGGTGTTCACACAGCCGTAAAGGCGCGCGGGCGGTTCGTGCAGGACGATGAAGCGGGAAGGGGCGGTCACCCAGCTTTCGGAGCGCCCGCCGAGGGTTTCGCGGAGTGTGGCCGTCCCCAGTTCGCGGAAGCCGCCGCCCGACAGCACGGTCAGGGGGCCGGTGTTGTATTGGTAGCTGTTACCGATGGTTTTGAAGTTGGACGGCGTTAATTTGTCGTCCGAATCACAGGGCAGGAGGCGTTGCCCGCGATCGTCCGCGCACTGGAAGACGCGGGCCGGCCGGAGGTAGTCCCACAGCGGCCGGGAGCGGGCCGAGGGATAAATCTGGGCGAGTGAAGTCCCCAACGGATCATAACCACCCAGGGCGGCTTCGGTCGGCCGGGGTGCTTGGGAGGGGACTGGGTAACCGGTGTTGGGATCCCGCGGCGCGACGTAGGCAGGGGGAAAATGTTGGCGGGCATCGTCCACATACATCTGGGTGGCTAGGCCCAGTTGGCGAAGATTGCTGACGCACTGGATAAGTTTTGCCCGCTGTTTGGCCCCGCCGAGCGACGGCAGCATCATGCTCGCCAGCAGGCCGATGATGGCGATGACGACGAGGAGCTCAATCAGAGTGAAGCCGGGGCCGACCGGACGGTTCCGGGCGCGGTGTTCGGCTAAGTTCCGACGGGCCATAGGAAAAACATGTGGGTTCTGTTTACGGCTGTAAAGCGGTTGCTGGACCGAACTGGGCTTTCGGCGCGGTGGGGGCAAAAAATCTCTCGCCAACGCCGGTCGCCTAGCCCGATAACCTGCGCTTTGAAATTGCCCGCATGAACGAGCAGATCGTCATCCTTGATTTCGGTTCGCAATACACCCAGGTGATTGCCCGCCGCATCCGCGAGTGCAGCGTGTATTCCACGATCCTCCGCTTCGACACTCCGGCGGCGGAAATTGCCAAGCTGGCCCCCAAGGGAATCATCCTTTCCGGCGGCCCCAGCAGCGTCTATGCGGAGGATGCTCCGCTACCCGACAAGGCGATTTTCAAGCTGGGGGTGCCCGTGTTGGGCATCTGTTACGGCGTGCAGATTTTTGCCCATTTCCTCGGCGGCAAGGTGGAGAAGGGGCTGAAACGTGAATACGGCAAGGGCACGTTGACCGTCGCCGACCCGGCCTGCGCCTTGTTCGAGGGGTTGCCGGAGGCGTTGCAAGTTTGGAATAGCCACGGTGACAAACTGACCCGGTTGCCCAAGGACTTCACGGTCGTGGGCACGACTGAAAACTCGGATTACGCGGCGATTGAGAATCCGCACAAGCGCTTCTTCGGCATCCAGTTCCACCCCGAAGTCGCCCACAGTCCCCGCGGTAAGGAGGTCTTGGCCAACTTTGTCCACACCGTTTGCGGCTGCGGCAAGGGTTGGACCATGCGGAACTATGTTGAACAGGCCGTGGAGGAAATTCGGGCGCAAGTGGGCTCGGAGCGGGTCATTTTGGGGCTTTCCGGCGGGGTCGATTCCAGTGTCGCCGCGGCGCTGATTCACAAGGCAATTGGCGATCAATTGACCTGCATCTTTGTGAACAACGGCCTATTGCGGGCCCGCGAGGCGGAAGTCGTGCAAGAGGTCTTCGGCCGGAACTTCAAGGTCCGGTTGCAATACGAGAACGCCACGCCGCTGTTCCTCCGCAAGCTCAAGGGCGTCACCGACCCAGAGAAAAAGCGGAAGGTCATTGGCAAGGCGTTCATTGACGTCTTCCAAGCCGCGACAAAGAAGGCGGGCCAGGCGAAGTTCCTCGCCCAAGGCACGTTGTATCCCGATGTCATCGAGTCCGTCCCCATCGCGGGCAATCCGGCAGCGATGATCAAATCGCACCACAATGTCGGTGGCCTGCCCAAGAATCTGAAGTTCAAGCTGGTGGAGCCGTTGCGCTGCCTGTTCAAGGATGAGGTTCGTCAGTTGGGCCTAGAATTGGGTTTGCCCAAGGAAATCGTCTATCGCCAGCCGTTCCCGGGCCCCGGTTTGGGTGTCCGCGTGCTGGGCGAAGTGACCAAGGCCAAGTGCGAGCTCTTGCGCTTGGCTGACGCCATCGTGGTGGAGGAGATGAAGGCGGCCGATCTTTACTACAAGACGTGGCAGACGTTTGCGGTGTTGTTGCCCGTCCGGAGTGTCGGGGTGCAGGGCGACGAACGCACCTACGACTTCACGGTGGCGATCCGCGCCGTGGAATCCCAAGACGGCATGACGGCCGACTGGGTTCGCGTGCCCTACGAGCTGTTGGAGAAAATCTCCTCCCGCATCACCAACGAAGTCCGGGGCATCAACCGCGTGGTGCTTGATCTGACTAGCAAGCCGCCCGGCACGATTGAGTGGGAATAAGGGGCAGGCGGCGGGCGGGCGGAAATGACTTCCGCGGCGGGCGCTTCGTTTGAGTTCCCCCCGCACAGCCCCGCCCATTGGGAGGGCGACTTGGGCTGCTGAGCCCTCACTTACGGCTGCTTTTTCGCCGCCGGCTTTGCCACCGGCTGCACCGGGACGACCGGGGCGGGAGCCGGATTTTCTTTGAGCCAAGCTTGGGCGGTTTCACTGCCCCGGGCGGCGGCGAGTTCGTAGAGCCGGCGGGCTTCCTTGGGATCCTTGGCCACCCCTTTGCCCTCGGTATGGCGCTGGGCGAGATCGACCGCGGCCTCGGCGGACCCGCCTGCGATGCGTTCCTTGAGAAATTCAATAACCCGTTGGTCCGCCCCGACGCTGGCCTCTTGGTTGCGCTTGTTCTGGGCCGCTTGGATGGCCGCCGCTTGGGCAGAAGTGGCGACGACGGCGGCGCCGGCCGGGGCGGGGCGAGCGGGCGCCGCGGTTTGACCACCGGTGGCGCGATCCAAGGAGCGGCGCACCCGGCTCACGGTTTGAGCGCTGAGTGGCAGGGCGGTGAGACTCAGCCCGAGCGCCACGGCCAAGCTGGGGAAACGCGATGTCTTCATGGAACTTAACGCGGTTGTAGGCGCGGTCCTGCGCTTTGGAAAGGCCCAGTTGTAGCCCGTTGACGCCGTCCCGCGCTCAGGGGCGCACTTACGGAATCCGTCGTTTGGCCACTTCACCCGCCAGCAAGGCCACCAGCCACAGCCCTAGACCCGCACCGGCGAACCAGGGGAATAATTCGCGCCACGAAACGAACCGTTTTTGGATCAGCTCCCGCTTTTCCAACTGGTCGATCAGATTGTAAATGCCTTGTAGCGCGCGCGAATCGTTGGCTTGGAAGAACTGGCCGCCGGTCATGCGTGCCACGCGGTTGAGTTCGTGGTTCACCGCGGCGCTCGGGGTGACCATTTCTGGCCCGATCAGGATGGAGTAGATCTTGATGCGGTCGTTCACGGCGAGGGGCGCGATTTCGATGGGCCGAGGGCCGGCGGAATTGTCGCCGTCGGTGATGAGGATGATGACTTTGCTGCGGTCGCTGGCCTTCTTTAGGAAGTTGGCGCTGGCCTGCATGGCCCACCCGATGCCGGTGCCGGTGGCCATCTCGGCCTCGCGCAGGGCGGAACGCACCCACGCATGGTCCAAAGTCAGGGGGCTTACCAACCAGGGCGTGCGGGCGAAACACACGATGCCGATGCGGTCGTTGGGGCGGCCGGCGATGAAGTCTTCGGTCACTGAAACCAGCGCGTCTTTGCGGGCCACCCGTCGGCCCTTCAGGCGAAAGTCGGTCTCCGCCATCGAGCGCGAGTAATCGAGCGTGAGCATGATGTCGATGCCCTTGCTCGGATCCGGCAAGTCACCCCGGGGCACGCGCGGCCGGGCGAGGGCGGCAAGCAGCAGCACTAGGGGCAGTAGCAGGAAGAAAAACCGTGCCCTGCCGGAATGCTTCCTAGGGATCGAGCCCAAGTGGGAAACCCCACGCAGCGTCGGCACGGAAATGGCCGGCAGCGGGCCGCGGCGCCCTAGCCACCAGAGCAGGGGCACCAAACCGAGCAGTAACGCCAGCACCCACGGATACTGGAATTCGAAGCCCGCCAAATTGAGTTCGCTGAGCGTCACACGGCACCTCCTGAACTTTGCTTCACGAACTGTTCCGCCGCGTCGAGGAAGTGGGCCTGCTCCGAGGCGCTGGCGCCGTGGCGGGCAAACTTCACGAGGTCACAGAAGCTCAGGTAAAGCCCCAGGGAAACGCGGGCTGAATCGTTGAGCTCGACCTTGGTGGCGGCGGCTTCGAGAAACTCCCGCGTCGTTTGCGCGGTGACCGCGAGTTGGAGCCGCCATTCCAGGAATTCACGCAGGATGTCCGAGCAGGCGACCGCCAGTTCGTAGGCGGAAAGTTCGCGGCTGCGGGCCCGCAACGCGGCCAGCCGTTGTAAGAATTCCGGCGTCAGGTCGGGCACGGGCAGGGGTGGCACGCCTCCGGATCGCGGCGCAATGAGTCGCCGGGAGAGCCGTGTGACCAGCCAGACCAAGGCGCTGGCGGCGGCGACCAAGCCGACAATCGCCCAAGGCGATTGCCACCAAGGTGGCATCGGCACCAAGGTCAGATTGTCGATGAGATGGGTGCGGATCACGGGAGGAATGGGCCGAAAGCCAAGGAACCAAGACCGGACCCGCAGGCGTTGGCACCCAGCCAAACTGGGCGTGGGTCATTGGGCATGGGGAAGAGTGGATTCATGCCACCCTCCTTTTCGCGGAGTAATCGAGGAACTTCTGGAGGCGTTGTGGCCACGGTTGGTCGGTGCGCACATCCAGTTCTGGCACCCGGCCGCGGCGGAAGGTGGCGATGAGTTCCTGCTGCCGCCGTTCGCCGAGGTCCGCCCACCGGGCGCGCACCTCGGGATCGCTCGTATCGAGTTCGATGACTTCGCCCGTCTCCGCATCCTGGACCAGCGCGAGGCCGACGTCGGGCAGTTCCAATTCCCGTTGGTCCACCGTGCGCAACGCGATGACTTCGTGCCGCTGGTTGGTGGCGGCGAGGGCGCGTTGCCAGGACTCCTCGGCGGGATCTTGGAAGTCGGACAACACGAACACCAGCGCGGGGCGGTGGAGCAGATTGTTGAGGAAATTCAGCGCGGCGGTGAGCGAGGTGCCGCTGGACTTCGGCTCGGCGTAGAGCATTTCGTGCAGCAGGCGCGTGACGTGGGCGCGGGACTTTTTCGGGGGCACGAAGCGTTCCACCTGCTCGGTGAACAGGATCAGGCCCACGCGGTCGCCGTCACGAATGGCGCTGAAGGCAAGCGCGCCGGCCAGCACGGCAGCGAGTTCGCGTTTGGTGTCGGCCTGCGCCGAATTCCCCGTGGCCGTGCCGAAGTGGCCGCTGGCCGAGACGTCTACGAGCAGCATCACCACGAGTTCACGCTCCTCGATGTGACGTTTGATGAAGGGCTTCCTCAGCCGGGCGGTGACGTTCCAGTCGATGCGGCGCACGTCGTCGCCGGGGACGTATTCGCGCACGTCGGCGAAGTCCATGCCGCGGCCTTTGAAGACGCTGACCATGCGTCCGCCCATGAGTTGTTCGCTCACGATCCGGGCGCGGACTTCGACCTGGCGAAGACGTTTGAGGTAGTCAGGTGGCAGCATGGGAAAGAGGGAGGAGCGCCCGCGGAGCACGCGAATGGGCGCGAATGGGAAGGGCGTGGGATAAACGCGTCAGCGTCTTGGAGTGCGGCGGCGGAGCGGAGCGGAGCTGCCGCTTTGCGGTTGGAGTAACCGGACTGTGTGAAACGGTGCTAGGCGCGTCCGGCGGACTAAAGCGGTGGCCAGCCACCGCAGTCCAAGACGCGGACCGCAATTCCGGGGCAAAAGGCGGAATCATGGTGGTTGCACTTCCAAGTCCTTGCAGATTTTCCGCGCCATAAAGTCGATGATCTCGCGGTGACGACCGATGGCCGACGATTTTCGTGTCTTCCGGTTCACGTAGATCGTGTGGTTGCCGCCTTCCCGCAGGAACTCGCAGCCGCGCGTCTCCGGGTGTCGGATGAGGGCCAGCCGCTTCATGCCGCCTGCAGCACCAGCGGTTCCCGGATGATGTCGGTCTGGCCGAGCAACTTTTCCTCGGCCAGCACCCGGTTGGCCTCCAGCACCAGTTCGACCGCTTCGGACAGGTTGGCTCGGGCCTCTTCGAGGGTGGCGCCCTGGGTGTTGGCTCCGGGCAGTTCCTCGACCCAGGCGGCGTAGCCTTCGGGGAACCGGCGGAAAACAGCGGTGAAGGTCATTGGCTTCATGGTGGCAAAGCTAGCGGACGCGGCGGCGTTGGCGACGGTTTTGCAGGCGGCGCTTGACCTCCGGGAACGGAATCAGCGGCCCGTGTTCCTTCCTTGCGGCCAACCGGTTGAGCCTCGTGTCCTCTTCGCCTTGGACCTCCAGCCACAGTCGGATTGCCGTTCGGAGATTGGTCAACGCCTCGGCGCGAGTTTCACCTTGGGTATGGCAGCCGGGAAGTGAGGGACAACTGGCAGCCCAACCTTCCACGGAGCGGATGAATGTCAGCGGATAGTTCATCGGTGTGAGGAGGGATTGAGGCTCATGCCGCGGCCCCTGAACACGCAGATCATGCGCCCGTCCATGAGCCGCTCGCTCACGATCCGCGCGCGGACTTCGACCTGGCGAAGGCGTTTGATATAATCAGCGGGGAGCATCGGGTTTCTAGGAGGGCGTAAGGTCGGAAACCTTTATCGATTCAGAAAAAAGAAGTGACTTTCCGTGAAAAAGCGCGCGTTCCTTCAAATCTGATTCAGTTTGAATTGCATTTGTAAATCGTCCGACCGCTTTGATGTATGCAAGTAGCAATGCGTGGTGATCCACGACAACCACCGGGCTCCCTGCTTTGTCGAGCTCTGCTTGTAGAAATGGCAACAGGCAGGGATCGTCAGCACTCACGTAATGTATCTGACGCGCCTTCCCGTGCCGGGAGAGCCTTGATCCAGCCGTAAGCGTGTGAAGGATACCACATCGAGCTCCCCAAAGTTCTTCAGAAGTGCAAGCAAGGCCGGAGTCAGGGAGCAGATAAGAATCTATCCATTTCTTGAACAAATCGCCTGACGTGTCGGGTTGATTCTTTGGTCGTTGAAGCGAAGCGACGGCATCAATCGAAGCGAACAGCAAAATGAAGAAGGCCAGTTTCGACTGACGGCCATAGGCGTCATTTACGGCGACTACGAGTTCCGACAGCGACTTAACCAAAACCTGTTCTGCGGGCAGTGGCTTACAAAACGACTGCATCTTCTTCAGGGCACTTTCACCTTGCTCAGCAGCGTCGTGACGATGCTCTCGGTGGTCACTTCCTCGGCTTCGGCTTCGTAGGTGAGCAGGAGGCGGTGGCGGAGCACGTCGGGCGCGATGAGCTTCACGTCGTCGGGCGTGACGTGGTCGCGGCCTTCGAGCAAGGCGCAGGCGCGGGCGGCGAGCGTGAGGTTGATGGTCGCGCGCGGGCTGGCCCCGATGCGGACGAGTCGCTTGAGTTCGGGCGCGACGCCCGTCCCCGCGGCAGCCTCACGCGTGGCGACCACGAGGCGCACGACGTAGTCCTTCACCCATTGGTCTACGTGCACTCGGTTCACCATGGCTTGGTAACCCACGATTTCCTCGGGTGAAACCACCGCCTTGAGTTCGAAGGTCGGTTTGGTCGAGGCCATGCGGTCGAGGATGATCAATTCCTCCTCGGCCGTCGGGTAGCCCACGATGACCTTCATCATGAACCGGTCCATCTGCGCTTCGGGCAACGGATAGGTGCCTTCCTGTTCGATCGGATTCTGCGTCGCCAGCACGAGGAACGGCTCCGGCAGGGGCCACGTCTGGTCGCCGATCGTCACTTGGCGTTCCTGCATCGCTTCGAGCAGGGCGGATTGGACCTTCGACGGGGCGCGGTTGATTTCGTCCGCGAGGACGAGGTTGGCAAAGATGGGGCCTTGGCGGGTGGAATAGGTGCCCTTGACCGGGTCGTAAATGAGCGAGCCGGTGATGTCGCCGGGCAGCAGGTCGGGCGTAAATTGGATGCGCTGAAACTGGCAGTGGGTGGCCTTGGCCAGGCTGCTCACGCTCGCGGTCTTCGCGAGGCCGGGTAAGCCTTCGAGCAGGATGTGGCCGCGGGCGACGAGGCCGACGAGCAGGCGGTGGACGAGTTCGCGCTGGCCGACGATGAACTTGCCGACCTCCGAGCGGACCTGTTGAAGATGTTCGCTGGCGGCCTTGAGCTGCGCACTGAGTTCCGGAGACGGATTGGACATAACGATGGGACTGGCGCCACGAAGCGAACCGAGCCCGCGCCGCAAAGTCGAGCTTCGGACGTGGAAATGGCGGGGAAGTTCAACCGAATCGCCGGCACCCGAGCGGGCGTCGCCGGAATGGGTCCGTCGCCGCCCCCACCGATGTGAGCTTTCCCCCGGTCGCCTTTCCTTGGCAGGCTGTTTCCCAGACACTTTATGCGCCTCATTTTCGCCCTGCTGTTTGCCCTGCTTGTCACCCGCTGCGCTGCGCAAAGCGGGGCGACCTTCCGGAATCCGACCGCGGTGTTTGCGATCGACGCCCGGGGCTCGCTCAGTGCGATTTCCCGCCCAGACTCTGGCCGCAGCCTGCTCGCCGCCGGCCAACCGAGTCCGTTGCTGCAACTGCGCCTTGCGGGCCAGTGGCAGCAACCCGAACGCGCCGCTTGGGACGCGGCCCGCGGGCGGTTGACCCTGAATTACGCCGCTGGAGTCACCGCCAGCGTGTCGGTGGTCGTCAAACCGACGCATCTGGTCTTGGAATTGGTGGCGGCCGAACCGGCTGCGGCCATCGAAGTCGCCCTCTGGGGGCCCTATCCGCTCGCCGTCGGTGAAACCATCGGCGAAATCGTCGGGGTGGTGAGGGATCGGCAGGACGCCGTGGGTATCCAAGCGCTCAACGCCAAGACGCTTGGCGGTTATCCCACGCAGGAGAATGACATCGAGAACGAGTTTGGGGCCGACGACGCGGGCTACTATCCGGGCTTGCCGGGCGAATTGCGGAAGGGCCAAGGCTTCCGCGGTGACACCGCGCGGCCGATGCCCTTCGGCAGTGTGTTGCAAGCTTACTGTCGCAACCGGAACCGCGAGCGCAGCCTGTCGAATTGGGGCCACGAAAAATACCGGGTGCTACCCTATGCCGATGGCGGCGTCATCGGCAGCCGCATTGCGCTCTTTGCGGGGCCGGAGTCCGCCGCGCTGGCCACGCTCGGAGCGATCGAGCTGGCCGAGGGGTTGCCGCATCCGCTGCTCGACGGCGCTTGGGCCAAGACGGCCCGGGGAGCAACGGCGTCCTATCTCATCGTGGATTTCAGCGAAAGCACGGTGGATCAAGCCATCGAAATGACCCGACGGGCTGGGCTCAAGTATCTCTACCACAGCTCCCCCTTTGCGACTTGGGGACATTTCCAACTCAAGCCGGCCTTGTTTCCGAACGGCTGGCGGGGCTTCCGGGCCTGCGTGGAAAAAGCGCGCCGCGCCGGCGTGGACCTCGGCGTCCACACGTTGTCGAACTTCATCACCCCGTCCGACCGCTACGTGACGCCCGTGCCCGACGCCCGACTGGCGATCATTGGGGCCAGTGAATTGGCGACGGCAGTCGAGGCCACGGCCACGGAGTTGGTCGTGGTGGATCCGGCCCTGTTTGCGAAGAAGTCGGCGTTGAACACCGTGCGCTTGGGGGACGAATTGATCCGGTTTGCCGCGGTGTCTGGCGAGGCTCCGTGGCGCCTGTTGGGCTGTGAGCGCGGGGCCTGGGGCACTCGGGCGGTCGCTCATGCCCGTGGCGCCGGCGTAGCGCGGTTGCTGGATCATGATTACCAAGTGTTCTTTGCCGACGCCTCGCTCACCTTGGAGATTGCTCGTAACTTGGCGGACTTCTGCAACCAAACCGGCGTCCGGCAGCTCTCGTTCGATGGCCTCGAAGGCGCTTGGTCCACCGGCTACGGTCAATACGGGCGCACACTGTTCACCCAAGCTTGGCATGACACCCTTGACGCCGGCTTGCGCGGCCAAGTGATCAACGACGCCAGCAATCCCGGGCACTTCAACTGGCACCTCAACACGCGGATGAACTGGGGCGAGCCTTGGTATGCCGGCTTCCGCGAGAGTCAGACCCTGTATCGCTTCAAGAATCAGGTGCTCTTTGAACGCAATTTCATGCCGCACATGCTGGGCTGGTTTGCCTTGCGGCCCGACACGGGGATCGAAGATGCCGAATGGCTGCTCGCGCGGGCCGCGGGTTTCGAGGCCGGCTTTGCGTTGGCGACCAGTCTGGCCAGCACGGCGCAACTGGCGGCCGACCCGGCCTCGGCCGACACCGCGCGGCAGTTTGGCGCCACCACGGCCATCCTTGAGCACATTGCCCAATGGGAAACGGCGCGGCTCGCCGGTGCGTTTCCGCCCGAAGTCAGGGCGCGCTTGCGAGACAATCAACGCGAATTCCACCTGCGCTCGGCCGGCGCGGATGGTTGGGATTTGCAGGAAGTGTTTGTCGCCCGGTTGGTTTATCCCGGCGGTCAGACCGGCCTGACGACGTTCGAATATCAGAACCCAACCCAGGCCCAACCTTTACACTGGATTGTGCGGTCCGACGCCAAGACTCCCGTGGCTGGCGTGCGCCTGCTGATCGCGGGCCGGCTGGTGTTGGATTTGGGGGAGCGGACGTTGCCTCCGGGAGGCAGCCTTAAATATAGCGGCGGTTCGGAGTGGGTGATCGCGGATGCGTCCTGGAAGGAGTTGGCCCGGTTTCCCCTAGATCCCACCCTCGCTCGAATTGGCCCCGGCGTCGCGCCGATCCAACTGGGGGCGGTCCTGCCGGAGGGAGCCAGCCTGAAGCTCGAACTGCGAACCTTGGGGCCCGATACCCGGTTGCCGAAGCCCCGGACCGCCGCGCTTTGAGTCCAGCGGCGGTGGTTGACCCAGCGCCTGGGCCGGGGGGCAGAATGGCAGAGACCTCGGTGGTAGAGCGCTGGAGTTGCCTCGCTTTTTTGGCGGCTCGGTTCGCTGACGCTGCGTTTCCCTAGGCCCTCCACCGCCCCGCGAGGGGTGTCCCGGCCGTTCATGGACGGGGCGACGGGTTCAAGGTTTCGGGGTCGGCACGAGCACAAAGTCCGCTTGGCCAGTTCCGTTGTTCGTGCGCTCGGCCGGTAGAAACGACTGCCCCGGCAGCTTGGCGAACAACTGAAAGTCCTGGTTCCGGGAGACGGGGTTAAAGCGAAAAGCTCCGTTGGTCCCGGTGAGTGTCTCCATGATGGTTTCGTCGGTCAGATAGAACTGGGCCTGCCACGCGGATGACTGGGTTCCAAAGTTCACTGAGCCGCCCAGTAACCGCGTGGGAAAAGCGGCCGGCGCGGTGGGCTTCGACCACCAGACCCGCAGGGCGCTCGGTCCACGGCGTTCGAAATACTTGACCCGTAACTGATGGCGACCGAGCCGGAATCCTTGATCGGTTCCGGTGAGCCAAGCGGTGCCGTTGGTGGTTTGGACCCAATGCATTCCGTCCAAAGACAGCAGGGGGGTTCCATCCAGAATCAGTTGGGCCCCGTCATCCGATTCGAGTTGAAAGGAGTAGGTCCCAGAGTGGGCAACCTTCAGGTCGCAGGTGAATACCGCGGCGATTTGGTCCACCGGATGGCCCGGCCAAAACTCTTGAAACACGCTGCCTTCGGTCGCTGGGAAGTTTAAGGCGGGCAGCGTGGCTTTGTGGGCGGGGCGCAGGTCGTCGGGGATTTGGCGGACCGAATCAAGGCGCCCAGTTTTTAACCGAACGGAGACTTGCGGCACCGGCTTCCCGGCCCCGGTGAGCACTCGCCCTGTCAACGGGAGTGGTCGCTGAGGGGCAAGGGACAGGTAGAAGGTTAAGGCCAGCCCAAGGACCGACCCACTCACGGCGGTGGTGAGGGCGACCCGGTGGCGCCAGAAAAACAGGAAGGCGCGATGGCTGGCGCTGGAGCGGCGGCGCGCAAGGGGTTGGTTGTTTCGAAAGGCATCCAAGTCGGCCATGAAGGCTAGAACCGACTGGTAGCGCCGTTGCGGGTTGAGGTTTAGCGCCTCGCCCAAGATCAGAATCAGGGTTTTGGGGACGCGACCGTGCGGCAGGTGGCGTTGTGCGGTCGCCGGCAAGTGCCTGAGGCTGTCGCGATCGAGCGGCGAGAGTGTTCGGTCGAGGAGGGGCGTGGCATGGCTGAGGTCCGCGGGCTCGAATGGGGCGCGGAGCGTGAGCATTGCGAACAGGATGCCACCCAAGGCGAACACATCCGTCCGTGCATCCACCTGCTCCGGTCCGTCTTCGGCCTGTTCCGGAGGCATATAGGCCCTCGTGCCCAGCCCCAAACCGCCAGTGGTTGGCCCTTCCGTCCCGGGGCGGGCCTTCGGCCGGAGACTGGGGGCGGGTTCAGTCCTGACATCGGCGACCTTTTGAGCCGTGCCCCAGTCGATAACCAGCACCTCGCCGAAGCGGCCGACCATGATGTTCTGCGGCTTTAGATCCAGATGGAGGATGCCCTGCGCGTGCGCATACTCGACGACTTCACCGATTTTTTTCAGGAGGGTGAGCAAGGTCGCGAGCGGGAATTCCTCCTGGGCGCGGGCGTCGGGGTTGGCCAAGGCGTCGAGGATGGACTGCAAGTTGCGCCCCTGAATCAGCGGCATGGCAAAAAACGGCATCCCGTCCTCGAAATGGCCGATCGTCAAAATCGGCGGAATATTCGGATGTTCGAACTGGGCCATGCAGCGGCCTTCATGCAGGAGTCGTTGTCGGGCGACTGGACTGTCCCGCAGGTGTGGGTGGAGCACCTTCAGGGCGACCCAGCGGTCCAGCTCGCGGTCATACGCCCGCACAATGCAGCCCATCCCTCCGCTGGCGATCTCCTGATCGAGAATAAAACGGTCGACTTGGGTCGGGCTGAAGATGCCCCCGGTCTTAAGCGGGGGCGGCCCGCCCAACTCCACCATCCGCTGGAGCAGGCAGGCTGGGCAGCAACCCTGCGGCGCATCATCCGCCGGCACCTGTCCGCAGCTGCGACATGGGGCGCGCGCCGACATTAATTGGTGAGCAGCGTGCTCGGCCTAGCGAGCACTGAAACCAAGTGGCGGAGTTCGGCCGCCACCTCCTCCGGAGAGTCGACCAGTTTCCGTAGTTCAGAATTTACCAATTGCTGGCAGCGCTGGCGGAGGCGGTGCAAGGCGATCCGGGCGGCCCCTTCGGAGATACCCAACTGGCTGGCCAAATCGAAGTGGGCGACGGCGGAGTCTTTTTCCATCAAGTGGGCGGCGAGGATTTGAAAACGCTTCCCGTGCCCCGCCGCAACCTGCTCGCGCTGGAGTTGCTCAATCACGTGCCGAATCAATTCCAGCGCCCAGTCGCGGTCAAAGATGCGCTCCGGAGTTTCAGTATGCGTGGTGAATTGTTCTAGTCGCGACTCCGCCCCGGCCCGGTCTTCCAAGGCGACCGCAGGCGCCCCGCCGCGTTTAGCCGCGTGGTCGCGGCGCACTGCGTTCCGGCGATAGTTTTGCAGGCAGGTTAGCAGCAGAGAGCGCAGGCGCCCGCCTTGCTGGCGGGCCTGCTGAAAAATTTGGGCATCAAGGGCGTGGACCAAGAATCCTTGGACCAGATCAGCCGCATCTTCTGGGCTGGATCCCGTCCGTCGAAGAAACGCGTAGAGTGGATACCAGTAGGCCTCACAGAGTAGGGCAAGCGCGCCCTCGTTGGTCGTGGTGGTAGACTTAGTCGCGTCTACCGTGTGCCACTGAGTGGTGACAAAATGCCGCTTAATTAGGCCTAGTGTTAGCATCGGTCCGGCTCAAGTATTGGGTTCGCTCATTCGGTTCTATACACACTACAATAAGAACTCCAAATGGCGAGTTAATTTCTAGCTACTCACTCCGTTGGAGCACATGACTCCGGCTGTGGGTTTACCCTCGGAAGTTTTTTGACGAGTGGCTTGTTTAAGCGTTTTCAAAGGTTTTAAGGTCGGCCTGACAAAATCGCGTAACGAAAACACAATTAATGGTTTACCTTTTTGTAGAACAGATTTCGGGTGATTCGATCCGCAAAACGAAGACCTAAAAATTCTTAAAAGCGTCTCGACGCTGTAACGTAACAGTAAAAGTAACCATACTTGTCTACTAAACGTAACCACATTTGAGTATTAAAACAATAAAGGACGATTTGCGAGGCAGTCTGGCGGGCTGCCTTGGGCGGCTCGCCCTAGCCTTGGCGCTAGTCGTTTGTCCGGGTGGCTTGAATCAAGCAATCGCCCAAGCTTTCACTTACCAAGGGCGGTTGATGGATGGCACGGCGCTCGCGAACGGGAACCACGCATTCAAGTTTCAAATCTTTGATGCGTCGGTGTTGGGCACCCAGTCAGGGCCCGACGTCCTGTTACCGTTCGTTGGTGTCACCAATGGCAACTTCACTGTCGCGCTGAATTTCGGCGCCGGAGTTTTCACTGGCGCTGATTGGTGGCTGGAAAT
>CAIJLV010000003.1 GCA_903821635.1 uncultured Verrucomicrobiota bacterium | reverse complement strand
GAGATGAACAGGAAGGCGGAGCGGCGCGTCACGGTGGGGAGCCATAAACGGTCGGCGCTCTCCGGCAAACGCAAAACGGGCGGGCCGTTGCCGGCCCGCCCGCAGAAGAAACCCCGAGAATCGGAGGATCAATGTTCGTAACCCGCTTCGTTGTGGTCGGCGAGGTCGAGTCCGGTCGCTTCGTCTTCGGCGGTCGAGCGCAGTCCGAAGACCACCTTGACGATCATCGCGATGACGATGGTCGCCACGATCGAGACGGCAAGAGTGATGCCGATCGCCATGAACTGACCTGTGATGAGCGCGCTTTGGTCGAGCGCGAAAGTGCCGTCGGCACCGGCCTTGGCCAAGCCGTTCTTCCCGGCGTAATCGGCGAGGAGGAGGTTTGGGTTGGCGTCAGAGGTGGCGAGGAAGCCGGTCAAGATGGCACCGAGAGTTCCCCCCACGGCGTGGATCCCGAAGGTGTCGAGGGCGTCGTCGTAGCCGAACTTGCCTTTGACGATGCTGACAAAGAAGTAAGGAACCACCCCGGCGAGCACGCCGATCAACATGGCACCGCTGGCGGTAACGAAACCGCAGGCGGGGGTGATCACGACCAGGCCACCAACGATCCCGGAGCAAAGGCCGAGCACGCTGGGCTTGCCGCGGTGGAGGTATTCGATCAGCGCCCACACGAAGCCGGCAGTGGCGGCGGCAAGGGTGGTTGTCATGAAGGCATTCGCGGCAACGCCGTCGGCGGCCAACGCGGAGCCAGCGTTGAAGCCATACCAGCCGACCCAGAGCATTCCGGTGCCGACCATGCAAAGCACCATGCTGTGGGGTGCCATCTTTTCCTTGGGGTAGCCGTGGCGCTTGCCCAAGATAATGCAGAGAACCAGGGCCGACCAGCCGGAGGTCATGTGGACCACGGTGCCGCCGGCGAAGTCGATCGCGGTGACCTTGGCGTCGCCGTTCCAGACACCGTTCATCAGGCCGGTGCCACCCCAGACCATGTGGGCCATCGGGAAATAAACCACCACCATCCAGAGGGCGACGAAGGCCATGATCGCATTGAACTTCATGCGCTCAGCGACAGCACCGATGATCAGCGCCGGCGTGATGATCGCGAACATCAGCTGATACATTGCGAATACGCTTTGCGATGGCCAACCCGCATAGGTGGTGTTCGGGGCCATCCCAACTCCCTTGAGGAAGAAATACTCCGAACCGCCGAGATAGGGGCTCTCGAAATTCACCCCGAACACCAGGCTGTAGCCGAATGCCCACCACATGATCGTGACCAGACCGGCGATGCCAAGGCACTGGGCGCAGATTGACAGCACGTTCTTGCTGCGGACCAGGCCCCCGTAAAACAGCGCGAGACCGGGCAGGGTCATGAACAACACAAGCGCGGCGCAGATCATCATGAACCCGTTGTGACCCGGGCCGGCGATGTCTTTCAACGTGGTCGTCGGCGCCACGTTGTTGAAGTAGGCCTCAACATCCGCAAGCCGCTCTTCGACCGTTGGCGCCGGTGCTTCCTCCGCAGGGGGCGCGGCCGCTGGGGCTTCGGCCGCTGGTGGCGGGGCTACTTCCTCCTGCGCGCTGGCATTGGATGCCAAGGGCAGGACTATCATTGCAAGGGCAGCCAGCGCGGATGCGCCGCTTGCCAATCGTGTTTTCAGGCTCATTTCGACTCGGTTTCGGATGGATTGTGCCGCCGGTTCATGACCGATCCGGACAGCGAAAGAGCCAAAAGCAGCGACCGTGCCAGCGTGCTTAATTTTCGAGATTCCCTTTCAAGGCAGAAACGGAATGGCCGCTCAGAACCGGGATCCCTGCTTTCCTTGTTTCACTTGATCGTTGCCAACGCCGGGAGCCAAACGAGTCCGGAATGCAAAGAGCCCCGGCCGGGAAAGGCGGTTTTCGCTCTTGCCAGAAAACTGGGGGCAATCTAACGAATCCCCCGGCCAAGACAGCTCCCGTTCTTTTCTCTGGACAAACTCTTTCGGATTTCTTAAGGAAACAACCGATGAACGGCGTCCGGCGACCAATTGGCACGCGGGCTGTCTTTCGCCGATGACTTTTGAAAACCTTGTAAATACCTGGAATTCAGAGGTCTGCAGCAACCGAACAACCAATACCAAGATGCGCAAACACACCAAATACGTCGGCGCCCTGGCCGCTGCCTCCGCCCTCGTGGCTGGCTACGCCTCGGCGGGAACCACTGCTCCCATGGCCCCCGCGACCACTTCCGCTCCCGTCGAATCCGGGCTGACGGGCGAGGTCCATGTCGGCTACAGCACACAATACGAGTTCCGCTTCGTGGATCTCGGAAGTGACCTGCTTGAAGCCGGGATCGATCTTTCCTACAACCTCACCGAAGATTTCACGATCAGCGGCGGTGCCTGGTACGGATCGGTCAATGATTCGCAAACCGTCGGCAACAGCTTCAACGAACTCGATCTCTACGCGGCTGTTGCGACCAACCTTGGTCCGGTGTCTTTGGAGTTGGGCTATATCTACTACTTCGTCACGGACACTCCCGGAACCCTCGACACCCAGGAAGTTTACCTGTCCGCGGGTTTGGAGG
>CAIJLV010000002.1 GCA_903821635.1 uncultured Verrucomicrobiota bacterium | reverse complement strand
GATACCATTGAGCGCAGCGTGACCTGGGCGAAGGGTCGCGACGTGAGCGCTCTCGCCGGCCAGGCCGTGCGTCTACGCTTCGTCCTCAACGACGCCGACCTCTTTGCGTTTCAATTCAAGGATTAGCCTTGCCAACGGCCCGCGCTAAAAATGGCGGGCGCTCCGAATGTCGAATTTTTACCAACCCCAGCAATCAAATCGATGAAACTCATCCCCATCCTACTGTCCCTCGCGGCGGTCCTGTCCGGCCTTGTCCCGGTAACAGCGCAACAACCGGCGCAATCGCCCGGCGCGATTCCCGACATCGGATCACGCCGTGAGCTGTTCGTCGACGACTTCATGATTGAGCGACTGGCCGGCAAGGCCGAGCTGCGGCTGCATCAGCCCACGCCCCGCGAGGTGGTATTCGTCTTCGACGCGCCGTGGGAAGGGAGCGGCAGCGGCTACCACAATATTTTCAAGGACGGGAATATTTACCGCATGTACTATAAGGGCGTGCAGGTCGATCCCGTGAAGGAGACCGACCCGAAGAAGCATTTGAGCTACCTGAAGGCGGTTCCACTCTGCTACGCAGAAAGCGACGACGGCATCCATTGGCGCCGCCCTTCGCTCGGCTTGAACGAGTACAACGGTTCGAAAGCCAATAACATCGTCCTGTTGGGCGGGCCGATGGATGGGGTGGACGTCGATGCCGGCGCGGCGGCGGTGTTCAAGGATGAGAATCCGGCGGCGCCGGCGGATGCGCGCTACAAGGCGGTGCTGCATTCCCGCAGTCCCACCAGGGGACTGGTCGTGCTCAAATCGGCGGACGGTCTTCGCTGGTCTCTGCTAACGCGGCAGGCGGTCATCACGGCCGGCGCATTCGATTCGCAGAATCTTGCATTTTGGGACCCAAATCTGGGCGGATATCGTGCCTATTGGCGCTACTTTTCCCGCGATCCGCGGGAAGCGACTCTGACCCTGATGGCCGGCGCTCTGACTACTCGCGCAATGCCGGGGGCCATCCTGGGATACGGCCAACCGATCGAGGGCGCCTCAGTGCACCTCGGCGTGCGGTCGATTCGCACGGCTACGTCAAAGGACCTGATTCACTGGGAAGCCATGGCAAACCTTCGCTATAGCGACTCGCCAGAGGAGCACCTTTATACGAATCAGGTTAAGCCTTATCACCGAGCGCCTCACCTCCTGATCGGAATCCCCACGCGTTATGTCGAGCGGGAGCTTAAAGGAGGAAGCCTCGACGATGCCCGAGCCAAGGCGGGGTCCGAGAAGACCCGTCTCTGGTCTGCGTCGCTGCGGGCGCTGCCAGAGTTGAAGGAGCGGGAGCAGCGATCGGGCGCTAGCGAACGCTACGGCGCGGCCCTCACCGAGGGCGTGCTCATGGCCAGCCGCGATGGCGTGAACTTCAAGCGTTGGAATGAGGCGTTCTTTCCGCCGGGAATCGAGCGGAATGGTACCTGGAACTACGGACAGAATTTTATGGCCTGGTACATAGTGGAGACCAAGTCCGCCGATGCGGGGTCCCCGAACGAGCTTTCCTTTTACGGCATCGAGAGCATGTGGACGGGAAACAGCAACGAGCTGCGCCGGCATACGCTGCGCCTCGACGGCTTTGTCTCGGTGCAGGCGCCGCGTGCCGGCGGAGAGTTGCTCACGAAGCCGTTCCGCTTCCAAGGTAGCCGACTCACCCTGAATTTTGCGACTTCGGCGGTGGGTTCAGTCCAGGTGGAAATTCAGTCGGAGGACGGTCGGCCGCTGCCCGGTTTCACCCTTGCGGATTGCGAGGAAACTTACGGCGACACGGTGGAGCGCCCCATAACCTGGAAAAAAGGAACCGACGTCAGTTCGCTCGCCGGCACGGCCGTTCGGCTCCGTTTCGTGCTCAAGGACGCCGATCTCTATGCGTTTCAATTTCAGGAATAGGGCTAGCTCCACGTAATCGGGCCGGCACCTCGCCGGGAGCGGAATCGAACAAACTCTCACTCAAACCTCCAGATGCGATCTTCAAAACTTACCTACCTCCTCGGGCCGTTTGCGGCCGGTCTGCTCGCACTTTTTTCTTTGCCCGTCCAAGGTGCGACTCCGCCTTCGGCCGCCGTGCTCGACATTGGTTCCCGGCGCGAACTTTTCGTCGACGGCCAGCTGGTGGATCAGTTGAAGGGGAAAGCTCAGCTGCGCTTGCACGCGCCGGTGCCCCGCGAGGCAGTCATGGAGCATGATGCCCCATGGGAGGGCAGTGCCACCGCCTACCATAGCATCTTCCAAGACGGTAAACTCTACCGCATGTACTACCGAGCCTGGCAAATCAGCGTGACCCCGACGAAGGTCGATACCGACGACCATACAACGTATTTGTGCTATGCGGAGAGCGACGATGGCATCCGCTGGCGGCGCCCGGAACTCGGTTTGCACGAGTTCAAGGGCTCGAAGGCCAACAATATCGTCATTCCCAGCGGGCAGGTCGGCGGGGTGAATGTCGAGACCCACAGCCCCGCGGTTTTCAAGGACGAGAATCCCAACGCGGCCGCCGATGCCCGCTATAAGGCATTTCTCTTTTCCCCAACACCGCGAGGCCTGCTGGCGTTCAAATCACCGGACGGCATCCATTGGTCGCCCATGAGTCCCCGACCAGTCATCACCGATGGCTCGTTTGACTCCCAGAACCTCGCGTTCTGGGACAGCGTGCGCGGTGAGTATCGCGCCTATTGGCGGTATTTTTCCAAAGGCACTCCGGGCTCGCCCTATGTCGGCGTGCGGGCCATTCGCACCGCGACATCCAAAGATTTTCTGCACTTGGAAAACCAGGCGGATCTCAGTTACGTGGATTCACCGCCGGAGCATCTCTATACGAATCAGGTCAAACCCTACTATCGGGCCCCGCATCTGCTGGTGGGATTTCCCGTCCGCTACATTGAACCGGAACTCGGCCAGGCGGCGGCCGATGATGCGCGGAAGTCAGCGAGTGCGGAGCAGGCGAAGGCGTGGTCTCCGTCGATGCGTGCCCTGCCGGAGCTCGAGCACCGGGAAATGCGCGCGAAGGCCAGCGAACGCTATGGCTCCGCTCTGAGCGAGACCCTCCTCATGGCCAGTCGCGACGGCGTGAGGTTCAAGCGCTGGAACGAGGCCTTCATCCGACCGGGCCCTGAACGCGAAGGCACCTGGAACTACGGCCATCTCTTTTCCAGCTGGCACGTCGTGGAAACCAAGTCCGCGCTCGCCGGAGCCCCGAACGAACTTTCCATTTACACGGCGGAGAGCTATTGGACGGGACGCAGCAGCATCCTGCGTCGCTACACCCTGCGGCTGGACGGCTTCGTCTCCGTGGAGGCGCCGCTGAGCGGTGGTGAAGTGATCACCAAACCGGTGAGTTTTCGCGGCCGGCACCTGGAACTCAATTTCGCCACCTCCGCCGCCGGCAGCGTGCGGGTCGAAATCCAGGACTTGGACGGCCAGCCGCTCCCCGGTTTTGCCCTTAATGACTGCCCCCAGATTTTCGGCGACGCCATCGGGCGGCCGGTGACTTGGACGAAAGGCAGCGACGTGCGCGCGATCGCCGGTCGACCGGTTCGCCTGCGCTTCGAATTGAAGGATGCCGACCTCTACGCGTTTCAATTCCGGGATTGATTGAACCATGTCTATTTCTAATTCCACTTCAGCCGTCTGCGACTTTGCCCGTTCAGCGATTCGCTGGCGGAGCGACACCACGAAGATGAAACCCCTCACCATGTCGCGGCCGGCGTCGACGACCCTGAACAATGTGCGCATGCCGCTGGAGTGTCTGGCCACCGTTTCCCGCGGTGGGCAGCGATTCGAATTCGGCCTGGGCACTTCCTGCAAAACGGAGAATGTTTTTGTCGAGCGCGATGTCTGGATGGCGCCGAATGCCGATATGTGCGCGGTCAGTGGCGCGAACCAGTTTCTAATTATCAAGCGCTGGGACCGAACCGATAAAGGGGTGATGCTCCACCCGGCTTCCCTTGGCCCGCAGCCCGAGCGCCAATGCGTCGATCCGGCGGCCGCGTTCGAAACCAGTGCGCTGGTGATTCGCCGTCGCCCGGCCCGCCGCCTAGACTCGATCGAGGCAACCCTTGAGGTGCTGCGGGGCGATCTTGAAGTTGTTTCCCGCACCACCATGGCCATCGACGGTGGCGAGGTGATGCTGGAGTACCCGGTCAAGACGGTGAATTACAGCGAGCGTCATCGCTATTACCAGGTGGACACCGGCCCGGTGTTATTTTTTGGCGAACCGACGGGCCCGAATCTGGTCGAGCATTTCCATCTCTCCTACGTGGCGCATCTCGGCGGCGATTGGGCGGAGTTTCTGGTGAGTCGGCCGACTCCGCTCGAAGGACCCGGCATTTCCGTGCATCATTTCAGCGAAGTCCGCCACGTGAGCGCGCAGAATTCGCTGTGGGTCGTGGAGGAGGGGGCATCATGAAGCCTTTCGCTAAACTCGCCGGCGCGACTTTCCTGCTGGGGTTGGTTGCGGCCAACCCTTCCGCCTGGGCGGTCGAAGCCAGGGCGGAGGAAGTGATCGACCTGGGCTCCCGGCGCGAACTTTTCGTCGACGAGTTCCTGATCGCGCAGAAAACCAATCTCGAACTGAAGCTGCATTCGACGACGCCCAGGGAAATCGTGATGGTGCGCGACGAACCGTGGGAGGGCAGTGGCAGCGACTTCGACACGTTTATCCGCGAGAATGACCTCATCCGGCTGTATTATATGGCGACGGAACTGACGAATGCCGACGCCACGAAAATCAAAGACAACCCAGGTTCGCCGCTCCCGCGGGAGGTTTATGCCTGCTACGCGGAAAGCCGGGACGGCATCCATTGGGTAAAACCCGAGCTCGGTCTATTCGAGTTCAACGGTTCGAAGCGCAACAACATCGTCTGGTCCGGACCCAAGCTAGATAACTTCACGCCCTTCAAGGATTCGAACCCCGCCTGTCCTCCGGGTGAACGATACAAGTCAATGGTGGCGGGTCCCGGCGGCCTCTTCGCGCTGAAGTCGGCGGATGGCATTCACTGGTCATATCTCTCGGAAAAACCGGTTATCACTCGGGGAAAATTCGACTCTCAAAACAATGCTTTTTGGGATCCCTTGCGTAATCATTATTGGTGCTACCTCCGCGATTTTCATGATCGCGATGGCAACCCCACGGATGACACGAAAACGGGTATCCGGGACGTTTTGGTGACGACCTCGACCGATTTTCTCTCCTGGGCGGAGCCCACCCGGCTAAAGTACGGTGAGGCGCCGGATGAAGCACTCTACGTCAATACGATCCGGCCTTACAGCCGCGCACCCCATGTGTTCCTGGGTTTTCCCGCCCGGTATGTCGACCGTCAGTTTTCGCCGGCGGCCATGCGGATGCTGCCGGATCCGGAGCACCGGCAGCGGCGCATGAAATTCTCGCCCCGCTACGGCACCGTCGTGACTGACGGTCTTTTCATGAGCAGTCGCGACGGTCGTAACTTCCATCGGTGGGATGAGGCCTTCGTTCGCCCCGGCCCGCAGCGCCGCGACAACTGGGTTTACGGCGACGGCTTCGTGGGGCTGGGCTTGCTGGAAACTCCGGCGGCCGATCCGACTGCCGAGCCCGAGCTCTCGTTGTACATCCATGAGGACCACTGGAAGGGACCAATCCGGCTGCGCCGTCACACCCTGCGGATGGATGGTTTTGTCTCGTTGCATGCCCGCCAAAAGCCTGGCGAGGTCGTCACCAAATTTTTCACTTTCGCCGGCCGGAGCCTAACTTTTAATTTTGCGACGTCGGCGGCGGGCTTGATCCGAGTTGAACTGCAGGACCGCGACGGTCGGGTGCTGCCGGGTTTTTCCCTGGCGGAATGCGATGAACTTTTTGGTGATACACTGAGCCGGACCGTGACTTGGCGTGATCAGGCCGATGTCAGCCGCCTAGCCGGTCAAACGGTCCGCCTCCGTATGGTGCTAAGCGACGCCGATCTCTACTCGCTGAAATTTGAAGAATAGCCTTCGAGCTGATTAATATCACCCACCGCCAGCTGCTTTGGGAAGGCGCGGACGTGTCCGGGTCGGAGCCACTGCCGGCGGTGCTCCTGTGGTCGGACATCGTCCCAGGCCTGGAATCACACGTCCCACCGACTCGGATTAAGGCCCGGCGCTGAGGTGGCCATGTTGGCGGGGCGATTCGGGACGTTAAAATCAAAACTCTTCTTATTAAGACTTTTGAAAAGCGGCCGGACGTGCGCTGGAAGTTGCGCGACCTTCTCGGCGGGCCATTCCGGAACATCGGCGATTGGCGAGGCCCAAGCTGGGCGGTAGGCAATGGCGAGCAGGTGACGATCCTCCGTACTCGTGTTCGGGTAATTAGCGTGCCAGACGCTCTGATTGATAATCGCCGCGGTGCCGGCCTTACACGTTACCAT
>CAIJLV010000001.1 GCA_903821635.1 uncultured Verrucomicrobiota bacterium | reverse complement strand
GGGCGTGCGCCGCGGCCATGGACACCGCGAGGATGGCGTTGGCGCCGAGCCTGGCCTTGTTGGGCGTGCCGTCGAGCGCGTTGAGCTCGGCGTCGAGGGTCGCCTGGTCACCGGCCTCCAGGCCCAGCACCGCGGGGGCGATGAGATCGTTGACGTGGCTGACGGCCTTGAGCACGCCCTTGCCGAGGTAGCGCTTCTTGTCGCCGTCGCGGAGTTCGATGGCTTCGTGTTCGCCGGTGGAGGCGCCGGAGGGGACGGCCGCGCGACCGATGGCGCCGCATTCGAGTTGGACGTCGACTTCGACGGTGGGATTGCCGCGCGAATCGAGGATTTCGCGAGCCAGAATTTCAGTGATCTTGGTCATGTTCTTTACGCAGTTCTGTCCAGAAGACGCGGCATGGAAGGGAACGGGGCAAGTCGCGTCAAGGGCTCCGGCAGGGGCCGGCTCGGTCCAGCGCCTCGGGCGGCCGCCCGAGGTGACCCCAAAACGGAGGCCCTAAGACTCACGCCGCACCGGTCGCGCCGCTCCCCGTGGTGCCGCCGACCGGAATAAATTCGGGGGCGAAAAGCCGCCCTCTCAGCGGGCTGACTTTCACCTTGCCGCCTCGCCGGGGGCTGCTTCTGCTCTGCCCACACATTTCCACCGCCATGAAACTGTCCCGCCGTTCTGCCCTGCTTTCCACCGCGGCTGCCGCTGCCGCTTCGCTCGCCCACCGCCTGGCTGCCGCAGATGCCGCGTCCGGCCTCAAGGGCTCGATTCATCACTCCGTGTGTAAGTGGTGCTACCCGAAGGTGGGCCTCGAAGAGCTCGCCCGGTTTGCGAAGGAACTCGGCATGAGCTCCATCGAACTGCTGGAGGTGAAGGAAATCCCCACGGTAAATAAATACGGGCTCACCTGTGCGATGGTCAGCGGCATTCCGGGTGGCATCACCACGGGCCTCAACCGGATTGAGAACCACGACTCGATGGTCGAGTGGTTCGCCGCGACCGCGCCCGAGGTGGTCAAGGTCGGCTGCCAGAACGTCATCTGCTTCTCCGGCAACCGGAAGGGGCAGTCCGATGAGGAGGGCATTAAGAATTGTGCGACGGGAATCAAGCGCCTGCTGCCGCTCGCCGAAAAACACGGGCTCACCCTCGTGATGGAGTTGCTGAACTCCAAGGTGGACCACGCGGACTACCAGTGTGACACCTCCAAGTGGGGTGTCGCCCTGTGTGAAGCCGTCGGCAGCGAGCGCTTCAAGTTGCTCTACGACATCTACCACATGCAGATCATGGAGGGCGACGTGATCGCGACGATCAAACGACACCACAAGTGGTTTGCCCACTACCACACCGGCGGCGTTCCCGGCCGCAACGAGATCGACGACAGTCAGGAACTCTTCTACCCGGCGATCATGAAGGCCATCGCCGCGACTGGCTTCAAGGGCCACGTCGCCCAGGAATTCATCCCCAAGCGCGCGGATGTGCTGGCCTCGCTGAAGCAGGGCGTGACGATCTGCGACGTCTGAAGACGATCGTGCGATAAATGGTCTGGCCGGCACCGACCTGCGTGCGTCGGTAAAACGAAAGCTCCGCGGCGTTGCGTTTGGCGAGGGGCGAAGCTTCCTCTGCGTGGCGCGCTGGAAGCCGCCCGCGCTGAGCGCCAGAATTCGGGGCGGGCTTCTTCCCGCTTTTCCTAAGGACGGTTTTCCCGTTTCCTCCGGCACTCATGCAGGTTCCTCCGCTGAGACCACACCGTCCCATTGAGGGCATATCCGCCGTGCTGCTGCCGTTTCGCGGGGGGGGGCAGATCGACTGGGAGTCGTTTGCCCGGCTCGTCGAACTTACTTGGGCCGCCGGACTGACGCCCGCGGTAAACATGGACACGGGTTACACCAACCTGCTGACCCGCGAGCAGCGCACCGAAATCTTGGGCTTGGTTAACAGCCTCGCCCACGGCCGCCGATTTGTGGCGGGTGCGTTCATTGAGGGGGAGGCGGGCGATCCGACCTGGCTCTACCGCCGCGAGTGCAACGCGATTGGGTGCGCTGGCGGACTGCCGATCCTCTTCCCGTGTGCCGCCTTGAAGCCGCTTTCCGGTCCCCAGTTGGTGGCCGTCTTTCGTGCGGTCGCGGCGGAGTGTGAGGAGTTTCTGGGCTTTGAACTCGGGGAAATGTTTGTGCCGTTTGGCCGCATCTGGGATTTGGAGACCTACAAGGCACTCTTGGATATTCCGCAACTGAAGGGTGCCAAACACAGCTCGCTTTCCCGCGAACTCGAATGGGAACGCTTGGCGGTCCGGGACGCCCGCCGGCCGGACTACAAGGTTTACACGGGCAACGACCTAGCGATCGATCTCGTCATGTGGGGCAGCGACTACCTGTTGGGTTTGTCGGCGTTCCACGTCGAGGCGTTTGCCACGCGCGACCGTTTGTGGGTGGCGGGGGACGCGCGTTTTTACGAGCTGAACGACTGGTTGCAGTATCTCGGGATGCTGGCCTTTCGCGCCCCGGTGCCCGCCTATAAACACACCTGCGCGCAGTTCCTTCACCTGCGCGGGCTCATCGCCCTGCCGGAACCGCATCCGCAAAGTTTGCGGCGCCCGGTGACAGATGTCGCCCTCCTCGAACCCGTGGCGCGCCGACTCGACGAATTGGTGGCCGCGGCCAAAACTCCCACTGCGTGATCTACGGCTCCATCAACCCACCGGTTTTTTCCCGCATTCCGCGAACCGCGGAGCGCATTCTCGATGTGGGCTGTGGCGACGGCACCTTGGCGCGGGCCATCCGCGCGGAATGGCCCGCCAAAGTCAGCGGCATCACGCATTCGGCCGAGGAAGCCGGGCGGGCGCGGGCGGTGCTGGAGTCGGTCTGGGTGACTGACCTGAACCGGTTCGAGGGCGAAGGGCTTGGACGTTTTGACTGCGTGGTGTGCAGCCATGTGCTGGAGCATCTGGTGGACCCATGGCAGTTGTTACGCCTGCTGCGGCGCCACTTGAATCCGGGTGGAACCTTGCTCGTGGCGCTACCGAACCTCTTGTTTTGGCGTAATCGGCTCGCGCTGTTGGCCGGACGATTTCGCTACACCGAGGGTGGGTTGATGGATCAGACCCACTGCAAATTCTTTGACTGGCAGACGGCGGCCGAACTGGTCGAGCAAGCTGGCTTTACCGCGGTGGAACGGGTGGCCGACGGCGCGTGGCCGGGCTCGCACTTTCTGGGACCACTGCGGGCGCCGTTGGATAGCCTCGCGTTGCGGGCCGCTCCGGGACTGTTCGGCTGGCAATTTGTGGTCGTGGGGCGGGCACCCTGATTTTTTCCAATATCTATGCAGTTTCCCAAACTCGCCGCTTTCAAGACCACCGCCGAGCTCCGTCGGCGGGTGGCCGAACTCGGGCTGGAGCTTCCGCTGGCCGACGTGGTGACACCGGCTGACTTTGCCCGGCCGGCGCGGGCAGCGACGGCGGCGGCGCGAGCCATTGGTAATCGCTTCGCCATCCTGCCGATGGAGGGGTGGGACGCGACGCTGACGGGCCGGCCGACTGACTTGGTGCGCCGCCGGTGGCAACGCTTCGGTCAGAGCGGGGCGAAACTCATCTGGGGCGGGGAAGCGGTTGCGGTGCGACTGGATGGCCGGGCCAACCCGAACCAACTCGTGCTGAGCTCGGAACACGAGGGGGAACTCGCGGACTTACGTGAACTCCTCGTGGCGGAGCACACGCTCCGCGGTAATCCGCACGATTTGGTGATCGGCTTGCAGCTCACTCACAGCGGCCGCTGGGCCCGGCCAAACCCAGATAAACGGCTCGTCCCCCGGGTCGCTTACCGGCATCCGCTGCTCGACGCCCGCTCGACGGTTACCAGCGATGCGGCCGTGCTCACGGATATGGAGGTGGACGACTTGATCGGTGACTTCGTGCGCGCGGCCATTCGAGCGCAACGGGCGGGTTTTGACTTCGTGGACCTGAAACATTGCCACGGGTATCTGGGCCACGAATTCCTTAGCGCGGTCGATCGGCCCGGAAGTTATGGTGGCTCGTTGAAAAACCGGACCCGATTTTTGCGCGAGCTGGTGGCAGGCATTCGGCGGGACGCTCCGGGTTTGGAACTGGGTGTGCGGCTCAGCCTGTTTGACCAGTTGCCGTTTCAGAAGGGACCCGACGGGGTCGGGGTGCCGATGGCGTGGAGCGGGCCGTATCCCTACGCGTTTGGCGGCGAGCCTGATAATCCGGCGCAGATGGCCTGGGAGGAACCGCTGGCACTGTTGCGATTGGTCCGCGAACTCGGCATCCAGTTGGTGTGCCTGACCGCCGCTTCGCCCTACTACAATCCGCACCTGCAACGGCCCGCCGCCGTGCCGCCGAGCGACGGCTATTTGCCGCCGGAAGATCCGCTCGTCGGGGTAGCCCGGCAGGTCTTGGCCGTGGCGCGGGTGAAGCGGGAGTTTCCGGACCTGCTGGTGGTGGGCAGTGCCTACAGTTATTTGCAGGAGTGGCTGCCGCAGGTCGGCGCCGGCTTGCTGGCGGCCGGGATGGTGGATTGCGTCGGTCTCGGTCGGATGGTGTTGAGTTATCCCGACCTGCCGCACGACATCTTGGAAGGCAGGCCAAGCCAGCGCCGAAAGGTTTGCCGGACGTTCAGCGAATGCACGACTGGACCGCGCAACGGACTGGTGAGTGGGTGTTTCCCGCTGGATGATTTCTACCGGCAACATCCCGACGCGGCGAAGCTCAAAGCGCTCCGGGCCAATTCCGGGGCGTGACTCACGCGGGGAGCTGGCTCAACCTCGGCCTTCAGTAACATGGCGGAATACCAAAACATTCGGGTGGCGGGAGGCGATACAGCCACCCCGATCAATATCGCCCGGCGGTTCGAATGGCTCACCCGCCATCTCGAATTGCGCAATCGCCGGATCCTCGACTGCGGCTGTGGGGCGGGGGAATACGTCCTCCGTTTCCTAGAGTTCACGCCGCACGTGCAAGGCATCGAATACAACGCGGACAAGGTGCAGCAGCATCGCGATCGCGGGTTGCATCCGGAACGGGTCCAGCAGGGTGACATCGAACATTTGCCCTACGCCGCCGCGTCCTTCGACCTCGTGTTCCTCAACGAAGTTTTGGAACACGTGCCCAATGACTTGGCCGGCTTACGCGAGATCCACCGCGTGCTCGCGCCCGGCGGGCAGTTGGCGATCTTTTCTCCCAATCGGCTGTATCCCTTTGAAACCCACGGCGTGACTCGCAAACGGTCCGGCCGCGGCCTGCCGCATTTTACGCCTGGCATTCCCTACGTGCCCTTGGCCTTGGGCAACCGCTGGTTTACCTACCACGCGCGGAATTATTTCCCCGGCGAACTGGCCGACCGACTATCCGAAGCCGGTTTCACGATTCAGAAACGCGCTTGGATGGGGCAGACATTCGAAGGGATTTCCCACAATCAACCCGGCCTCATTCGCCGGCTTTCGCCCGCCCTGAGGGCCTTGAGCTTTGCCTTGGAAAACGTTCCGCTAGTCAATCGCTTCACCGGTTGTTCGCAGTTTGTGGTCGTGACCAAAGCGCAGTGACTTCCTCTTGTCGGGGTGGGGCGGTGGGGGAGAGGATGCTCGAATCCGCCCCGGTTACCGAAGTCTGCGGGGGCCGATCTTAACCACCGGCAAAACTGATGCCATGAACTCACCCGAACCGCCGCCACCGCCGCTTGAGCCAGAGGTGTTGCCGCCCGAATTACCGGCGCGGAGCTGGCCGGCGGTTTCCCGAGCGCCGACTGACTCAGCGGTGCCCTTTCACCCGTGGTCCGCCGTGCTGCTGCTGGTCGCGGACAACCTGTGGACGCTCGCCGAATTCGCGGTCGTGAGTTGGTTGCTCACGGTGCCCCTCAGTTTTCTGGTCGTCTTCACTGGCACGTTCCAGATTCAGCGGTGCCAAGGTGGAGATTCCGTCGGTCGCGCGTTGGCCAAAGCGCTGTTGCTGGGAGCGATCGCGGCCGTGCCGTTCTCGGTCACCGGCACGCCAGTGGGACTCGCCCTCCTCGCTTGGGCGGGCATTCGGCATCCGTGGAAAAAAGGGTGACGGCTTTAACGCTCCCGCTCCGGCAGGGGCTGCAACTCGTCTTCGGCGAATCCGGTTCGCGGGCGCATTGCTGGCACGACCCGCGCAGTAGCCTAAAGTCGTAAAGCCAGCCCTTGCGCTGGGGGGATGAATCAAGCGCCGACCGATGCTAATTCGAGCAAACCGTTGGCGAGGCGCTGCACGGCGGCCTCGGTGGCTCGGATCGTCGCCTCCGGGGTGCTGGTGCCAGCGGTCAAACCCACCGTGTCGTCGGGTTGGAACCACTCCTCGCAGACGTCGGTTGCGGTCTGCACATGATACACCCGGTCGCAAAACTGGGCGCAGGTGGCGACGAGTTGGCGGGTGTTGTTGCTGTGCGCACCGCCGATGACGAGGACCACGTCACACCGTTGGGCCAGTTCTTCGGCCGCGTTCTGGCGTTGCTTGGTGGGTTGGCAGACGGTGTCGCGGAAGACGACTTCGCTGCGCGGAAACCGCCGCCGCAGATAGTCGGTGAGTTCCCGGACCCGGGCGATCGGTTGGGTGGTCTGGGACGCGACCCCAAAACCTGCTCGCTCGGGTTGCGCATCAATCTCCGCCTCGCTTAATACGACGTCGGCGTGGGGGAAATCGCCGGTCAATCCCCGCACTTCGACGTGCTCCCGTTGGCCGATGACCACGGGGTGTAAGCCGCGCGCTACTAGGTCGGTGAGGGCCCGGTGGGCGAAATGAACGAGCGGGCAGGTGGCCTCCAGCACTCGGTGCCCGCGCGCCTGCACCTCGGCTAACCGGCGGCGACTGGTGCCGTGGGCGGTGATCACGACCGTCGCGGTCTGGACGGCGTCCAAGTCGCGCTCCAAGCGCACTCCGCGGGCGCGCAGGTCGGCGAGCACGGTTTCGTTGTGGACCAGTTCGCCCAGCACGGTAACGGGTTGGCGGGCGGCCTCAGAGTGGGTCAGAGCGAGGGCATCGCGGACCCCAAAACACATGCCGAGATGTTCAGCGCGAAGGATGGTCATAGGCTTTGCGTTACAAAGTGAAGGAGTTTGGCGGTGGAAAAAGTGTTCAAATTGGAATCAAAAATTCTTCGTTTGCGCGATGATCTGTTCGAGCAGCCCTAGGTAGCCGGCGAAGGTGTCGCGCCCGGCCTTGGTCAGCGCGCAGGTGGTCAGCGGGCGGCTGTCTCGCTGCGACTTGGTGACGGCAATGTAGCCGGCTTCCTGGAGGGTGCGGAGGTGCGTCGTCAGGTTGCCATCGGTCATTTGGAGCAGCTCGCGGAGTTCGGTAAATGAAAGTTCGGGGGCGGCCGCGAGCGCCGACATGATGGCGAGGCGACCCTTCTCGTGGATCACCCGGTCGAGTTGGAGAAACGGCGCCGGGTTCACGCGCTGAAATTCCTCTCCTCAACCAGCAGCCGGCCGCCGGCGATGAGGTGGCCTAGGCCAAAGGTCAACCCCATGGCCAAATGCGCTTGGCGCAAGGTCGGCACAAGGGCGGGAACGACGACCGCAGCCAGTCCCACTGCGGTGCCAGCAAGGAGGAAGGCCCAACCCAGTTGGCGCATTCCGCGCAGGGTAAAGAAGCCCGCGGCATGCACCGCCAAGCCGTAGCAGGCGAGCCATGTCGGCGGCAATGCGAGTGCCAAGCTCCGGTCTTCGATGGGCATGAATCCGAGCGTCAGGGTGGCGGCCGCGCCGGCGAACAGCGGCGGCACCATGGCGGCGACGACTCGGCGCGTCGGTGGAGTCCAGAACGGTTCCGCGGCCCGCAGTGCTTGGCGGCGCACCAGCAGAAAGCTGGACAGCATGGCGAGCGTGGCGGCCAGCAGCCACAGGGTGATAAAGCCGGCCGAGGTCTGCACCGCCAGGAACCAACCGAGGCCGGCACCGACGGTCCCCAAGGCCCCGACCAAGGTCAGGATCGGCCCGAGTGCCCGGCGGTAGAGGGCGGCCCGCTCCATCAGGGTGCGGATGGTCTGGAGGTGCTGGGCGGCCTCGACATCGTTCATGGAATCCACTTTGCGTCACAAAGTGAAATCGTCAAGCCCCACAGCAAACACAAGGGAACCCCACGCTCCGAGGGATAAAAGTGGGCGCAGTTGGGCTCGCAGAACAGCCGGCAGGGGTGGCTCGCGAGTAAGGCCTTGCGCGAAGTGGGCGGGGGAATTTTCCCCGGCAAACAACCGGCTGAGCGGGCGTGGCGGCACACGGCACTTGCTGCCGACCGCACCGTGCCCGTATTACGCCGCGGCACGAATTCGAAGATGGCGAACACTTCCCTCCCTAGCTCCCCACGCCTGCCGGCATTGGTCATCTGCGCCGCTGCGACCGGCGGGTTGCGCGTCGCGGCGATGACGCTCTTGGACCGCTTGCTCGTCGCCGTTCATCGGGCTGGGGCGGGTCCGATTACGGTGGTGTGTGTCGGGGACTTGCCGCCGCTGACTCGGGCGCCGGCGCTCGGGGTGAAGTTCGAAGTGGTCCGGCAGGCTCCGGTCTGCACGGCCCCGATGCTGGTGGCGACCACGTCCCAACTCGTGTCGACGGCCGATGTCCGCCAAGTGATCCGGCTCGGCGGCCGCCTCGTTAGCACGCAGGGAGTGCCCCTGCCGATCGGCGTCACCCAAGGCGGTTTCAGTTCGGTGGAATCGGCTTGGGCGGCGCTCCCGTCCGTGCCGGCGGGCGCCGCGTCGCTACCGGTGGGCAACGCGGCCGAAGCGCAAACTGCTGAACGCGCCTTGTGGGCCTCGCTGTCGAGTTCGGCCGACGGCTTCGTGGACCGATGGTTCAACCGTCCGGTGGGCCGTTGGCTGTCGAAGCTGATCGTGCACACGCCGATCACGCCGAACCAAGTTTCACTCACGGCCATCGCGCTCGGCGTGGTCGCGGGCGGGTTGTTCGGTCGGGGCGAACTTCGCTGGTCGGTGACTGCGGCGGTTCTGTTCCAAATCTCAGCCATCATCGATTGCGTGGATGGCGACGTGGCCCGGGCGGTTTTTAAGGAATCGCCGGTGGGAAAGTGGTTGGACCTGATTGGCGACCAAGTGGTGCATGCGGCGGTGTTCGCCGGCATCGCGGTGGGACTTTGGCGCAGTGGGGCGCCCGGCCCGTTTCTTTGGCTGGGCGGAAGTGCAGTGTTGGGCGGGCTGATTGCGTTCGGGGTGGTGGTTCGCGGCATGAAGAGCAAGGGGGAACCAAACCGGCGTTTGCAGCAGCTGATTGATGGCGCGACGAGTCGGGACTTTTCGGTGTTGGTGCTCGCGCTCGCAGTGGCGAACCGATTGCCGTGGTTCCTCTGGTTGGCCGCGCTCGGGAGTCACGTTTTTTGGCTCACGGCTCTCACGTTGCAGTTGTTTCCAGGCAAGCCAGCCCGTTCCGGGACATGAAGCTGACGCTCAAATTGCTGCTGCTGGCGGCCGGCATGGCGCTGTTCGGGTGGTATGTGCAGCGGGTGGGCGTGGCTGAGCTTGGCGTGGCCCTGCGGCAACTGGGCTGGGCGGCACCGCTGGTGTTGCTGCCTTACAGTGTGGTTTACCTCGTGGATTGCCTCGGTTGGCGCTGGACGCTGCCGGCGAAGTTGCCGGTGGGCTTTTTTGCGTTGTTGCGCATTCGCTGGGCTGGCGAGGCGGTGAACAATGTCGTGCCGTCGGCCTATGTCGGGGGCGAGGCGGTGAAGGTGTATCTCTTGGGGCAACGCGGGGTCCCGGCGGCCAGTGCCACGTCGGCCGCGATTGTTTCGAAGTCCGCCCAAACCGTCGCTCAAATCGGCTTCATCGCCCTCGGTGCCCTAGCGTTGCGATTGCTCGCCCCGGCTCAACCTGGCCTCCGGCCAGCGTTGGCGGTCATCATGATCGGGGGCACGGCCACAGTGGGGTTGTTGTTTTGGCTCCAACGGCGGGGCGTGTTCCGGACCCTTTTGGCGGTGGCCGATTTTGTCCGCCTGGCGCCGGGGTGGCTGCGAGAACGGCGGATTGGCTGGCTCGAAACGGATCACACCATCGGCACGTTCTACCGCGAACAGCGCGGCCGGTTTCTTGCCAGTGTCTTTTCGTATCTGGTTGGCTGGCTGCTGGATACGGTCGAAATCTACCTCGTCGCCGCCCTGTTGCATCAACCGCTCACTTGGTCGCAGGCGGTCGCGATCGAGGCGTTTACCGGGGTGGCAAAAATGATGGGCATGTGGATCCCCGGAGCCCTCGGGGTGCAGGAGGGTGGACTGCTGTTGGTGGGGCGATGGGTGGGGCTGCCGGAGCCGTTTTGCCTCGTTTATGCCGTCATTCGACGGGGGCGGGAGTTGGTTTTTGTGGGCCTCGGCGGGTTGTTTCTTTACGCGAGTCATGTGGATTTCCGGCGACTCACCGCCAGTCGGGAGGCGTGACCCGCGGTAGCCAAAATCCGCCGCCGCCTCTACACTCCGGTCCCGTGGATGCTGTTATCTATGCCGCCGGCCGCGCGATTCGGTTGGGACCTGACTTTGCCGATCGCCCGAAGATCCTGCTCGAAGTGGGCGGACGCACGTTGCTCGAATGGCACGCTGAGCGTTTGGCGGCTGCTGGCGTGCAAAAACTGTATGTGGTGACGGGCCATCGGCGGGAACAAATCGCGGCGATGCTGCCTACACTGTCGGCTCGACACGGCATTCAGACTTACGAGCTGCACAACCCTGATTTCACCGAGGGCAGCGTGGTGTCCATGCAAGTTTCATTGCCCGTGCTCGAACTGGTGCGGGAGCCGATCCTGCTCATGGACGGGGATGTGATCTATGCTCCGGAGCTGCTCCAGCGGCTGCTCCAGTCACGCCACCCGTCGGCGATGTTGATCGACTTCAGCTACCGCGATGTGGATGACGATCCGGTGCTCGTGCCGATCCGTGACGGCCGGCCGATTGAGCTGGTGAAGCAGTGGCGGGGCGAGGCGGATCGCGTGGGAGAATCAGTGGGGTTTTTCAAGTTTGCGGCCGAACACTTGCCCGCCTTGGTTGAAGGCACCCGGCGCCGGTTGACCGGCCTGAGCCGCCGCGATTCGCTTGATGAGGTGCTGCGGGACGCGGTTAAAGCCGGCTTGGTTGGCTTCGAGGAAATCACCGGGCTGCCGTGGACGGAAATCGACTTTCCGCATGACGTGGAATACGCGCGCACTGAGGTGATCCCCGCGCTGGCGGGACAGCCGGCTAGGAAGTGACGGGGCGCCGGGTCCGGCCGCTCCGCTCAGTTCTTTTTACCGTAGATCTGTTCCGGAGTTTCGAGCTGGGCTTCGGTGATCTTCCATGCTTCGCGGTCGAGGCTGCGAAAAAAGCAGCTTTGGTAGCCTTCGTGGCAGGCGGCGCCGGTCTGTTCGACTTGAATGAGCACCGTGTCGCCGTCGCAGTCGAAGGCGAAGTCCTTCACCACTTGCACGTGGCCGCTGGATTCGCCCTTCATCCAGAACTTTTGCCGCGAACGGCTCCAAAACCAAGTTTTGCCGGTTTCGATGGTCTTTTCCAGCGAGGCGCGATTCATCCAAGCCATCATCAGGACTCGGCCGGTGGATTGCTGCTGGATGATCGCCGGGATGAGTCCGTCGGCGTTGAACTTGAGCTGTTCGAGTGACTTCATGGGAAGAACGGGAAAGCGGCTAACTGGGCTAACTATTTACTGGGCAGAAAGGTGAACCCGACCGCGCCGATGAGGCACGCAAAGGCGGCGAGATGATTCCACTGCGGCCGGGTCTGGAAATAGAAGAAGGCGAAACCGGCGAAGACGATCAACGTGATGATCTCCTGAGCGATCTTGAGTTGATAAAGGGAGAAGTGCTCGAACCCAAACCGGTTGGCGGGAACCGCGATGCAGTATTCCCAAAACGCGAGGCCCCAACTGGCGAAGATGGCGGCGCCGAGAGATTGGTGGTCCTTGAATTTGAGATGCCGATACCAGGCAAACGTCATGAAGATGTTGCTCAAGAACAAGGCGACGAACGGAAACCATTTCGAGTGGAGCACGGCATTCACAGGCGGGGGGGGAATAGGGTCAGGCCACCAACCGGCGGACGGGGATGTTTTTGAGGGCAAGGTAGTCCTTCACTTGCCCGACGGTGAATTCGCCAAAGTGAAAAATGCTGGCGGCCAGCACCGCGTCGGCCTGGCCGGCCAACAACACCTCCGCCATGTGCTCCAGCGTGCCGGCGCCGCCGCTGGCCACGACCGGCACGCCGACCGATGCGCTGACGCGAGCGGTGATGACGAGGTCGAATCCGCGTTTTGTGCCGTCGGCATCAATGGAATTCAGCACGATTTCGCCCGCGCCCAATTCCACGGCCCGTTTCGCCCACGAGACCACTTCCCAGCCGGTCGCTTCGCGGCCGCCTTTGGCAAAGACCTCCCAGCGATCGGGGCCGACCTTTTTCGCATCGATAGAAACCACAATGCACTGGGCGCCAAATTTTTCCGCGCCTTGGCGGATGAGCTCCGGGGTGGCGAGGGCGCTGGAGTTGATGCTGACCTTGTCCGCTCCGGCTTGGAGCATCAGGCTCATATCGTCCCGGGTGCGAATGCCGCCGCCGACGGTGAGCGGCATGAAGCAGCGGTCGGCGGCGCGTTCTATCACCTCGATCATGGAGCGCCGGCCATGGGCGCTGGCAGTGATGTCGAAGAAGACCATTTCGTCGGCACCTTGGTCATTGTAGCGCACGGCGAGTTCCACGGGATCGCCCACATTGCGCAGGCCGCCCGCTTCGGCGCGGCCGAATTGGACACCGCGGGTGACTTGTCCGTCATGGACATCGAGGCAGGGAATGACGCGCCGGGCTAACATCGGGAGGGCAGGGGCTTAATCAGAGCGGTGAAAGTGAAAAAGCCCGCCGCTCCGGCGGGCTTGAGCGATGGATCCTGCGCGGTTCAAGCTCGCCCGAATTGGCCGGCGGCCTGGTGCTTGAACCCGGGAGCGGTGGCGTGCAAGGAGGTGCGCGCAGGCTTCGGAGCTTGGGCGGTGAAAGCATCTCCCAAGTGGGCCAATGCCGGCGCGAGCGGGGCTTGGCGCTGGAGCAACGAATCCCGGAGCGCCACCGACTGCTTGAGCGGATCGCGTTTCATTTGTTTCCGACATTGGTGAAGCCCCCTTGTGGTAGCAAGGGCTTACAGCCGGTTGGGGCGTTGAAACGGTAATCCAATCGGCCGCGGACAAGACAAAATGCGACGATTTTCTGGGGCGGCCGGGGTAAATCATTAAGTGGGTTGGGTTGGTTCACCCTTGGGTGCGGACGGCCCAGAAACTCGCAACCGGTTGCGGCGGCCAGAGACTGCGGGCGTTGCGGCGTGGCGCGGTTTGAATCATCGTGGAGCCATGACATTTGTCCGTTGGCTGAAGCGGTTGTCCGGGGCGCTGGTTGGCAGCGCGGCGTTGAGCGCAGAGGACTTCAATCCGTTGTTCAACGGACACGATTTGTCCGGCTGGGTGAACGTCAATTGCGCTGCCACCACTTGGAGCGCAACCAATGGGGTCATCCACTGCACGGGCGCCCCGATTGGTGAACTGCGCACCGCCCGGATGTATCAAAATTTCATCCTCGAACTCGAATGGCGGCATCTGAAGCCCAAGGGCAACGCCGGGGTATTTGTCTGGGCCGATGCCCTGACTGCTCGCGGCCAGCCTTTTATTCGCGGCTTGGAGGTGCAGGTGCTCGACGGGCAGGAGGGGGATTGGTTTACGTCCGACGGCGACATCTTCCCGATTCACGGCGCCAAGATGACGCCGCTGAACGGCCGCGGGGGCGACCGCGCGTTTCCGACCGAGAAACGCGTGCAAGCGTCGCCAGCTTGGAACCATTACCGGATCGAGTGTGTGGACGGAGCCATCGCGCTGGCGGTGAATGGCAAAGTCGTCACCCGCGGCACCAAGGGCACGCCGCGCAAAGGTTACATTTGCTTGGAGTCGGAAGGTTCACCCGCGGAATTTCGAAACCTACGACTACGTGAACTGCCGGCCACGACCGCGTTGACGCCGGAGCACATTGCCACGCCGGACGAACAGTTCCGGCCGCTTTACACAGGCCTGGACTTGGCTGGTTGGCAGGCGCCCAGCGCCGGGGAGACTCCTTGGAAGCCTGCGGATTGGACGCTGAAATCCGCGGGCAACCCGACGCCGCCGCTACGCTGGCGCGAGCTGCTTGGGGACGGAGAATTGATCTTCGACTGGCGTTGGACTGACGCGCAGCACGCGGGCGAATGGACTCATCTCGTCCGCCTCCGCGGCGCGGATCTGAGTCCGTGGCTGGACGGGGTGGTCGCTAAGTCAGCGGAGCTCAAACCCGGTCAGTGGAATCGGGCGCGCTTCACGCTGCGCGGAAATCAGCTCAGCGTGCTCGTCAACGGTCAGGCGGTTGTGACCGGCGTTACGGTTCCGGGCATTGCGCCCCGCGGGCCGCTGGAAGTGCACTCCTCACCCGTGCCGGCGGAGCTCGCGAACCTGTTTTGGCGGTCGCTGGATTGAACGCGGGCCGAGGGGCTCTTAAGCCGAGCAGGGGGCTAGAATGCCATCCCGCATGCCATGCACGATCTTCTTGTCGGCGGGCACGATGGTGGCCAACACCCCGCCGAGTTTCGGGCGCGCCAAGTCGCCTTCACCGCTGACGAAATAGTAGGGGCAAAGCCGCACTCGGCCGGGCTTGGCTTCAAGCCGCTGGGCGGCGAAATCGTAGTGACTGGCCTCGACGAGGCGGGGCCGATGAAACTGTTGGAGCACGTAGGGCGAATGCGGCCAAGCAGCGAGCGCTTGGTCCACGGCGACACTCCAGTCCGCCGTATTGAGGTCGCTGCCGAGATAGACCCCGCGCGCGCCCCACGCTGCTTCGCTGTAGCCGGAGATTTTGAGGATCAGTTCGCGGTCGCGTTGGCTGAGGTTCTTGAGCTGTTGCCAGTCGGTTATTTCCAGCCCCGGATAGCCGGCGTTGGGCGGCAGTGGCGTGGGGTCGAGCACCCAAGTTCGCGGCACGTGGCGGAGCAACCGGTGGAGGAAGGCTTCGCCCATTTCTTGACGCCAGAAGTCGCGGAGATTGCGGTTCCAAAGCAGTGCGAACAGTAGTTTTTCCTCAAAGATCGGTTTAGGCGGTGGCGTCAGCCGGAGCTGCTTTTCACTGGCCAAGTCAAAGAGGCGTCCGGAATTGGCAACGTTCCCCAGATCGAAGAGCTCGAAGAATCGGTAGGCGGCATCGCCCGGCGCAAAATCGGTGAAGGCGGAGTCGCGGACCTGAAATCTGGAACCGGGAATTTGGTCCGCGAGCCAAGTCATTTCGGGGCGGTAGCTGGCCGCTTCCTCGGAGACAATGATATGGACGCGCTCGGCGGCGCCAAAAATGGAGGCAAAGCCGTCCCTCATGCCGGTTGCGCCGCCGATGACCTCCGGGGTCGGCGTTGCACCCGCGCCGGCTGGGGACTCCAGTTCCGCGCTGCGTAGGCTGGCGTAGGTCTGGTTTAACCAGTGCGTGAGCCCAATGCCGCCGGGAACGGAATCGAGTTCACTGATGGCGAAGCCACTTTCTGTCAGCAGCACATCGGGACGGATGACGCGTGGCAGATCCTGTTTGAAGCTGGGATGCCGTTGCCGCGCGATGAGTTCGGCGGGTTTGCCCTGGTCGAGCAGTTCCGCGATCCAAGGCGCGGCTTTGCCCTCCACGCTTCGGCGGTAGAGCAGGTTAACCGCCCGGTAGAACTGGAACAGCACGCGGCCGAGCGAATCCAGTTCGTTGGCGAGCTCCGGCCCCAGTGCCAATGGGGCCGGTGAGATGCGCCAGGTGGCCCCTGCGAACAGCCCCGCGGCAGGCATGGCGGCCTGCACAAACTGGGCGCGGCGGGCGGCTTCAGACGAGGCATCAAGCGACATGGCGTCGGGAGGCTAGGAGTCGCGTCTCGCGAGTCAAAGGGCGGCTAGACGGCCGGCTCGAACTTCATCTGCCGCCACCATGTCTCCAGTTCGTCCGCGCCAAAGTCGGCGAGGAGGTGGCCGTCGACATCGATCGAGGGCGCGCGGGTCTGGCCCGTCAGTTCGCGCATTTCCCCACGGGCCTCGGCGTTGCGGATCACGTCGAGTTGCTCGTAGGCGATCCGGTGTTGATCCAGCCATTCGATGGCTTCGTCACACCACGGGCAACCTGGCTTAATGAAAAGGCGAACCGTCTTAGGTTTCATCGTGGAGCGGACCCTAGCGGGGTTCGCATTTTTCGCCAAACTCGGGCGGAAGCCGGCTCCGCTGGGTCAGGTCGCCGGCGGGCCTAGGAGCCGACTGGCGAGAGCGGCCAACCGTCGCCCTGAAAGTCGGCAGCCGAGGGTGCCCCGGACAAAGGCGTGTTCGTAGGCTGGGGCACGGTGCAGTAGGGCGATGGCGTCGTCCACCTCCTGGCGGTTTCGGGCCGAGCACAGGTCGGCGATCACCATGCGGTCGTGGGTGAAGGCAGCGGGAGCGCAGCGGTTGATCAGCCTCGCCAGCAGGCGTTTGGAGGGTGAAAAACCTTGGTAGAAGAGCCAAGGCGCGACCTCCGAAGGTGGCCGTTCCAGTTGTTGGCTGATCCGTTGTTCAATGGTGATTGGCAGGCCCAAGTTACATTCTCCTTGGCCGCCAGTATGCGGCGCTGGTCGGGGGCATGCGATTCATGGGAGATGAATTCGATTCACCGTGAGCGGAAGCACGGTGAATCGAAGCCCAGCTGAGACCTCCCCGGACGATCCGGGCTCCGAGCAAGGAGGGAGCAGAAGTGTCTGCTCCCGGGGGGGCGGGTCAGGCCGCGAGGCGACTCAAGAGGCGGTCGTGAATGCCGCCGAAGCCGCCGTTGCTGAACACGCAGAGGACATCGCCGCCCAGCGCGTGGTTGGCGACGTGGTCGATGATGCTTTCCACCGTGGGGAGGTAGGCGGCGGGTTTGCCCGTCAGGCGCAGGTCCTGCATGAGTTTGTCCGGGTTCAGCCGTTCCTCCGGCTTGAGTTGTTCGAGGCGGGCGACCTCAGCGACCACGATCAAATCGGCACGTTCCAGAGCGTCCACAAGTTCGGACTGAAAGAGGTTTCGCCGCGTGGTGTTTGAGCGGGGTTCGAAGATGGCCCAGAGGCGGCGGCCGGGGAACTTGACCCGGAGCGCGCGCAGCGTTTCGCGAATGGCGGTCGGATGGTGGCCGAAGTCGTCCACGATCGCGATGCCGCGGACTTCGCCGCGGACGGTCATGCGCCGTTGCACGCCTTGAAACGTGGCGAACGCCGCTTGGATCTGGGGGTCGGAAAGTCCGCAATGCCGGGCGCAGGCGACCACGGCGAGGGCGTTGCGAACGTTCAATTCGCCGATCAACGGGAGTTGGAATTTGAAATTCGAGAGCTGAAATTCCGAGCCGTCTGAGTGTAGTTGGAGGCCGTCGGCCCGGATTTCATTGGCTTCGCCCAAGCCAAACCGTTTCACCGGGCAGTGGTTGACCTTGAGCAGCGGGTTGAGGTTCGGTTCGTCCCCGTTGGCGAGCAGGAGCCCGTTGCGGGGGATCAGGTTGATGAACCGACGGAAGGAAAGCTGGATGTCCGCGAGCGAATCAAAGATGTCGGCGTGATCCATCTCTAGGTTGTTGATGATGGCCACCTCGGGCAGGTAATGGACGAACTTGCTGCGCTTGTCGAAGAACGCCGTGTCGTATTCGTCGCCTTCGAGGATGAACCATTCGGACTCTGTAAAACGGGCCCCTTGGCCGAGGTTTGTGGGGATGCCTCCGATGAGAAACGACGGGTTCAGGCCAGCGTGTTCAAAGACCCAGGCGAGCAGCGAAGCGGTGGTGGTTTTGCCGTGCGTGCCGGTGACCACCAGCGAGCGTTTGCCGCGGATGAAGCACTCCTTGAGCAACTCCGGTAGCGAGCAATAACGCAACTTGCGATCCAGCACCGCTTCGGCTTCGGGATTGCCGCGCGAGATGGCGTTGCCGATGACGACGAGGTCGGGGCGATGAGCCAGATTGGCCTCCCCGTAGCCGGCCTGCACCGCGATGCCGCGCGCGGCGAGGAAGGTGGACATGGGCGGATAAATCACGTCCTGGTCGGAGCCGGTGACGTGAAAGCCACGTTCTTGCATGGCCACGGCAGCGCTGGCCATGGCGGTCCCGCCGAGGCCGATGAAATGGACGCTCTTGAAGTCGGTGAGCACGGGAGGAGTTCAGAGTTCTAGGACCAAAGTGCAAAGTGCAAAGTTTGGCTGAACCACGGGAATCGCCGCAATTGGCGGCCCGCAATTCGTTCGGCCCTCACGGCGGGAGTGCTACTTTAGCCGGCGGCCCGCCCTCAGGCCTGCACGTCCAGCGCCAAGATTTCGCCCGGTTCGCATTCGGCGAACACCTCGAACGGACGGCAACAGATCTCGCAGTCGGTGGTGAACCGCTGCTGGGCGATACTGGTGTCCACGACCAACTCCATGGTCTGGCCGCAGTAGGGGCACTGGATTCGCTCGGATTCTTGCACGCTGGCCAAGCGTAGCCGTTGGACTGGAGGTGACGAGGGGTTTTGCGGCGGTCGATGCTTGGAACCCGACGAATGAACCGCTCGCCAGCGGCGGGCCGGGCAGCCCACACTTCAGCCGCGCATGAAGCGTTACGACCTCAACGGCTGGACGGTGTTGTTTCTCGCCCTGCTCGCCGTTTTTTTCGGCGCGTTCCTGTTCTACCCCGTCAGTTTTATGCTGCGGCGTGGGTTCGGCCTCGAAGGTGAGTTCACGCTGAAATATTTCAGCCTGCTCTTCGCCAGTCCGCTCCAGCGGGAGGCGTTTTTCAATTCGACGAGCATCGCCACGCTCACGGTGCTCTTCACCACGCTGCTGGTGTTGCCCTTGGCGCACTGGCTCACCAAATTTCAGTTCACCGGTCGTGCGTGGCTCACGTCGCTGCTGCTGGTGCCCATGATCATGCCGCCGTTCGTCGGCGCCATCGGCCTCAAACAACTGCTTGCCCGCTACGGTTCGCTCAATCTGCTCCTCATGGACCTCGGGGTGATGGACCCGGCGAAGCCGGTGGACTGGCTGGGCACGGGGGGCTTCTGGGGCATCGTCATCCTGCAGGTGCTGAACCTGTATCCGATTCTCTTTCTGAATGTGTCCGCCGCGATGGCCAACGTGGACCCGTCACTCCGCGAGGTGGCGAGCAACCTGGGCTCGACCGGGTGGCAACTGTTTCGGCGCGTCACCCTGCCATTGATCACCCCGGGTTGGTTCGCCGGCGCCATCATCGTCTGGATCTGGGCCTTCACGGATTTGGGCACGCCGTTGATCGTCGGGTTCAGTCGCGTGGTGCCCGTGCAGATCTTTGATGCGGTCAACGAGCTGAACACCAATCCGCAGGGCTACGCCCTCGTGCTCGTGGTGTTGTTGCTGACGATGACGTTGTTTCTCACGTCGAAGCGGGTGCTCGCCAACCAGAGTTACGCGACCATTTCCCGCGGCCACACGGCCGGCGCCGAGGTCACGGCGACTCGCGCCCAGACCTTTTACTTCTGGGGCGTGGGGGCGGCGCTGATGCTGGTGGCACTCACCCCACATCTCACGGTGATCGTAAGTTCGCTGGCCGACCGTTGGTTCTTCACCGGGTTACCCGAGTCGTGGACGAGCCGCCATTTCAGAGACGTTTTCGGGCAGGGGCTCACCGCTTCCTCGATTCAGAACAGTCTCTTTTATGCGAGTTGCAGCGCCTTGGTGGACCTGATCCTAGGCGTGCTGATCGCGTGGCTGCTCACGCGAAAAAAGATCCCTTTTGCCGGCGTGCTGGACGCCTTGGCCATGCTGCCGCTGGCATTGCCGGGACTGGTGCTGGCGTTTGGTTACTTCGCGGGGTTCGACGTCGCGGAGAAAAAATACCCGGTGCTGGATGGCTTTCTTGACCCCCGCACGAACCCGACTTTCTTGCTGATCGTAAGCTACAGCGTCCGGCGACTGCCTTACATCGTGCGCAGCGCCTACGCCGGCTTCCAGCAGACGAGCGTGACGCTGGAGGAAGCCAGCGCCAACCTCGGGGCATCGCCGTTCAAAACGCTCCGCAAAATCACCCTGCCGCTGGTCATGGCAAACTTGGTGGCCGGCTGCATTCTGACGTTCTCGTTCGCCATGCTCGAAGTCAGTGACTCACTGATCTTGGCGCAGCGCGACCGGTTCTTCCCCATTACGAAACAGATCTGGCAACTCATGGGACGGATTGATCCCAGCGCGCCGTTTGTGGCCTGCGCCCTCGGTGTCGTGGGCATGGGCATCCTCGTCACCAGCCTGCTGCTGGCCGGCAAGTTGTTGGGCAAAAAGATGGGGCAACTGTTTCGCGCGTAGGCGGGCACTCCGGGAAAGCTGGCGCCGCGGAAGTTGGCTTTTACCGCCGTCGGACTCGCCGCGTTTCGCCCACAAAGGCATTCACGACGTGTCGGAGTTCATGCACCGCGCCGTCTTGAAGCAGCACTTCGACCACGTCAAAACGCCACTTCACGCGCGGGTCGCGCAGTTGGCGCCGGTAATCTTCGGCGGTCAGGGACAGCGCCCGACGTTTCCGGGCGTCCACCGCGGCGGCCGGGCGGCCCCAATCTTCGGACGAGCGCGTCTTCACCTCCACGAACGAGAGGCAATCGCCATCGCGAAACACCAAATCGAGTTCGCCGTGCGAGGAACGGTAGTTCGCGGCGAGGAACTTCAGTCCGGCGCGCTCCAAGGCGCGGCGCGCGGCGGCCTCCCCCAGTCGTCCACGGCGCAGATGTTCGGGTTCCAAGCGTTCCACGCGGCGCCGGAACGGCCAGAGTTGCGCCAGCCAGTTCATTTGGGAAACAGCTCCGGCTCCGGTTTCCGGAGTGGGGCGAAACTGCGGCGGTGGATCGGGCAGGGGCCGTGTTTGGCGAGCGCCGCGAGGTGCTCCGGCGTGGGATAGCCCTTGTGCTGGGCGAAGCCGTATTCCGGCCAGAGTTCGTCGGCTTTTATCATGAGCCGGTCGCGGGCTACCTTGGCGAGCACGCTGGCGGCGGCAATCGAGTAGCTGAGGGAGTCGCCCTTCACGAGCGGCGTCTGGGGCACGAGGAGCGACTTCACGAGGGTTCCGTCCACCAAGGCGTGTTCGGGCCGGGGCCGCAGTTGTCGGAGCGCATCGTTCATCACTTGGTGGGTCGCCTGGAGGATGTTCAGGGCGTCAATCACCCGAGAATCAACCAGCGCGATGCCAAATTCGATCTCGGGATGGCCGGTGATGAGGCCGTAAAATTCTTCGCGCCGGCCTTCGGAAAGCTGCTTGGAATCGTTCAGCGCCGCCCAATCTGCGGGCATCCCGTGCTCGACCCAAGCCCGTGGCAGGATCACCGCCGCCGCCGCGACCGGGCCGGCGAGTGGGCCGCGGCCGGCTTCGTCCACCCCGGCCAGCCGGGTGATCCCCGTTGCGAACGTCGCGCGCTCGTGGAGAAACCGATCGAGTGAAGGTGGCGGCACGCGGCATGTTTAAGCCGGACTCGACCGCGAGCAAAGGCGCAAAGCCATCCCGCGGCTGCCGAGCCGGCCGATTTTTTGGTCCGAGCTGGGTGCGGGATGGGTGCGCGATCGGGCGGTGGCCGGGCGTGGGGCAGGCAGGTAATGAATGCGCGGCGTCTCCTTTCGTCTGCTGCCCGTGACCGCTCGTCAGGTTGAACCGAAGTCCGGTTGACCAGGCTGGCGGCATCCATTTGATTCCGCCCGTATGAATGTTTTGCGTCCGTTGACCTGCGCCTCAATTGCCGTGGTGGCTCTGTTTGCGTCGGGTTGTGCTTCCGGCGTCAGAAACCCGTCCGGAGTTCCCGTCACCGTCATGAAGGCCGACGAACAGGGATTTGTCGCCGGCACGGGTATCGAGTCTCAGGACCTCGTGGCCGTGACCGACAAGATGGCGCGCAGCATACTCAACACGCCTGAAATCAAGGGTTTCGCCGGTGGACCGCCGCGCGTCGTGCTCTTGCCGGTGGAGAACGAAACCCGGTTCGCGCTCAACAAGGACATCTTTCTCACCCGCATTCGCACGCAGTTGAATTCCAAGGCCCAAGGCCAAGTGCGTTTCCTCGCCCGCGAACGCATGCAAGCGTTGGAGGACGAACGCCGATTGAAGCGGGAGGGTTCGGTCACCTCGAACACCAATCCCAACGTGCAGGAGTTCAAGGGCGCCGACTTCTTCCTGACGGGCAAGCTGTCGGGCCTGACCACCAAGACCAAGGCCGGCACCAGCGACTACATCCTCTATAGCTTTCAACTCATCGACCCACGCACCACGGACATCCTCTGGGAAGACTCCGCTGAGGTGAAGAAACAGGGGCTGGAAGACGCGGCGTATCGGTAAGTTTTCAGACGCCCACGGCTGACGCCGTGGGCTACTTTCGGTCGCCGCTCCGCGGCTACCCCGGTTACCGAAGTTGCCTCCTCGGAATTCCATTTCTCGCACTGACGAATGCCTCCGCGCGCTCCATTTTTCGTTCCCCGCCTCGGCTGCCTGCTCAGCCTTGCTTTCGCCCTCGCCGGCTGCACGTCGCTCTCGCCGGAAAAGCAGGCCGAGCGCAACCGCCAGCTCGACGACTACCGCGCCGGCCTCAAGGCCCTGCGCTCCGGCGATCTGGTCTCCGCCCGCCAGCGACTCGATAGCGCGGTCCTGACGCTGGGCGGCCTGAGCGTGGGCGATAAGACCGCCAAGGAAGCCCGCAACTACTTCAAGGAGGAATCCCGCAAGAACTTCCGTGGCGAACCCTACGAGCGCGCGATGGCGTTCTACTACCGCGGCCTCCTCTACTGGATGGATGGCGAGCCGGACAACGCTCGCGCCTGTTTCCGGAGTGCCGCGGTGCAGGACATGGCCCCCGAAATCGGCATCACCGAGGCCGACTGGACGCTGCTCGACTACCTCGACGGCCTCGCGACCGTGAAGCTGCGCGGCGACGGCAAAGATCAGTTGAAGCGCGCCCGCAAGTCTGCCCGCCTCAATCCGCCGCCTGATTACGACGGCCAGGCCAACGTGCTCGTCTTCCTCGAATGCGGCACGGGGCCGACCAAATATTCGGCCGGCGAATACGGCGAACAGCTCCGGTTCCGGCCGGGTTCCGCGCCGGGTTCGCTGGTGCAGTTCGTCGTGAATGGGCAGACCAACAAGTTCGGTCCCTACGACGATCTCACCTATCAGGCCACGACGCGCGGCGGTCGGTTGATGGATCACATTTTGGCCGGCAAAGCCGTCTTCAAAACCGGCGCCGATTCCTTTGGGGATGCCGCCGTCGTCTCCGGCGCCATCCTCGCCATCGGCGGCCAAGGCAGTCGGGGCGCGGCCGACGAAATCGGGTTTGGTTTGCTCGCCGCCGGCTTGATCAGCAAAGCGGTCTCCGCGGCGACGACCCCGGCAGCGGATACGCGGACTTGGGACAACCTACCTAACTTCATCAGCTTTGCGGCCCTGCGTTTGGCCCCCGGCCCGCACACCGCCCAAATCCAGTTTCAAACCCAAACGGGACAACCCGTCACGACCCGGGCGGTGACGTTTACCGTCGCGCCCGACCGCGACACCGTGCTTTTCGTCAGCGACCGCAACCTCTAGTTCATTCTTATGAAGCCCATCCTTGCCGCCCTCGGTGCCACCACCCTCCTGTTTGCGGGTTGCGCCGGTGGCGCTTACCAGCCCAAGAACACGGACCAATTTAATCAGGAACGAACCAGCCGTTTTGTCCTGATGGATGCCGGTGCCCAGCGCTCCGTCACCAGCAGCGGTTTGCAGGAGCGGACCCTCGAAGATGGCCGCCTCGAAGTCGCCGCCATCTTGCGCAACCGGGAGGAGCGCCGCATCCAAGTGCAGGTCCAATGCGTGTTTAAAGACGCGGGTGGTTTTTCCACCGGCGACGAAAGTCCGTGGGAGAATGTGATTTTGACTGAGAACGGGCAGGAAACTGTTCGCTTTCAATCCCTCAACAGTCAGGCCAAGACCTACACTATCCGCGTGAGACAGGCACGTTAAGTGCGGTGGTCTCAGCCGAGAAAAGCCTATGAAAACCAATCACTGCCTTGCCGTTGTCGCGGCCCTTGCTGCGTTCGCTCTGCTTACCGGGTGCCAGTCCACGCCGCCCAAGTCGGCCGGTGAAATTGTCGTGCGGCTCACCAGTGAATCCCCCGTCAGCTACGCGGGCACGGTCAACGTGGATGGACTCAACCACGCCGTCTCCGGGGTCACCCCCGCGACCCTCAATTACCACGGCCGTCAGGCCGATTGCGACCTGCGGAAGGTCTCGGGCAGTGGCTCGCTCCAGATTGAGATCGAAGTGGGCGGTCGCACTGTCACCCTGACCGAATCCGGTTCCAACCGGTGACCGCCCGGCCGTCGTCCGCTAGGACGGTGCCCGGCGTAAAGTGCCACGAGGTGGCGGTGGTCTGGGCCGCGCCCCCGGCACCACCCGTTTTGCGCGGCTGCGGTTGCCGAGGTCGTCGAAGCCATACTCAAACTGCTGCCCGGCCACCCGCGTGCCATCGGCCCAGTAACGCTGGCCCGACTTCACCTGTTCCCCCGGCTTCGGTTGGGTGAACACTCGGCGAGGCACCTAGGTGTGGCGTGGATTAGTTGAGGTTGAGCTCGAAGTCTACCGGGGATTGATCTCCGTGGGCGCGGTGGAACCGTGCGCGTTTGCGACTGCTCCCGCCGTGCCCCAACCTGGGCTGCCCAAGAGCCGGCCTAGACTCCGCCGGGCGGGGAACTTGAGCTCCGCACTCAGTGAAAATGCCAAGTGGAACGGGTTGCATGCGGGTCGAGCCGCGGCTGGCCAAGCGCCCGCGAATCCGGGAATGTTGGCGCGTGGCACTCACTCCTTCCACGATGCTGGCGCTGGGCACGCCCGCGCCGGATTTTTGCCTACCCAATCCGGCGACTGGCCGGGACGTTGCGCTCGCCGAACTGCCGGGCGTCGCGTTGGTGGTCGCCTTCCTCTGCAACCATTGCCCCTACGTCAAACACCTGCGGTCCGCCCTTGCGGAATTCGGTGCGGAATGCGCCCGCCAAGAAGTCGCCTTCGTCGCGATCAACGCCAACGACCCCCAAAAGTATCCGGCCGACGCCCCGGAAAAAATGCTCGAAGAAGCCCGCGCCGCCGGTTGGACGTTTCCCTACCTATTCGATCCATCCCAGACTGTCGCGCACGCCTATCGCGCCGCGTGCACGCCGGATTTCTACGTCTTCGATGCCGCCCGTCGGTTGGTGTATCGCGGTCAATTTGACGCTTCCCGCCCGGGCAATTCCTGTCCCGTCACCGGCGCGGATCTGCGCGCGGCGGTGGCGGCGGTGCGGGCTGGGCAGCCGGTTTCCAACCCGCAGATTCCCAGCCTCGGGTGCAACATCAAGTGGCGGCCCGGCAACGAGCCTGATTATTTTGTCCGGCCTTGAGCATGAACTTTCTCGGTCTTGAAATTGGCGGCACCAAACTCCAGCTCGTCGCGGGGGATGAAACCGGCCGCATTCACGCACGGCGCCGCCTCGCCGTGAACCGTGCGGCCGGCGGCGTCGGCATTCGCGCGCAGATTGCGGCGGCGCTGCCGGAGCTCATGGCGGCGCACCCTCCGGCGGCGGTTGGCGTGGGCTTTGGCGGACCGGTGGATTGGCAGACCGGCCGGATCTGTTGTTCCCACCAGATCGACGGCTGGCATGAATTTGAGCTCGCTGTCTGGTTGCGGGAGCAGACCGGGCGGCCGGTATTTGTGGATAACGACGCCAACGTGGCGGCCCTCGGTGAGGCGCTGCACGGGGCGGGGCGGGGTGCCAATCCCGTCTTCTGGATCAACATGGGCAGCGGGGTCGGCGGCGGCTTGGTGGTGGCCGGGCAGCTGTATCACGGCGCCGCGCCAGGGGAAGCGGAGATCGGCCATGTGCGGCTCGATCGAACGGGCACGACGCTAGAACAACGGTGTTCCGGTTGGGCCGTGGATCGACGAATTCGGGAAGGCATTGCCGGCCAGAATGGTTTTTTGGCCGCCGCGGTCGCGCAGCAGTCGGCCGCCGGCGGTGAAGCCCGGCACTTGGCCGCCGCCCTCGCGGCCGGTGATCCGCTGGCGCAACGGATCCTCGCTGAAGTGGCGGATGACTTGGCGTTTGCCCTGTCGCACGCCGAGCAGTTGTTGCACCCGGAAATCGTGGTGCTGGGCGGGGGCTTGTCGCTGGTGGGGGAACCGCTGCGGGCGGCCTTGGCCAGGGCCTTGCCTCGCTACGTGATGGATTCCTTCCAGCCGGGGCCGCGGGTGGCGTTGGCCGGTTTGGGCGAGGATTCCGTTCCCGTCGGGGCGTTGGCCTTGGCCGCCGGCCGCTGGGTCGGTTAAAGGGGCGCTCAGGCTTTCCAGACTTGTCCCGGGCGGGTCGCGACGGCGCCCAAAGCGTTGCGCGTGTCCACGATACATTCCGCCCAGTCGGCGAGTTGCGCGTGCTCCACGGTGGCGTGGGCGGTGACGATGACGACGACGTCGAAAGGTTGCACCGTCGCTGCGTCCCAAGCGACCGAAGCAAGTCCCCGCCAAGCGGCGTGTTCCCGGGTCGGGCCGATCACCGGGATGAACGGGTCGTGATATGCCACCTCGGCGCCGTGGGCTTGGAACAGGTCGAATAACGCGAACGTGGGCGATTCCCGGAGGTCATCGACGTTCGGTTTGTAGGCCAGTCCAACGAATAACACCCGACTCCCATTAACCGGTTTTCGGCGCGCATTGAGGGCGTCGGCGGTGACCCGGAAGACATGCTGTGGCATGGCGGTGTTCACTTCGCCGGCCAGTTCCACGAAGCGTGCCGTTTGCCCGTATTCGCGGGCCTTCCACGCGAGGTAAAAGGGGTCGATCGGCAGGCAATGGCCGCCCAGTCCAGGGCCGGGATAAAACGGCATGAACCCAAACGGTTTGGTGCGGGCGGCGGCAATGACTTCCCAGATGTCGATGCCCATGGCGCCGTAAACGATCTTCAACTCGTTCACGAGCGCGATGTTGACGCTGCGAAAGATGTTTTCGAGCAGCTTGGTCGCCTCGGCGACCCGGCACGACGACACGGGCACGACCGTCTTAATGGCGGAGGCGTAGAGCGCCCGGGCGTGCTCCAAACACGCCGGGGTATAGCCACCGACGACCTTGGGGATTTCCGCCACCCGGCTGTCGGGATTGCCCGGGTCTTCCCGTTCCGGGGAAAATGCGAGGTGAAAGTCACGGCCCGCACTCAGGCCGGAGCCGGCTTCCAAGACGGCCCGCAAATCGGTGTCAGTCGTGCCGGGATACGTGGTCGATTCGAGCACTACGAGGGTGCCGCGCTGCAAAAACGGCGCCAGCGTGCGGCCGGTGTTCAGGATGTAGGAAATATCCGGCTCGCGATTTGGCGTCAGCGGCGTCGGCACGCAGATGATCACCGCTTCGACCTGCTGGACCGCGGAAAAATCCGTCGTGGCGCGTAAGCGACCAGCGGTCACCTGCGCGCGGATGGTTTCTGCGGGAATGTGGCGGATGTAGCTCCGACCGGCCGTGAGCGCGTCAGTTTTTGAAGGATCAATGTCCAAGCCGACCACCTCAGCGCCGGCGCGGGCGAAGAGCAGGGCAAGCGGCAGGCCGACATATCCAAGTCCAACAACAGCGATTTTCATCGGAGCAAAGGGGGGCGGGGCGGTGTTACGGCCTCAAGGTTAACGCATCTTCCGCCCGACGGCAGGCGGAATTCAGTCGGCCGCCGCCGATTCAGACCGGCTCCAGTTCATCCGCGGACACCTTCACGGCCGCTCCTTGGCCGATGAAATCCAAGCGCAACTGCACCTCCAACATCCCGTGCCGCTCGGTGACGATGCCCTCCACGCCCCGCAATGGTCCGCTGCGCAACCGCACCCGAGCGCCGGGTTGAATCTCGGGGGCTAGGCGGACCTCCACTTCGCCCTCCAAGACCCGGAGAATGGTGGCCAGTTGAGTGGCGAATTCCGCCTGATCAGGCGGTTCCAAGAGATTCGCAACGTGTTGATGCTGAGATAGCTTCAGCCGCTGATCGGGCGCGAGTTCGACAAACACGTAGCCGGGGAACAGGGGCTTGAGGAACACCAGTTTTTTGCCACGGTAACGCTTCACGCTCCGGTAAAGCGGCAGGGTGACCGCCCACGCTTCGCGCTGGCAGAAGTCCGCGACTTTTTTTTCGCACCGCGGGCGGGTGTGCGCCACCAGCCAGAGGGGACGATTCATGGCTGAAGCGGCAGGTGTAGCCGCTTGAAAACAGCCCTGAGATTGGGGATTGGGTGGGCCCTGAGCACCCTTCGCCGGCCCGGCCGGCGACTTAAAACTTCGGCTTCCACGTGGCTGGAATCGTTTGGGCCGGTCAGGGAGTGGGCAAGCCTTTTCCGGAGTGGGGCCGGCGGGGCCGGGGCCGAATTGAACCCGAATCAAACCGCGCTGGCGGTCCGGAAAAAGTTCACTTAGCCTGCCGCCGCGCCGGGCCCATAGCTCAATGGTTAGAGCAGGGGACTCATAATCCCTTGGTTACAGGTTCGAGTCCTGTTGGGCCCACCATTCCGCCACTCGCGTCAGCCTGCGACACGGCGTGCCAAACTCCGCCAATACCAAGGGGTTGCATCAACACGAACCCGTTGCCAACCGCGCCAGGAGGCGACGGCTCAGGACTGCCAGCGCCTGAAATCTGTGCGCGTATTTGTGTATACCCTTCCCCCACCAGGAGGGCCGGAAGACTGCGGATCGCGTCCTTCGTCGGCAGCATGGATTCAGTGAGGTAAACCTTGCCGGTGAGCTTGGGGTCACTGTGCCTCATCAATTGTTGGGCGATGCGCAGGCTCACGCCGTTGCATTGCAGGAACGTGTTGAACGTGTGGCGAAGGGCGTGGAAATCCACCAACCGGCCTTCCACATCCTTTTGGACGACTCCGGCGGCCGCCAAATCCCGCGCCATGTCTCGGACCCGCGGCAAGGTGCGCGCAAACACGGGCTCAGCGGGACCACCGGACAGGGCTCGCCATCGCTTTAGAGTCGGAACCAACTCGGGCAACAGCGGGAGCGGTTGAGCCGTTCGATTCTTCGCATTCGCAACCTTGACCACGAAGAACGGGGTTTCGTCGTCAAGGTGAAGGTCGCGCCCAGTCAGGGTCTTGATTTCGTTTCGGCGAAGCCCGGTGCGGGCGGCGAAGTGGTAAAGAAAGCCCCGGTATTCCCCGCCGGCGGCCACCAACCGGCGAAGCTCGTCGTCGGTCAGTGCGCGGCGCACGTAGCTTTCCCGTCCCCGGCCGTCGATCCGTTCAACCCGTTTCAGCGGATTGAATTTCAGCCAACCGTTCCGTTCCGCCCAGGAAAGGAAGTTCGAGGCCGTGGCGAGGTATTCGTTCAGCGTCTTGGCGGCGAATTCGTGCCGGTGCGCGGAGCGCCAGCGCTGGAAGGCGTCGGCCGTGATGTCGGCGAACCGATTCCAACCCGCCTCGGTGAACAGCCGGCCCAGCCGCGTGCGCACGTCGCGGGTGTATTGGCCAGCCCGGCCCTTGGTTTCCAAGTCGGTGATGAAGTCCGCCAAAAGCGATTTTAAGGGGCGTTTGGCAGCCTCCCGCAACAGCTTGGGCTCGATGATTCCGGCTTCCTCGCGTTGCAGTTCGGCCAGGAAGTCTTGGGCCAACTTGTAGGCGGTCTGCTTGTCCGACACACCCAACGACTTCCACTTGTCGCTGGGCATGGCGCCGATCCGATAGCGCAGGTAGTAGCTGCGGGTCTCGACGAGCTTCCCATTCCGGCGCGAGGGTCGCTTTTGAACTTTGAAGATCACGCCTTGCCTCCCTGCATCAGCAGATTGATTTCACTGACCCGAAACCGCACCGCGCCGAGGATTTTCACCTTGGTCAGGCGGTGAAGGTTTACTAGGCGTTCAACGCTGCGGACGGACACGCCCAGCAAGGATGCCGCCGTGCGTTTGCTGACCAACTTCTCCGAATTCTGATCAGGGACGGGCTTCATGGTATCCTAATGCGCTGCTTGGCGCGCTTGGCTTTGGGCCTTCGATCAGGCGCTTTTTTTGAGGAAGTGGTTGGGGTTTCGGCAACCGGAGGCTGCTGAGCCTCTTGAGAAGTCTCGGCCAGGAGTTTCGCCTCCACTTGTTCATCAATTTGCGTGTAACGAAGGCCCTTTTCGATGCGTTCCTCCGTCACATATTCCTTCCACTCTGAGTCACCCTCAACGGTGTTGAAGACCTCATCAATCGCCATCGAATTTCGGTGAGCGCGCCACGCATCGACGTAGTTTACCTTGAAGCCCCCTTCGCCCGCCTCCCGAGTAACAGTCACTTTGGGCGCACGACGAACACTTCTCAATACGGAAGGTTACTTTGGGAGACACGCCGAACGCGGCACGCCTGCTCCATCGCCGTCAGGGTGCGACATTGACCACGCGAGAACCGGCGGGCTTTAGTCGGTAAAACTTTCGCAAATGGCACTCCACCCGAAATTTCCGAGCTCCCCATATGCGACGCTCCTACCTGACCACCGGTGGTTTCCTGCCGCGGAAGAATTGCGCGGAAGTTCCTACGACAAGCTATTGCCGCCGCTGGTCGCGAACATTCGGAAGGAACTCCACGCTTGGAGAAATGAGGGCTATCCCGGGGCGTCGGCCACTTCGGTTGCCCTGCTCAAGCACTGGTTTGACACCGAGCACCAGACCGAGAATGCCGACGGCTCGCTCGCCATATTTCGCTACTATTTTGCTCAACGTGAAGCAGTGGAGGCGGTTATCTGGCTCTACGAAGTCCGCCAAGCGCGCGACAAATACGACCTCCTGCGCTTCGATGCTTCCGGGGCGGTGTCGAGCGGCATGTTTGCCGAGGATTGGCCACGCTACGTCCTGAAGATGGCGACGGGCTCGGGCAAAACCAAAGTCCTCTCGCTGCTGATCGCGTGGAGCTTTTTCCATCGCCTCTACGAGTCAGATTCCGCCCTCGCTCGTAACTTTCTGGTGATCGCGCCCAACATCATCGTGCTCGACCGGCTGCGCAGCGACTTCGACGGCCTGAAGATCTTCTTCAACGATCCTATTCTGCCACCCAATGGCTATGCCGGCCGCAACTGGCGGGACGATTTCCAACTGACGCTGCATATCCAGGACGACGTGCGCATCGTGCGGGAGACGGGCAACCTGTTCCTCACGAACGTTCACCGGGTGTTTTTAGGCGACGTCGTTGAACCATCCCTGGAGGACGAAGACCTGCGTGACTACTTCCTGACGGATGCTTTCGGTTCCAAACCCGCCGGCAAGACCACCGACAGCAAGACCGACTTGGGCGAGATCATCCGCGAGATTGAGGAGTTGGCCGTCTTCAACGATGAGGCGCACCACATCCACGATTCCCGCATGGCGTGGTTCAAGTCCATTCAGGATATCCATCACCGGATGCTGCAACGGGACGGCCGTCTGGCCTTGCAAGTGGACGTTACGGCCACGCCTAGGCACGACAACGGAGCCATCTTCGTTCAAACGGTTTCGGATTATCCGCTGGTCGAGGCCATTCACCAGAACGTCGTCAAACATCCGGTGCTCCCCGACGCCGCCAGCCGGGCCAAGCTCAATGAACACAAGAGCTCCATCTTCACCGAAAAGTATCAGGATTATCTCGCGCTTGGGATTGAGGAATGGCGCAAGAGCTACGCGGAGCAAAAGCAGCTCGGCAAGAAAGCGGTGCTGTTCGTGATGGTGGACGACACCCGCAACTGCGATGACGTGGGCGCCTACTTGGAGAAGATTTGTGCCGAGCTTCAGAGTGCCGTGCTCGTCATCCACACGAAGAACAACGGCGAGATTTCCGAGGCGGCCTCCGGCAAAAACAAGGAGGAGTTAGAACGGCTCCGCAAGGCTTCCAACGACATCGACCGCTGGGATTCTCCCTACAAGGCGATCGTTTCCGTCCTGATGTTGAAGGAGGGCTGGGACGTGCGGAATGTCACCGTAATCTGCGGTCTGCGGGCGTATGCCGCGCAATCCAACATCTTGCCGGAGCAGACGCTCGGACGCGGGTTGCGCCGGATGTATTTCGGCAATGACGCGGTGCGGGAAACCGTCTCTGTCATGGGCACGTCGGCTTTCATGGAGTTCGTCGAGTCGATCCAGAACGAAGGGGTGACCTTCGAGCGCGTTCCCATGGGCGGCGGCACGACCCGTCAGGATTCGATCATCGTGGAGGTGGATGCGGAGAACCCCGACAAGAACCTCGACGCCCTCGACATTCCGCTGCCCAAGCTCAGCCGCCGCTACCAGCGCGAGTTCAAGAACCTGGACGCCTTGGACCCGACCACGTTCGGCAATCCCAAGCTGCCGCTGAAGCCGTTCACGCCCGAGGAAACCCGCGAAATTGTTTTCAAGACCATGCTGGATTCGGAAGTGCATCACACCATCCAGCTCGATGGCGTGGGCGCCGCCGACTACCGCTCGGTCGTGGCGTTCTTTGCGCGCCAGTTGCTCAAGGACCTGCGCTTGGTGGGCGGCTACGACGTGGTTTACGGCCAGGTGAAGCGGTTCGTCCGCGACTACCTTTTCAGTCCGTCCCCGGTAGACTTGGAAGACCCGGTGGTGCTGCGAAACCTGTCCGAGCCGGACGCCGGCAAACTGCTCTACGACTATTTCAAAAAGGCCATCAATGCGCTGACCGTCGAGGAGACCGGGACCACTCGCATCGAGGACCGCATCCGCTTGAAGGAGATGCGCCCCTTCCGCACGGACTACCGGCCGCACCTGGCCGCCGGTAAGTGTATCTTCAGCAAGGTCGTGGGCGAACCCAACTCCGGCGGGTTTGAACTGCGGTTCGCCAGCTTCCTGGAGGGCGCCGGCGACGTTGCCGCCTTCGCCAAAAACTACACCGCGGTTGGTTTCCGGCTCGACTACGTGAAGTCAGATGGCGACCTCGCCAACTACATTCCCGACTTCATCGTCCGCACGACCGACGGCCGCATCTGGATCATCGAAACCAAGGGGCGGGAGGAACGTGACCTCGCCCGGAAGCTGGACCGTCTCAAGCAGTGGTGTGCGGATGCGACGGCCGCCGAGGAGAACGGCCAGCACTACGACTTCGTATTTGTGGACCAGAACGGATTCGAGAAACACTTTGAGGCCCATCCGGCCAAGACCTTCGCGGCGCTGGCGGTGAGCTTTACCGAATTCAAGTCCTGACCATGCACCTCATCTATCTCGACGAATCGGGGAACAGTGGCGGAAACCTTGCCGATCCGAACCAGCCGGTTTTCGTGCTGTGTGCCCTGATCGTGCCGGAATCCAAATGGCAATCCCTTGAGGCCAAACTGGCTGAGCAAGTCGAAGTGCATTGGCCCAGTCCTCGTCCGGACGGGTTCGAGATTCACACCTCCGACCTCATCAATCCCAAGAGCGGGGTGTTCAGAGCCTCTTCGCCGGATCACCGGCTCGCCTTCATGTCCGCGTGGCTGAAGATCGCGGCGGACCACCAGTTGAAGTTGGTGTATCGCGCCATTGTTAAGCACCAGTATTCCCGCTGGCTGACCCACACTTTCGGGGCCGGTGTGATCATCAATCCGCACGTTGCGGCCTTCGCGCTCGTCGCCCAGGTCGTGAACAGCCACCTTCGAAACCTTCCCGGCAAGCCGTTGGGAATCTTCATTTCCGACGAAAATCACCAGGTGGCCCGCGATGTGGACAAGGCGATCCGCCTGCTCCGTGGAGCCGATGGGGGCCTCCGCTTGACCCAAATCATCGAGAAGGGCTTTTTCATCGAGTCCGACAAAAGCCTAGTTCTTCAGCTTTGCGATTTGTGCGCCTACATCATCCGCCGGCATCAAGAACAGAAAAGCGGGCGTAAGCCGAAGCCGGTGGACGAAACCCTTTGGACCCTCGTCAATCCCCTCGTTGCCGTTGGCTACGAGAATTTTAACGACGTGATGGGATGGCTCGAATCGGAGCAAAAAAAGGAGCGGCCAGGGGCTAATGCCGCGGGAACGGAAAAGGTCCGAACCGCACTGGTCGCTGAAGACAAATTACCTCCAAAAAACGACCTGTAAACACAGAATCGGTCGCCCAAATGGTCAGGCCCACTATCCACCTGAGCGGGATACCCCGCGACGCCCTGGAGACGACTTTCAGTGGTAACAGGCCGCCGCAATAGAGCCTCACCCGCCCCCTCCGCGCAAATCCACTTTTCCCGCCATGTCCCGACCTGAATCCGACCGCTACGACCTCTCCGAAACCGAGAAGCGCGACCTCATCAAGCTCATCGAGCAAGGTAGGCCGCTCCCGGAGAAATACCGCTTCCTCCTCTTCGCCGACAAGCGCGAGGTGGAACTCGTCTGGAACGGCAAGTCCCGCGAAGTCTGCACCGCCATCCTCCCCTTCCAGACCCTCGAACACATTGACGAACCGCGGAAGGAAAAGCGCGACGACGAGGAACTCGGCCTCGACACCGGCGGGCGGCAGGTCAAGGGCTGGACCAACAAACTCATCTGGGGTGACAACAAGCTCATCCTCGCCTCCCTCAAGGCCGGCGCGCTCCGCCGCCAGATCGAGGACGCCGGCGGCCTCAAGCTCATCTACATCGACCCGCCCTTCGACGTGGGCGCGGACTTCAGCATGGACATCGAGATTGGCGGCGAGACCTTCCACAAAGAGCCGAACCTCCTCGAACAAATCGCCTACCGCGACACCTGGGGGCGCGGCGCGGATTCCTTCATCGCCATGATTTACGAACGCCTCATCCTCATGCGCGATTTGATGCACAGCGACGGCAGCATCTACGTGCATTGCGATCCAAGGATGAACTCGCTCATACGGACGTGTCTGGATGAAGTGTTTGGCGGGAATCGCCACTTGAACGAAATCATCTGGAAACGAACCAGTGCGCGAAGTGACGCGGTTTTTTGGGGTCCGATTCACGACACAATTTTGTTCTATACGCGCGGTGAGCAGTATGTGTGGAACAAGGTTTTTCAGGAATACGACGAGAAATACTTGGAATCGAAATACGCCAACTCTGACGCGCGAGGTCGCTATCGAACCGGCGACTTAACAGCGGCTGGCCTTCGTGGGGGCGATTCAGGAAAGCCGTGGAGAGGATTCGACCCAGCAAAGATTGGTGGACATTGGAAAGTGAATCGTGAGGCAGTCGAATCGTTGGTGGGCAAGGAAAAGGCAGCCACGATGACGTCTCAGGAGAAACTGGATCTGCTCGATGCGAATGACTTCATTTACTGGCCTGCCAAGGGAAAGAAAGGCGAGGACGGCCGTCCGCAGTTTAAGAAGCACATCTCGCAGGGCGTGGCGATTCAAGACGTTATCACGGACGTGCCTCCTGTGAACTCTCAGGCTGAGGAACGTGTTGATTACCCGACGCAGAAGCCGGAGCAACTTCTTGAACGCATCCTGAAAGCCAGCAGCAACGAAGGCGATTTGGTGGCGGACTTTTTCTGCGGGAGCGGCACGACCGCCGCCGTGGCCGAAAAGCTCGGGCGCAAATGGATCGCCACCGACCTCGGCAAGTTCGGCATCCACACCACGCGCAAGCGGCTCATCCAGGTGCAGCGCGAGTTGAAGGCCGGCGGC